>NZ_JBQSVC010000046.1:0-18535 GCF_052376035.1 Halomonas sp. AOP7-E1-9
ATCGTCCGATCACTAGCATGGAGGACTTCGAAGGGCTTCGTATGAGGATGCCTAACCTTGCAATGTATGTAGATGTTGGCCAGGCACTGGGCGCCAACGTGCAAACGCTGGGTTTCTCGGAAATCTTTACGGCGCTGGAGCAGGGGGTCGTTGATGGTCAGGACAATCCTTATGCCACGCTTTACAATTCCGGTTGGTATGAAGTTCAAAGCAACGTTCTAGAAAGCCGGCACATGTTCAGCCCCAATATTTACCTCATGAATAAGAAGTTCTTCGATAACTTGAGCGAAGAGGACCAGGATGTCATCAAGCTAGCTGCCGAAGAAGCGATGGAAATGGAATGGCAGCTCATGCAGGAGTCTGAAGAAGACATCAAGGCCAAGCTTAAAGAGGAAGGCCTGACTATTCATATGCCGAGCGATGATTTCCGCCAGAACATGGTCGATGCCATGGATCCTCTCTACGAAGATTTTTATGAAGAGTATGACTGGGCTAAAGACCTAGTAAACAAGGTAAGAAACTACTCGGAGCAGTAACGGTGTGCGGAGCCATGCCAGAAGCATGGCTCCGTAATAGTAGTCCCCCCATTCCCGAGAAGTCGTTATGAATTTTAAGTTATTGAATGCTTTAGAGCATCTACTCAAGGGAACGATTTTCGTATCGCTAGCCCTGATGGTAATTTTCGTTTTTTTGAATGTAGTTCTGCGCTACATGTTCAATAGCGGGCTGGCCTGGTCGGGCGAGGTTGCTCGATATTTATTTGTGTGGATCATCTTTTTGGGCTCGGTGATCGCCGTTAAGGAACAGAGCCACCTTGGCGTAGACATCCTCGTCAGCAAGCTTAACCTGTCTGTGCAAAAGATTTTATATACAGTCTCGACAGTATTAATTGTGGGTGTGCTAGCTCTGGCGCTTGATGGCTTGCTCGGGCTCATCGAATTGAACGCAGGGATAGGTAGCCCGACATCTGATATTCCAGTGAATACCTATTACTACGCTGGCGCAGTTTCTGTCGTACTCATGTCGATCATCTTTGTGATCCATACGGTACGTTTTGTTTTATTCAACAAGAGTGCGCCGCCATGGGCAAATTTGCCCAGCGACCATAAAGAGACGGAAAAAGCTATGGAGGAAGAGTCATGATCTGGCAGTTTTTGCTGGTACTGTTCTCGTTGCTGCTGATCGGGATGCCTGTTGCCTTCGCTATGATGATTGCTGCATCGGTCATGTTGTTTCTCGTAGGTATTTTCAACACGAGCACATTGGCAGAGTATCTTATTACCGGTGCCAACAGCTTTTCCCTTATGGCGATACCGTTCTTTATCCTTACCGGGGAAATCATGAACGCGGGAGGTGTCTCGAAGCGAATTGTCGATTTTGCCTCCTCCTTAGTGGGGCATTTCCGTGGTGGCCTAGGTTATGTAGCAATCATTGCCGGTGTTGTGTTTGCTGGTCTGTCCGGCTCGGCCGTTGCCGATACCGCTGCACTGGGCGCTATTCTGATCCCTATGATGGTTGCTCAAGGTTACAATAAAAATAGTACTACGGGCTTAGTGGCGTCGGTAGGCATCATTGGTACAGTCATTCCCCCCAGTATCCCCATGATTCTGTACGGCGTAGTGGGTGGTGTATCTATTACTCAACTATTCATGGCGGGCATCGTCCCTGGGCTCATTATGGCCCTGGGCATGATGCTGGTTTGGTATCTGTTATCAAGAAAGACAACAGCCGGCCGTGTTGAGAAGGCAACCGGACGCGAGCGCCTGCACTATTTCTTGCGTGCTTTCTGGGCGCTATTGCTACCGGGCATTATTATCATAGGGTTGCGCGGCGGCGTATTCACGCCGACCGAGGCTGGCGTGATCGCCGCCGTATATGCGCTGCTTATAAGCTTCGTCTACCGAGAGATCAAGGTCAGTCAACTCTATGATGTACTGGTCGGGACGGCGAAAACAACTGCAATTGTGATGTTGATCGCCTCTGCTGCAATTGTTACTGCGTATGCAATTACGGTGGCCCGTGTACCTGCGGAACTGGCAACAGTACTTGGAGGTATGACCGAAAACCCGACCGTCATGTTGCTGATTATCATGGCCTTCCTGCTACTTGTCGGTTGCGTAATGGATATGACTCCCGCAGTTCTAATTTTTGCGCCGGTGCTGATTCCTGTAGTTGAAAGTTTGGGCATCGATCCGGTCTATTTCGGTGTCCTCATGGTTATCAACCTGTCTATCGGATTAATTACTCCGCCAGTAGGAACTGTGCTCTATGTGGGCTGCAGTATAAGTAAAATAAGTTTGTTAGATATAACGAAAGGTATATGGCCGATGTTGGCAATGTATTTTGCGGTATTGATCAGTTTCATACTTTTCCCGCAGATAGTTACTGTTCCCATGGAATGGTTGTCTAAGTAGGTAAGCACTAATCAACTGATCAGAATTAACCAATATATAGCAGGTATAAAATGGATAGGTGTGCTTACTCAGGATTGAATTACCGCAAGGCTGTCAATGTCGAGGAGCTACGTGCGATTGCCAAGCGTCGTCTACCTAATTTTGTCTATGAGTATATTCATGGCGGCTCAGACGATGAAGTGACTCTTGAGCGTAATCGTGCGATCTTCGACAAGTATTACTTTACTCCCAGAACGCTAACGAAGGTTAGCAAGCAGCGCAGCCTGGAGACGTCAATTTTTGGTAAAAAAATTTCTATGCCAGTGCTGATCGGGCCTACCGGCTTCAATGGCATGGTGACTAAGGATGGTGATACGAAGTTAGCTAGGGCAGCGACACACTACGGTATTCCTTTTACCCTCAGCAATGCCTCGACCACCTCCTTGGAAGACATCTCTAAGATAGATGGCCTATGGCATTGGATGCAGATTTATTTCTATCGCAACCGTGATTACGTTAAGAAGTTAGTCGAGCGCTGCAAGGAGGCCAATTACGATACGATCGTTGTTACTACCGACAGTGCTATATTTGGTAACCGTGAGTGGGACAGAAGAAACTATTCACGACCTTTAGTGCTAACTATGAGAAACAAGTTGCACGTGTTAACCAAGCCGCGCTGGCTCAATGATGTACTAATTCCCGATGGCATACCTCAATTCAAGAATCTTGGCGACCTGCTGCCTCCTGGCGAGACGTCGGTAAAGGGCGCAGCCGCTGTGTTAGGCCAACAGCTCGATCCTTCGCTTAACTGGGATGACATCCGTTGGCTCCGGGACGAGTGGAAGGGCCGGCTTGTCATAAAAGGTATTCTGTCTGTCGAAGAAGCAGCCACCGCAGTAGAAGTCGGTGTCGACGGGATCGTACTCTCGAACCATGGCGGGCGTCAGTTGGATTACTCCGTTTCCCCGATGGAGCTAATTGCCGATATCAGAGCAAAAGTCGGGAATCAGCTCGCCATACTCGTCGACAGTGGCTTCCGACGTGGCAGCGATGTCCTGAAGGCCCGGCTATTGGGAGCCGACGCTGTGTTACTCGGCAGAACCACACTCTATGGCTTAGGGGCAGGTGGCCAGGAGGGCGCTGAGCATGCCTTGAACATCATCCGTGAGGAGATGGATCGAATACTCGGCCTCCTAGGCTGTAACGACCTCTCGGAACTCGATTCTGCATCTCTAATGGTGTCATCGTCTCGTTGATGTTTGCCCACTTTCCATCAGAATGGAACTAGTTATGGATACTCAAAACATTCCGAATGTTCTTGTTTTTGGCCCCAAGTCCCCCGATATTCTTGAGGCAATAAGCGAATTCGCGAATCCTATCGCCTACTGGCTGCATGGCTCTCTTGAGGCGTGTCTTGAAGCTTGTGAAGGCAATTTCCGTGCCGTGGTGAATACAGGAGAACAGCAAGTAAGCGCCGAACTTATGTCGCGGCTGCCTGCGCTGGAAGTCATAAGCTGCTTTGGGGTGGGGTATGACGGTGTCGATGTCGGAGAGGCCTCCCGGCGTGATATTGCCGTAACTAACACGCCGGATGTACTGACTGAAGATGTCGCCGATCTAGCAGTGGGGCTAACGCTTGCGGTAAGGCGTAATATCGTTGCTGCGCACAGATACGTTTGTGACGGCTCCTGGGAAAGGCAAGGCCCTATGGCGCTCTCAGCTCAGGTCAATGGCAAGCGTGTTGGCCTGGTCGGCCTGGGGCGCATTGGCAAGGCTATCGCTCGCAGGCTTCAGGCGTTTCAGTGTATTTTGCAATATTATGCAAGCACTGAAAAACCTGAGTTGCCATATCGCTTTTATAGTGACTTGGTTCGACTTGCTGAGGAGAGTGACATTCTAATCGTGACGTTGCCGGGCGGTGCTAACACTGACAAGATCATAAACCGTGAGGTCATGCTTGCTCTAGGCAACACTGGCTGTCTGATCAATGTCTCACGAGGCAGTGTGATTGATGAAGATAGTCTTATCGAGCTTCTCGAGAGCCGAGCCTTGGGGGCGGCAGGTCTTGATGTCTTTCGCAACGAACCACATGTGCCTGAACCGCTAAAACACATGCAAAACGTCGTTCTGCAGCCACACGCCGGAAGTGGAACTTGGGAGACCCGTTTTTCCATGCGTGATTTGGTGGTTGAAAATTTGCGCTGCCATTTCAATGGGTTGCCATTAATAACGCCGGTTAACTAACTAGTGAGATATTGATGATAGCCTTCGTTTCGTACTTGAGTGGCTTGCTATAGTCACTTAAGCGAAGCTGATATAGGTGAATTTATGGCCCTGCTGGAATATTGAGTATGAATATAATGAAGAGCAATCAAGCAGTCTCTACGAGCAGCTTCGCATACGCCACTATACGTGACAGGATAATTAACCTGTCCCTGAAGCCGGGAGAAAAGATTTCGGAAAAAGAGCTTGCTGATGAATTCAGTCTTAGCCGGACGCCGATACGGGAAGCGATGATCCGGCTCCAGTATGATGGCTTCGTGGATATCCTTGCACAGCGGGGTACTTACGTCACGCCAATTAAGAAGGATACTGTGATGGCGGCGCATTATGCGCGTTCCACACTTGAGTGTGCCCTAGTCCAGGATGCAGCTAGGCAATGTACTGAACAGCAGATCATTGATCTGAAGCTAAATCTTGATGAGCAGGAAGCTGCCTGTCGTAGAAAGACCTACCTTGATATCGAGCGCCTTGACGAAGAATTACACGCAAAAATAGCGGAAGCAGCCGGTTATAGTGAAGTATGGGACGTTATTTATCCTGTACGTCTACATATCAACCGGGTACGGATGCTATTTCTTGAAGAGCAGCGTATTCCATCCATTATCAGTGAGCATGCTGCCTTGATAAGTGCTATTGAGGCTCGCGAACCGGCACAGGCGCTAGATGCCATGCAAATTCATCTCTCTTATATTCAGACGAACCTAGCCAAACTGGCTGATGCTTACTCGGAATATATTAATAGCTAGTAGTAATTGAAAGTTAACACCTAACAGGTCACCGCACACGGGACTACAGTGTTTCCCTCCTGTCAGGTTGCGCGGGGTCGGTGGCCGACAGATTGGAACTACGCACCGGGATAAGCCCCAGGAGATAGAACTAATCGGCCGCATTTTTTTCTACTGCGCTGAGCCCGCCTTTTTCATCGTGGGGCCGAACGATCGTTTTGAAGCCAGTGGCTGTCGGCACGAACCTGCCTCAACAACTTTTGTCTTAACAATTCGACTTGGTTAGGAGAAGCGCTATGCTCCATGATCGCAATAATAGGCTAGAAGTGTCCGGAGAACATAGGGCAGTCCAAGGATGGTATTCGTGAAGCAGGAGGGAACTCCTCGAGTTTCCTATGCACCCCTTTCGCGAGAAAGTGCGGCGTTCGACAGCGGCGCTGGAACGCAACTTGGCTTACCTGGGATTCGTCCGAATTCCTGCACGATTACCCCCTGGACGGCGTGGTGCTGGATACCGGCTGCGAAAAGACCACCCTGTTCTGCCTGATGGCGGCGCCAACCGTCAATATTCCCGCCATCATGCTTTCGGGCGGCCCCATGTTCAATGGATGGCGCGGTAATGAAAGTATCGGATCGGGAAGCATTATCTGGGCATTGTGCAAACGTTTGGCAGCTGGCGACATCGGCTACGATGAGTTTCTTTTTCGGGCCACCAAATCCGCGTCTTCCATTGGTCGAGGGAAATGCGATATATCAGTCCACGCTGAATGTCCGCTCTTGGTCGAGGCTGTGTGAAAACGTAGTACCGACTATACTCTACCCATGACAGATCGTGGGAGGTACCGATGAAACGTTTCGTTGCAGGTGAATCCCGGTCCCAAGCTACGTTGTTTCCTGAGCTTCTGGATGATTTCGTTACTGAAGACAACCCGGTTCGGGCCATTGAAGTTTTTGTAGACGCTCTCGACCTCAAACAGCTGGGTTTCAAAGGTATTGATCCCCAGGCAACGGGTCGGCCCGCCTATCACCCCGCTGTACTTCTAAAAATCTATCTTTACGGTTACCTCAACCGCGTGCAATCCAGCCGCCGACTTGAACGTGAGGCGCAGCGGAATGTTGAACTCATGTGGCTAACGGAGCGCCTCGCACCGGACTTCAAAACGATTGCCGATTTCCGCAAGCACAATGGCAAAGCGATCCAAGCCACCTGTCGAGACTTTGTCGTTATATGTCGGCGTCTAGGGCTTTTTTCACAGTCGGTCATGGCAATCGATGGTAGCAAATTTAAGGCAGTCAACAATCGAGACCGCAACTTTACCTTGGCCAAAATGAAACGCCGCGCAGAAGAAATCGATAAGAGTATCGAGCGCTATTTACGCCAACTCGACGCAATGGACCAAGGCTCCACCGTTGTCACAGAAGCGCAGACGACAGGGTTGAAGGAAAAGATCGCCTCCCTCACAGAAGAAGTTCAGCAACTGCAATCCATTGAAATTCAAAGGACCGAGGCCCCTGATCAGCAAATCTCGTTGACGGACCCAGATGCTCGCTCCATGACGACGCGAGGAACGGGAATCGTGGGCTACAACGTTCAGACGGCTGTCGATAGCCAGCATCATCTGATTGTCGCCCATGAAGTCACTAATGTCGGCAGTGACCGGCGTCAGCTTTATCGGATGGCCAAGCAAGCACGCGATGCTAGCGGCGTCAGTGATCTCCACGTCGTCGCTGATCGCGGTTATTTTACAGGTAATGAAATTCTTGCGTGTCATGAGGCCGGTATTACGACGTATCTCCCTAAGCCCAAAACTTCGCCAAACCAGGCCAAAGGTATGTTTCCCAGGGAAGCGTTCCGATATGTGCCTGAACGTAATGAATATCGCTGTCCCGCGAGAGAGCGGCTTATTTGGCGCTTCAAGAACGTCGAAAAAGGCCAGACGCTACATTGCTATTGGAGTTCGGCCTGTCCGAATTGCTCAATGAAGTCGCAATGCACCACAGGTATTTATCGGCGCATTAAACGCTGGGAACACGAAGAAGTATTGGAGGCGGTAACATCACGTCTGGATCAGACGCCGGATATAATGCGCACCCGTCGTCAAACGGTTGAACATCCCTTTGGCACGTTGAAAGCGTGGATGGGTGCGACACACTTTTTAACCAAAGGGCTTAAGAACGTCGGAACGGAAATGAGTCTTCATGTGCTTGCCTACAACATGAAACGCGTCATGAATATCCTTGGCCCCAAGGGTCTGATCCAGGCATTGCGGGCATAAGGCCTTAGTCCGGACCTAGCTCTGCCAAGCTTGCGGTAGCCAATAACGCGCTTTTGTAAGGGCTTCTTAGGCTTTATCTCGATTAACGTCGGATTTGGCATATGAAATGAAAGCGTTCTGATCTGTCTTGCTAGCCGATAGTCGTGCCAATACGACTGAACACTGTCACCGCCAACTGATTTTTAGGTTTTCACACAGCCTCGGCCGATAGAAGAGATTTAACTTATGTTGATGTATTCATTTCGGCAATTTATGACCCTGAGCGGCCATTGAGTGTCTACGAGACTAGGGGCAATTCAGCCTCCGTGCTTAATGCATTTAGCAAAGTTGGAAATATACGATGACTTGGCTTATAACCTGGGTTTAACTAACCGACTGTAAAGAGCTTCGCGCTCGTTTACCGCTCGACTATAGCGTTGCCACTATTGCTTACCACCATGATTTATTCCCTTTTTATGTTCCATTTATCCCTGAAGAGCGCCGTAAACGATGACTTGCATGGGGAATGGGGCACAGTAAACTTGGCGACGGACGTGGCAGTATCACTTGTGAAAGTACTTTGCCACGTTTAAACCCATAACAACCACTAAAATTCACTAAAAAGATGGACTAAATTAGCGGCTCTATAAATCCACTCCCCCTTCTAAGCGCGTTCTGCATTACTTCATAATCAATGTTTGAGCGCTTTTTTCCGGTAATTTGTCGGCATAGTTAACGATATCCAGCAAGTCGTTCATGTTCGTTTCTTGTTCATTAAACGAAGTAAATGCCTGCAAGTGCGGCAAGTGGTCGGCGTCCCAGCCAAGCTTGACCGGTTCATCGATAATATTGACTTGGGTGCCGTTGGGTATTTGCTCAAATACGGCTTTAATATCATCGGGGTGCATACGGATACAACCCCGACTGGCACGCATACCAATACCATCTGGTTGGTTCGTGCCATGAATTAAATAGCCAGGAATATCCAATAAGATAGCGTGCTGACCGAGTGGGTTATCAGGCCCTGGCGGAACGACACTGGGCGGTGGGTCGCCGCGTTCAGCCGCTTCCTGGCGAACAGATTCGGGTGGATACCAAGCGGGATCCTCAAGGCGCATAGTGGTTTTAGTAATCCCCAATGGTGTATCGAATCCATCTCGGCCGATGCCAATGGGATAAGTCTCGACGCGAGGTGTTTCTCCCTCTTGCACCTCGGGATAGTAGTAAAGCCGCAGCTCTGCGATATTAATGACCACACCTTTACGCTCCACATCCGGCAGTATGTGCTGCGCTGGAATTTGAACCTGCGTCCCTTTACCGGGAACCCAAAGACTGGTGTCAGGATTGGCCCGTCGAATTTCCTCATATCCGACACCGTGCGCGTGAGCAATATCGAGCAAGGTATCCTCTTCGTTCTCTACTTGAACGGTATAAGCTTCACCCACGATATTGCCGGTTTCAGGCAATAGATAATGTCCTGGCGGCCGTGAGGTCTCGCCAAAAGCCGAAAATGAAGCAAGCCACAATGCCACCATGAATACGCAGCGAAGCAGTCGACCACTGACTGCAGGTTTTACAAAGCAAGAGTTCATAAGAAACGTTACTCACTATACGACCAAAAGCTCATTAGGCATGATGAACATTAACTGTAAATGAAGCGTGGATGTGGATAATGGCGGCTTTTGGCATTACATAATGCTGTTTAGTTGTTGGTTTGGATGGTTTCGATCTATCGGCTGCAAAATGGGGCTGCCTCATATTAACTTCATCCCCTAATGGCATACTGCTGATAGAAACCATTTTCTATGACCTTGAGGAGTAAGTATGCGGGTATTACTGGTCGAGGATGATGCCCCGGTAGCGGCTGGCGTCGAAGCAGGATTGGCACTGAGCGGCTTTGTGGTTGATACCGTCACCACCTTGGATACTGCGAAAGGCGCGCTAGCCACCATTAACTACGATGCTGTTATTCTCGACCGTCGATTGCCCGATGGAGATGGTTTGACGTTATTGAAGCATTGGCGTCATGCGAGCGTGGCGACGCCAGTGCTGATGCTAACGGCTCGAGATGCGGTAGCGAGCCGCGTCGAGGGCCTTCAGGGAGGCGCAGACGACTATTTGGTCAAGCCGTTTGATCTTGACGAGTTAACAGCCCGGCTCCAATCGTTATTACGCCGTACGGCAGGGCAAGTGGATCACGCCATTCGTCACGGCAGCCTGGCATTAGACCCCGTCACACGTAGCGTCACGTTGGATGGAGAACCCGTCGTCCTGTTGCGACGCGAGTTAATGCTGCTGGAAGCATTAATTCGAGCTCGCGGGCGAATTCTGAGCGCCGATCAATTGAAGGACTGCCTTTACGGTATTGATGATGAGATCGAAAGCAATGCGCTTAATGTGCACATCTACCAACTGCGTCGCAAGCTGGGACGCAACGTGATCGAAACCGTGCGAGGTTTGGGTTATCGACTTGGCAAATACAACAGTGATGCGACCTCATGAATCTGCGCTTACGTCTGGTTGCTACACTTGGAATTACTCTCGTGCTGCTATGGAGTATCACTGCCATATGGTCAATGCGCGACCTGTCGGCGCAGTTGGAAGAGTCTCTGGATCAGCGTCTGGCTCAATCGGCGCGAATGGTGGCTGGTTTGTTGGATCGCGTGCCAGCAACGTCTTGGAACGGTACAGAAGATGAAACGCCAACGATTCCTTCGCTGGATGGTATCGCTTGTCGAGTATCATCGCTTCGTGGTCAAGTGGTGGCGGGTACGCATCCGGAAATGAACGACGTGCTTGCCGTTGAGGCTGAGGGGTATCGTTATCGCGAGCACAACGGGCAGCGCTGGCGAGTTTACACGTTAGTTGATAACGACAAGCGTATTACGGTGGCTGATCGTCTGAAAGAGAGAGAAGCACTGCTGCTGCAGGTTCGCCGGGCCGCGCTTTACCCATTTCTACTGGCGCTGGTGGGCAGTCTTGTTGCGCTATGGTGGGGGGTAACACGAGGACTTGCGCCGCTTGCCAAGTTACAACAACGACTTATTCTGCGCGAACACAATGACCTTTCGGCACTACCTCTTCATGGATTGCCTGGTGAAATTCGCCCGCTGATCGATAGTTTCAATACGCTACTGGCACGAACGCGACGTATGCTTGAATTGGAGCAGCGCTTTACCGACGATGCTGCCCACGAACTTCGTACACCGTTAACTGCCGTTCGCACACATCTGCAAATCGCGAGGCGTGTTGACGGTCACCAGCAGTACGAAGCGATGCAGCAAGCTGAAGCTGGGGTAGATCGACTAACGAAAACGCTTGGTCAGCTTTTGCTATTGGCGCGAATGGAAAGTGAGGACATCACACGTGCCCGTCGTCCTGATCCTACTCCTCTTGGGGGGGCACTGGTGGCTGCGATGACAGAAACCGGTAGCCGTGATCATTGTCATTATCCCCAAGGCGTTAACCAAGTACATGTCGCCCTATCTGAGCCGCTTCTCGTGACGGTTCTACGCAACCTGCTCGAAAATGCGATGCGTCACGGCGCACCCGGTGCGCCGATAGAGATTTCCGTACAGGAATCAAAGGGAATGACAGTCATCGATATCACTAGTCAAGGTGAAACCATTGCTGCCGAACACCTCTCCCGACTGACGGAGCGCTTTCATCGGGGAGATCATCCTAAAGGTAGTGGCTTGGGTCTTTCGATCGTCGAGGCGATTGTCACCCGGGCAGGAGGCCGAGTGACGTTCGCATCTGGCAATGGTGTTGGGCTACGAGTGACGCTTCAATTGACTTCGGGTTGAACCCGTTTAGATTAAGGTGAATCACTCCCCATAATGGCTCGAAGCTTATCGGGCGAGGGAGCACCCATCACACTGTGCACGTCACCGTTGTCATCCTGATAAAAGGTCGCTGGCGTTGCGAAGAGTTGGCCATCGCGCATTAGCTGGGTGTTTTCGCTAACCCACTGCTCGCTTTGGTCATCCCCTTGATTTTCGGGCATGGCATCGTTGCGGTAATGCTCAGCCAGCGCTTCGCCAGGATTATCCGCATTGAGTATCGCGGCTGCCTTTTCAGGGCTGTCTGCTTTGAGAATACCTACCATCAAATGACGAACCTGAACGTTGCCACTTTCAACCCAGGGTTGGGCGTCTTCCCACAGTTGGCGGCAGTAAGGACAGTTGGGGTCACTAAAGGTATATACGATACGGGGTGCCTCTTTATCGCCATCGCGCACCCAGTGTTGGCTATCCATTTCTTGCCATAACTCGGCGTTTCTTGGGCCGTTGACGAGCTGCTCTAGCCGCTCAGCTGATACGTCCTGACCCTCGGCATTAATCAGTGTACCAACTAGCGCATGCTCGCCTCCCGAGGTAAGGTATGCCGCAATCGTCTGGCCACGAGCACTACCTGCATATCCAGTCAGCCCGTCCGGCGCATCGAATTCTCCATGAATCGTGAGACCTTGCTGTTCGAGCTCTTGAATAGGGGCGGGCCACTCAGCGGCAGTTGCAGGCAGACTTGTTGCCAGCGCGATGCTAGTCCCAAGCGTTAGTGTGAGGCGTAGTGGTGTCATACAGGCGTTGAAAGCGGCCATGTGTGTTGTCTCCAAAGTGAGGTGAGTTAGAGGTTGAAACGCGCTAGACTGCGATCGAGCGTGGCGCGAGACAGCTCTCCAAAGTGGGTGTCGATAAGCGTGCCATCGGCGTTGTAATAAAGCGTGGTGGGCATGGCCATGGCACCCACGTCATGGCCGAGCGCATTGTTCCGGTCGAGGTAGACATTATCGAGGGTGAGTGACTCTTGCTGTAAAAAGGCACTAACGGTGCTGAGGTTCTCGCCCTGATTGACGAACACGAACGTCACGTCGTCTCGCTCTTGTTGAGCCTGCTCAAATACAGGCATTTCGCGTCGACACGGCGGGCACCAACTGGCCCAAAGATTGACCACCATGGGGCGATCAGCTTCGCTTAGCATAGTGGGAAGAGTCACTTCGTCATGCTTAAGCGTGGTTAACGCCGTCGAAGGAATGCTAGCACCTTGAGATACCATGAGTGTCAGTGCCCCCGCCGTCAGCGACCAGGTCAGAGCCCCTGATATTACGGCTGTCCCGAGAGGGCCGCGCTCGTGAGGTTGGCGCCATAGCCGCCAAGCAAGGTAAACCAAGGCGACGACAAGGCCCGCTAGCGGCTCGAAGCCGCGATCGCGTATGTCAAACCACGACCAGAACGTATCGTAGCTTTCGCCATATTGGACGATGAAAACAAGTCGCGCCCCGATCACACCCAAGAGCATGGCATTGAAGATGCTATCGCCAACGTTGACCTTTCGACGGCGGCCTAGCCAGCCTCCGATGATCAGTGCGATAACTATCGAAAGCATCAGCAAAAGCTGCCCTACGCTCAGAGCTAACGGGCCGATAACGAGGCTGCGATCCAGGGGACTCATGAACCACCTCCAGTGGTACTGCTGCCGGTTTGTTTGGCCTGATCGAAGCGCTTCAGAAATGTGTCAGCGTCTAGTTCGCCGATAATGCGCGCACTGCGCCGCTCGTGCCCGTCAGAGCCGAACCACATTAGCGTTGGCGGCCCAACGATGCCGAAGTGCTCCATGATCTCCTTGTCAGATGCGTCGTAGTTAGTTACGTCGATGCTCAACCGTTGCACATTCTCCAGTTCGGCTTGAACAGTGGGGTCAGCGAAAACTTCCTGTTCGATCACCTTACAAGAGATGCACCAGTCGGCCGTAAATTCGACGAGCGTCATCTGGCCGCTAACCCCGGTTTGGTCAATACGGGCATCAAGCGTGGCTAGATCTTCAACCTCATCAAAGGTAAGCGGTTGCTCATTGTTTGACATCGAATCTGCTGTGTTTGAGCCTCCATTAGTTGATGTAAAAATCGCTAGCGGACGCCAAGGATCAGAGGCACCGCCGGCAGCGCCGATTAACATTAGCGCGCTCCATATGGCTATGCTTGCTGCACTGGCCGTCAAGACTTGAGACGTGATGCCACTAAGGCCTTCGTTCCGAGCAAGCGACATGAGGGCTATCGCAAAGCTAAGTGTTAGAGCGCCCCAAAGGCCGAGAACGATGGCATCAGGTATTACGCGAGCCACAAACCAAATCGCCATCCCCAGTAATACAAAGCCGAAAAGCGCTCTGATGCGAATCATCCAGGCACCCGGCTTAGGTAGAAGCTGGCTACCCACGGTGCCGATCAGGATGAGTGGTAGGCCCATTCCGAGTCCAAGCGATAACAGGGCTGCGCCGCCCAACCAGGGGTTGCCACTATCGGCAATGAACAGTAGCGCTCCCGCTAGCGGTGCGGTCATGCAGGGACCCACTAGCAGTGCAGAGAGCGCGCCCATGATGGCAACCCCTTTTAAACGCCCGCCGCGTTGACGCGCCATGCCTGCATCAAGCCGCTGGCGAAGCGCTCTCGGTAGCTCTAATTCGAACAAGCCAAACATGGCCAAGGCGAGAACGATAAACAGTAGCGAGAACAGGCCTATAAACCAGACGTTCTGAAATAGCATTTGTAGATTGGCGCCTGCCATGGCAGCGGCCACGCCGAGTAACGCATAGGTGGCCGCCATGGGCAGGACGAAGGCAGTAGACATCACGAAGCCTGCCGCTCGGTGGCTCTCGCCCACCTCTCGTCGCCCCACGATCAGGCTCGAAAGGATCGGTATCATCGGCAATACACAAGGCGTGAACGTCAGTAACAGCCCCATGCCGAAGAATGCCGCCAACGTCCAGAACCAATTACCTCCGGCCAGTTGCGCCGCCAGTTGCTGGTCTTCTGCCAACGTATTTTCTGGGTCGGAAGTAGGGCTTTCTTCAAATGAGGATTCGTTCGTGGCATCCGATGTTTCGTCCGTTTTGGATATGTCCTGGCCAGCAGACGCTAAGTCAAAGGTCTGTTCCTGAGGTGGATAGCAAAGGCCCGCATCGGCGCAGCCCTGCCAGCGAAGAGTAATCGTTTCAGCGTTGCCAGGCTGGGTGGTCATACTCAACGAATGACGATAAACCTCAGAGCGTCCAAAATACTCGTCCTCAATGGTTTCCCCGTCAGGGATATTCAGCGATAGCTCACGCCCATCGGCTTCAGCAGAAAAACGGTGGCGGTAAAGGTAGTAGTCGGGCTCGATTTGCCAATCAATCTCCAGAGATTCGCCATCATGGCTAAGTGTTGGCTTGAAGACTTGCTCTGGAGGAAGAACGCTCTCCTGCTGGCCAAAAAAAGATTGTGCAGTGGCTACTGTGGTAACGCTTAGCAACCCCAGTAATAGTACCCACTGCACCAGCCTAAAGCACATGGCCTCTTGTATCGGCCTGTTCATAGCTCGCATTTCCAGCACTCCTGATTCGATGCTGGATAGGATGGCTTATGGGGATTAACTGAAAATGAAGGTTTTCCTGCCTAGTGGCTTGGCTGGCGTACAGACGGCCCTACCTGATACTCTGGCAGTGACCGACGCACTGCTTTCAGCGGCCCGGAGCAGGGTCCCATGACGCCCTTCTCCGCCGTCAACGATGTTAGTTCAACACGAGAAGCGAGGTTACAGGATGGGTGCGAGTACAATTTTTGTGGTGCTGGCGGCGCTTTTCTGGGGTTATCTGGCGGGATCGGCGGAATCCTTATAGCCGACGGTTGGGACGCGTTCGTGGTTTCCTTCTACCGGGTTGCGAGCGGACTGCTGTGCGTTCTCGTCTGGATAATACTGCGTCCACAAAGTAGAGGCCTGACAAATCGCCAGTATCGGCGTAACGGGTAACTTCTCATTCTATTTCTTAAGTATTGCGCACGGCAGTGTTGCTGTTGGGGCTGCACTGATGTACAGCGCCCCAGTCTTCGTATATCTCATATCCTTCGCTCTAAGGCTCGAAAGTCCCACGCCGCTGAAGTGGGCCGCGATCGCAGTCGTACTTCTTGGTGTCGAGTTGCTTACACGGATTTATGACATCGGTGCGAGTGGCGTTACGGCGATGGGTGTAGGTGCTGGTCTGCTTGTCGGACTGTCCTACGCAATATTCATTTTCGGATTCAAGTATGCGGCGCCACATGGTAGCCCGCGGGCTATTCTCTCTATAGCGCTTACAGTACTTGCCACTAATCTTATCTGGCCGAGTGATGTTGGCCAGACGGTTGCTGTCCTGGGCACGCCGGATTGGCCGCCATTCGCAGTACTCGGTGTGCTCGGCGCAGATTTGTATTTTGTTCTTTATAACTTCGGCTTGAAGCATACTGCCCCGGCCGTGGCCACCGTTGTGGAAATGGTCGAACCGGTCACCGCGACGCTGTTCGGAGTCGTAGTGTTAAGCGAAACCCTGGTAGGGCCGCAAATTCTGGGTATGGGATTGATATTAGTCACAGTGACCGCACTGAGCGTCTTTTTTAAGTTCTGGACGGCCACCTCTGGATAGAACCACTAGCTGGTTAGCGCTCTGATCCAAGATCCACCGCTGTGATTACTGCTATCTGTAGGCATCGACAACTAGCGAAGGGTGAACAGAGAAAGGTAACGAGTTATTTCATGGTTTATTTGCTTGTTGCCTAGCTAAATATTACAGAAGGCGCGGAGTAGTCAAACCACTCAAACTACCCATTATATCAAAACTTACTAAATTTCCGCTCTTGGCCGAAACGAGGAATGCTCGTGCTTAGGTGCTATCGACCCTGAGCGGCCCTTCCGGGGAAAGCGGCATGCTATTTCAGCCGTGTTAGGCCTTTCCTATTGAGGTGGTACGTGGTGACCCAAACAAGAATAAGAATTTGGAGATGGAAGTGATCAGTCGCGGTTCTGAGTGGCACAGATGGGAGCCGCATATCCATGCGCCCGGCACTATCCTCAACAATCAGTTCGGTGTATCCGACCCCTAGGGCTCCTACTTTTCGATGCTCGAAGCCTTGACGCCGAAGATCAAGGCGGTCGCTGTGACTGACTACTACGTTACCAACACATACGAGGAATTCCTTCAGCATAAGGACGCAGGCCGATTGCCCGACGTGTCGCTAATCATCCCTAACATCGATACCGCTATTGGTGGTGTCCCTCCTCGGCAGCTACTGATGACAGCTTAAATTTCTACGAATAGCTGCTTCGTAAAGTGGGGGGATTACGGCACCTATGGTACGGTTTCTCAAAAGCCAGTTACTATTTATGGCTTAATAAGTTAGGCGAAAAGAGCGTAACGGATGCAAAGTGCTTTAAAAAACTCGAAACTGAAGTACACGATTAAAAAATCTTATCGCCGAATCGATGCTGGAGATAAAGGGCACTTGCAAAGCGCTTCGAATCGCTTGTATGTGTACCATTCAATGTGCTCTTTCCCCGTCTTAGACCGCAACGGGGCATAGCGGGAGCGCAAAATAACTCTGGCAAACCGGCACTGTCGCTATGATGCTGGCATGATCAATATGAACCTTTGCCTCAGTGCACAGTGAAAATAGTTCCCAGTGCTTGAAGACAAATATCGATTTCTTCAGGAGTGTTATAGTGAGCAAGAGAAATACGGGTTATCGAGGCCAAGCCAAACGGTCGCAGGATGTTCCCCGAAAAAGCGTCATCGCTTCGGGCATGAACACGTATGCCATGCTCGCCTAGATAGGCCACTACCTGAGTGGCGTTAATACCCTCTATTGCAAAAGAGATGGTTCCTTCCCGATATGGGGAGTCGACCTGCCCAATCAGTTTTACCCTTGGCAATGACCCCAGTCCGGGAAGCTTCTCCGTCCCTTCGATCAAGCGCATAACTAACGCTTTTTCATGGTTATGCATGGCTCTGCCCGCCGCCACGAGTCGTTCACGCCGCAAAACGCTGTCTGTGAAAGAGCTACCCAGCCACTCAAGATATTTCACTACCTCATCAGCACCGGCCAGTGCAGATGGATCACGACTGCCTAACTCCCAGACATTATCGGATTTACCCGCCAGACGATCGTGATCCACTATACTCAGTCGCGAAGATACCCAAGCATACCCATTATTAAAACGACAAAAGGCCTTGTACATTGAGATGACATACCCGTCCACACCATAGGCTTCAACGTCAAGCGCACCATGGGGTGCATGCTGGATGCCATCAACTATGATGTAGCATTCTGGTGCGATCCTCCTAATGCTCCGAGCAATCCCCGCTACATCCTGAACCATGCCCGTGACCGGGCTAGTATGTATGATGGTAGCCACTCTTGTGTCTGGCTGTACCACCGCTTCGTAATCAGCTGCAGTAACACGACCGCTCGCAGTATCAAAGGGAACCTTCATCCATTCCCGGTTGGTGCGCCTTGCCCATTGAGCAGTCGCGTCAAATGTTGCTGGGTGCTCAAGCTCACAGGCGATTACGCTCCCTCCTGTCGGCGCAGCCATCAAGGCAGCCCGAATTAGTCGGAAAAGGCATTCGGTTCCTGTTTCTCCTCCGAAGATCACGTTATCCCCCTCATTAGCACCAAAAAATGTTGCAAGTGCCTGCTTTCCATTGCTCACGACTTGTGATATTGCGTGAGAAGCGAGGTTGTTGCGATGTTCATTATCAGGGATGCTAGCTATTTCTGAGCCTCGCTCTATCACTGATTTGAGTGTCAGAGTGCCGCCTGCATTCTCAAAATAAATGCGCTTACCAGTAAACGGGCAATGGTCTACATGGCAAAAGCGCTCACGGATAGCAGATAGTAGCTCGGGAGAAAAACTCTGGGATGCATTTTTATACGCTGGCGTGTCGGCCCCGGTAGCATGTATGTTTGTCATCTTATTTATCTCCAAAATTGATAATGAATCAGGTAGTAGCGGTGCGATGTTGGCACCAGAGTGCGAGAACAAGTGCCAAGATTGCTGATAAGAATAGCGTTAGCGACAGAAGATGGAATAAAAAG
>NZ_JBQSVC010000047.1:0-17663 GCF_052376035.1 Halomonas sp. AOP7-E1-9
GCACCACATCGCCATAATAAACCACGTCCGGCTTTAAAATACCGCCGCAACGCGGGCAATCAAGCACGCGAAACGTACTGAAATCGGTTTCCAGGTCAGCGTCGCCATCCGGCGCGTGGGTGGCATTAAGTACCGCAAAGGCAGGGTTCATGCGGGCCATTTCGCTATGCATGGCGTGGCGCATCATCTGGTAATGGCAAGTCATGCACTTCACCAGATCCGCCCGGCCGTGCAGGTCGATGACACGCTTTGAACCTGCCCGCTGATGAAGGCGGTCAACGTTCTGCGTTACCAAAAGCTCTACAAACCCCATCGCCTCCAGCGCTGCCAACGCCTGGTGAGCGCCACTTATTTGGGCTTCGCGGAGTGCTTTGAATCCGACCAGCGCACGCGCCCAATAGCGCTGACGCACGCTGAGCGATGCCATAAAGTCACCATGCTGAACAGGAGGTGGCCGTTTCCACTGTCCGTTAGCATCGCGGTAGTCGGGAATACCGCTATCGGTACTGACACCTGCGCCGGTAATTACCCACAATCTGGGGTGCTGTTCGATAAAGCGAGCAAGTTCAACCCCCGCTTGGGCCACACTTTTTTCCATTTCCACGGCCTGCGTCAATTGATGCCCTAGGCAAGTTTCCCCTATCTCGACGATACTGTAGGACATTATGGGCACATGCAACGTACCTGGTCTTAACGTACCTGGTCTCAGCGTACTGAGCAGCGATGCCTGACCATGCATTGAAGGAGCGCCTCATGCAGAGCGATCACGATATTATTATTGTTGGCGGCGGTATGGTGGGAGCCGCGCTGGCGGCCCGGTTGGGTAACGCGGGCTACGCTATCGGACTGATCGAGCGAGGTGCCACGCCTACCCCCATGAGCGGCGATTATGACCTGCGTATTTCATCGTTAAACGCCCGCTCGCTGGCGTTTGTTAAGCTTAGCGGTACAGAACTGCCCCAGGAACGCTGCTGCCCCTTCCGCCATATCGATGTCTCCAACCTGGACGGCACTGGGCATAGCGTGTTCTCTGCCAGTGATAGCGGCATGGACGATTTTGGCCTGTTTATTGAAAACCGAACGCTTCAGTACGCCCTTTGGCAGCGCCTTAAAGAGCTGCCCAGCGTTACCTGTTATACCCACTGCGCGCCTATCAATACGCTGATTGCTGGCGACAAACGGGTGGTCGAACTGGATAACGGCAAGATGCTGAGCGCGCGCCTGGTGGTCGGTGCCGACGGCGCGCGTTCAACGCTACGCCAGCTAGCGGGCATCGAGGTTACTAGCCATAACTACCATCAGCGGGCGCTGATTGTGAACGTGGAAACAGCGCTTCCTCAGCAGGATGTGAGTTGGCAATACTTTACGCCGACCGGGCCCATCGCCATGCTGCCGCTACCCGGCCATCGGGCATCGTTAGTATGGTACGACCATGATGAGACGACCAAAGCCCGCGAAGCGCTGGATGACGACGCGCTTAAAGCGGCGATTGAAAACGCGTACCCCAAGCGGCTGGGCAAACTGACCCGCATTGTCGCTCGCGCCAGCTTCCCGATTAAACGCCAGCACGCCCGCCGCTATATCGGCAAGCGCTTGGCGTTAATTGGCGATGCTGCCCATGTGGTTCATCCGCTGGCAGGCCAAGGGTTAAATATTGGCCTGCACGATGCCGATACATTGGCCGAGATGGTTATTAAAGGCCGCGACCCGGGCGACCACATTAACCTGCACCGTTTCGAGTGCCAGCGCCGCGTGGCAAACCAGGCCATGATCGCCGCGACCGACAGCTTCCACCACCTGTTCACCGGTGCCAAACCGCTGCGCCAGTTGGGTGATCTAAGCCTGCATTTGGCCGAACGCTTCCCACTCGCCAAGCGCATGATGATGCAACAGGCCAATGGGTTGAATCCGTTTAAGAAGGGATAGATTTATTTCATAACCGGTCGGTAAACGCAGTGGCGCATGCTGCCAAGAGTGGAGCTTGCGCCAGCTACTTACGGGTTATTAGCACTTCGTAAGGCGGTGAGCCCCACTCCCGCTGACTGAAAACCACCGTCAACCGCAATTGTCTGCCCCGTGACATACCCGCCCTCCGGGGAGCATAAAAAGGCAATCACCTCGGCTATTTCTTTCTCTTGGCCAAACCGGTTAAGAGGTATGGTCTCAAGGTAGCTTGCTTTCATTTCCGGCGCGGCTTCCACCAGTTTTGCCAATAGCTCCGTCTCTACGGGCCCAGGCGCCACACAGTTGGCTCTTATACCGTGCTCGCCCAACTCCATTGCCTGCTGCTTGGTTAAATGAATAACCGCCGCCTTGGACGTACCATAAGCCGTTCTTAACGTACTGGCGCGCAAACCCGCGATAGAAGCTACGTTAACAATCGCTCCGGATACCTTTTTCATCAGCGGCGTCAGGGCCTGCGTGACAAGAAAGGTGCCGTCCAGGTTCACCGACATGATTTTTTTCCAACTATCAAAGCCAGTCTCCTCTATCGGATGAAGAGCGGCTATTCCTGCGTTATTGACTAGCGCGTCGACACGCCCATATTGGCGCTCGATGACCGCAGCCATGGCGCTAACATCATCAGGGTTAGAAACATCACATTCGACTGGCAATACGCCGCTGTACGTCTCGGCCAATTCGCTGGCAACCGTGTAGCTCATGTCCACCACGGCTACGTCATAACCCTTTGCAAGAAAAATCTCTACGGCAGCAAGCCCGATTCCCCGCGCACCACCGGTTACAACGGCAACTTTTTTAGTGACCATCAAGCACCTCTTCTCTCGTTATTATTGACTGACCAAAAGCATGGATATCTGCGGGAAAAAAGCCACTAATGCGAGCCCTACCAAACACGCGCCAACACAAATAAAGGTGCCTCGCGCTATTTTTTCAATGGAAAGACCTGTCACATTCGCAGCGACATAAAGATTAATACCCACAGGTGGTGTTATCAGGCCAATGGAGAGGTTAATCATCACCAAAACACCAAACCAGACAGGGTCCCAGCCAAGCTGGTGCACAATAGGAAGAAACACCGGTAACGAAATAAACATCACCGTTACCGCATCCATAAACATGCCAATAATCAGCAGGATCAGCATGATAACCAATAAAACAACCCACTCATTGTTGCTCATGCCTAACAACATGGAAGAGTAAGTGCCTACCAGGTCATCAACCGTCACCACCCAACCAAACAGGCTTGCGTAAGCAACCACCAGCATAACGACGGCAGACGATGCCGCCGCATCACTAACGGATTCATACAATTTTTTGATGCTTAATGTTTTATAGATGACCGCACCCACCAGCAACGCATAGATAGTGGCCACTAATGCGGCTTCCGTAGGGGTAAACACACCGGCGTATATCCCTCCCAAAATAACGACCGGCGTGAGCAAGCCCCAAAAAGAGTCTTTAAAGGAAGCCCATAATCGACCTGCATAGCCCAGTTGCGGGTAAGGGTTATCGCCCATCGACATAACGGAAGGTTCAGATGACAGGCCCGATGATCCCGCAGCTCCCGCGTTTTTCACGCGCCCCCACGGCAGGGTCACTATCATTAAACCGCCCATCATCAGGCCAGGTAAAATGGCAGCCATAAACAGCTTCGATATTGAGGTTTCAGCAATAACGCCGTAAATCACCAACCCGATAGAAGGCGGGATAACGATCGACAAGGCCGCGCCCGTACACACCAAACCTGCAGCATAGGCCTTGCGGTAGCCGTCTTCTTCCATGCCTTTTATGATCATGGGCCCAATGGCGGCAACCGATGCCGGGCCAGAACCGCTAACAGCACCCCAAAACAAACAAACGACCGTACCGACGATGCCCATTCCACCGGGAAGACCACCCACCAGTACTCTGAAAAATCGGATCATCCGGTCAGCGATTCCAAGCCTTCCCATCAACGTTCCAGCAAGAATAAAGAAGGGAATCGCTAATAATGAAAATTTGGTAATACCTGTCGCAATCAAATCACCGGCGAGATCTAATCCAAACCCCATGTGCCACATGGCATAAATAGCGGACAGACCGAGTGAGAATGCGACGGGCACCCTCAACAAAAGCAGCAGGAAAAAGACGCTAATCATCTGTGAACCTGTCGAAAGCGTGCCGAAGATATCAAACATCTGCGCCTCCGATCGTGGGTTCCACGTTGCCGTTCATTTCTTGCCATGCACGCTGCAAAAATCGAATAGCAATGAGAATAAAGCCAAAAGGTATCGCAACGTGGTAGTACCAGGCGGGTAACCCTAGGCCGTAAGAGCGGGTTCCACTATTAAACTGATTGCTTAACACTTCCCAGGAGAAATAGGCTGACATGCATAGTAACGTTACAGACAGCAGCACAGACAACATAAAGACGACTGTTTTAGCGTGCCTTGGCAATACGTTATAGAGAACAGTTACCGCCAAGTGTTCACCCCGCCTTGCCGCAATCGCCGCGCCAAAAATAGTTAATATCAAAAACCCATTGGTAAGAAGTTCTTCTGTCGCGGCAAGCGAGTAGTTAGTACCGTATCGAACAACGACATTAGCGAAGCCAAGTAGCGCCATACTCAAGAAGAGGCCAGTGCATACTATTTTTTCAAATTCGTTAATTATAAATTTCATAAGGCATTGACCCTATACTGACACCAATAACTCTGACTAAGGTTAGTCAGAGTTATTGTCAGTAAATGCTATTCGTTATTGCTGCTTGGAACTTTCTATCGTTTCGACAAAGCTGGAAACGATGTCAGGACCGACTCTTTCAGCCCAGATATCAAAGGCAGGTGCCGTTGCTTGCCTAAATACCTCGATCTCTTCCGGGGTCAATTCGGTAATATCCATGCCTTGTTCACGAAGGAAGTCGACGCCCTCAGCCGTATTTTCGCGTGTAATGGCGAGCTGATGCGCCATGGCCTGGTCAGCCGCTTGCTGAACCATCTCCTGCGTTTCAGCATCGAAGCTTTCCCAACGCTGCTTGGAAATGCCTAAAAAGATAGGGTCATACGAGTAGTGCCAGAGCGTTATATAGTCTTGCACTTCATAAATACGCTGGGGAATGATAACGGCACCAATTCCATTTTCCTGACCGTCAACAACGCCTTGCTGCAATGCCGAGATCGTCTCGACCCACTGCATTTGCTGCGGGTTGGCGCCCAATGCATCCATAACATCAACATACATAGGACCTGCCACGCGCATATTTAACCCGCGCATATCGTCAGGGCTACGAATCGGCCGTTTACTATTGGTCAGTTCACGAAAACCGCTTTCACCCCAGGCCAGCACCTTAACGCCCTTTTCATCCATGATCTCTTCAAGCAACTTAACCGGCTCGCCGTTCATGGTGGCGTCTACCTGATCATAACCGTCGTAGAGATAAGGCAGTGAAAAAACAGCCATTTCAGGTATTAACGGCGTGACATTAATGGCGGAGGTCATCACTAAATCAATAGCGCCCCTACCCACCATTTCAAACTGGCGCATCTGGTCGCCACCCGCTAACTGCGAGTTAGGAAACGTACGAACCGACAGTTCGCCTTCTGAGGCTTCATTTAACAAGTCGTTAAAGAGTTCAGCGGCTTCATGCCACGTGGTGGTGTCACCGGTGTTATGAGAAAGCCTTAATGTTTCAGCGGATGCCGCACTGGCAAAAAGCAAGCTTGCAGCAGAGGTGGCCCAGACAGTTTTTAAAAAAGCATGGCGTTTCATTATGTTCTATTCCTCGTGGCGTATCCGTGCTAACGCACTTGATTGTTATAATCCACAATATGGACCATTCGTTATATATACGACAATAAAAATTTGCCAAAAGCACTCCAGAAAGTCAAAGTATCAGCAAAATAAGCTCAATACACGCGCCATTAAAACAACAATCGGTCCATAATATGGAACACAAAGCCTTAATAACGGAGAGCACAACCGCTGGTGCACAAAGCGTCGACCGTGCACTGGGGTTATTAAGCCTGATTGCTCGACAAGCCGAAGGCAGCTCACTGGCCGATTTAACCAGGCACAGTGGTTTAAACAAGCCCACGGTAAGACGATTGCTGCTGGCACTTATTAATGCAGGAATGGTAGAGCAATCGCCCGCTAATCATCATTATCAATTAGGCCCAGAAGCCTATTTGCTGGGCCACAGAGCTTCCGAGCAACATAACCTGACGCGACTGGCTACGTGCAATGTCGCTCGTTTAGCGCAGCGAACGGAAGATGCCGCCTGTCTTTCTATCCGCCGAGGCCACTTCTCGCTGTGTCTGTATCGTGAAGACGGCGTTTATCCCATTCGGACCCATGCCCTTGTGCAAGGCGCCTATCATCCTCTGGGAGTAGGCGCAGGCTCACTCGCCATGTTGGCAGCGCTGCCTGACGCTGAAATTACCCACGTATTAGATGCACAACGCCCGCTCCTTGAACAGCAGTACCCCCAACTGGCTCCAGAGCATATGGTAAACCTGGTGAACGAAACGCGGTTGCAGGGCTATGCCGTTAACCCTGGGCTGGTGTTTGCGGATTCATGGGGAATCGGCATTGCCCTACGTTGGCCTGATGGCGTACTGGCCGGCTCACTTTCGCTAGCAGCGATAGAGAGCCGTATGCAGGAACCACGTCGTTCCCAAACGCTTGTGCCGAGATTAAAAGAAGAGGCGTTAGCGATTGAGCATCTGTTAGCCGCTGAATTTACAAGACATCAAACATCTCCCACTCCCCTCGCCAGGAGCAAATAATGACAAAAGCACAGATCGTCGGTTGGGCCCACTCCCCTTTTGGAAAATTGCCCGAACCCGACACCCAAGCGCTGATGCAAAGCGTGGTTCAGGATGCGCTCGTTCATGCAGGCGTCGATCATGAGGCTATCGACGGCATTTTTGTCGGTGTCTATAACAACGGTTTCTCGGCTCAGGACTTCCAAGCAGCCCTGGTGGCGATGGGCGACGAGCGCTTTGCGCACACGCCCGCCACGCGTTACGAAAATGCCTGCGCAACAGGCAGCGCAGCGCTGCATGGCGCGCTCGACTTTATAGAGTCTGGGCGTGGGCGCATCGCCCTGGTCATCGGCGCTGAAAAAATGACGGCAACGCCCACTGCTGAAGTGGGCAACATTCTGCTAAGCGCCAGCTATCACCGTGAAGAAGCCCATATTGCGGGGGGCTTTGCGGGGGTGTTCGGCGAAATTGCGGAACGTTACTTCCAAACCTACGGGGACCGCTCCTACGAACTCGCCATGATCGCGGCCAAAAACCACGCCAACGGCGTGTTTAACCCCTATGCCCAAATGCGCAAAGATATCGGCGTCGATTTCTGCGCCACCGTTTCAGACCACAACCCGACGGTCGCAGGCCCTTTGCGTCGCACAGACTGCTCGCTCATATCGGATGGCGCCGCAGCCATGATTATTGCCGATGCTGAGACGGCCGCTCAATTAAAGCGTGCGATTGCCTTTCGGGCACGAACGCAAGCCAATGACTTAATGGCGCTTTCAAGACGAGACATATTGGAGTTTCGTGGGGCATCGATGGCCTGGCAGAAAGCGCTCGCAAGCGCTGACGTCAACATTATGGATTTATCCCTCGTCGAAACACACGACTGCTTCACTATCGCCGAGCTGCTTGAGTACGAAGCGATGGGGCTCGCCAAGAAGGGGGAGGGCTATCGTGTTATTCAGGAAGGTATCACGCAAAAAGATGGCGCCTTGCCCGTCAACCCATCCGGCGGGCTAAAGTCCAAAGGTCATCCTATCGGCGCTACCGGGGTTTCCATGCATGTAATGGCCGCCATGCAGTTAATGGGTGAGGCGGAACAAATGCAAATACCCAATGCAAACCTGGCTGGCGTCTTCAATATGGGCGGCGCGGCGGTCACTAATTACGTGTCTATTCTGGAGCGTGTGAAATGAGCCTGAATGAACACAATAGCCTCGTGCCTGTTTCTACCCGAGTGATGAATCTGTCTCACCTTCTCACCGAAAGCGCGCGCCGCTTCTCGAATGAGATTGGTTTTGTGTGGGGCGAAAAGACCTGGACATGGAAAGAGATGGAGGAGCGTTCACAAGCGTTTGCGTACGCGCTCCGCCATGAAATGGGCCTGCAAAAGGGTGACCGCTTACTGGTTCAGTCCTCCAACTGCCACCAAATGTTTGAAGCGATGTTTGCCTGTTGGAGAATAGGCGCCGTATGGGTGCCGACCAACTATCGTCAGTCGCCCGACGAAGTGGCTTACCTGGCTGAATCCTCTGGGGCAAAAGGCCTGCTTTGTGGCGCCAGCTTTACCCATCACGCCGCCGCTTGTGCCCCTCTTATTGATGTGACGATCTCGATTGGAGAGAGTGATTTCGCCGTCGATTACGAAACGCTGGTTGAACGCTTTTCAGGCCAGCACATGCCAGCCGCCGCGGTTAATCGCGATGACCCTGCGTGGTTTTTCTTCACCTCTGGCACCACCGGACGCCCCAAGGCAGCCGTACTGACCCATGGCCAAATGGCCTTCGTTGTCACTAACCATTTATGTGACTTGATGCCAGGAACCAACGCCTCTGACGCGTCTATCGTCGTCGCGCCTCTGTCGCACGGCGCGGGCGTTCATCAGCTTGCCCAAGTCGCTCACGGCGTTAAAACCATACTCCCGGCGGACGAGAAATTTGACCCCGAGGTGATTTGGCAGCTTGTGGAAAAGTGGAACGTGACCAACCTATTCACCGTGCCCACTATTGTCAAAATGCTCATTGAGCACTCCAGTGTAAAGCGGCATGACCACTCCTCCTTACGCTACGTTGTCTACGCTGGTGCGCCCATGTACCGGTCCGACCAGGTGAAAGCGCTGGAAACATTAGGGTCTGTGCTGGTTCAGTATTTCGGGCTTGGCGAGGTAACCGGCAATATAACGGTGCTACCCCCTGCGCTTCACCACGTTGACGATAACCACATGAAAATCGGGAGCTGCGGCTTTTCGCGTACCGGCATGCAGGTGCAAATTCAGGATAGCAACGGTGCTGAAGTGGCCGCCGGTGAAACGGGAGAAATCGCCGTCATCGGGCCGGCTGTTTTTGCGGGCTACTACAATAACGCCGAAGCCAATCAAAAGAGCTTTCGAGATGGCTGGTTTTTAACGGGTGACCTGGGCCATCGGGATGAAGAAGGATTCATTTACCTGACCGGGCGCGTTTCGGATATGTATATATCGGGCGGCTCCAACATTTATCCTCGCGAGATCGAAGAGAAGCTGCTTAGCCATCCTGCCATTTCCGAAACAGCCGTATTGGGCGTACCTGACCCTGTCTGGGGTGAAGTCGGCATGGCCGTGTGTGTGCTTTACCCCGGCCAGCCACTGGATACTGCCTCCTTGAATGCATGGCTGAGTGAGCGCATTGCTCGCTACAAGATGCCTAAAAGCTACGTATTCTGGGAAGAAATGCCCAAAACGGCTTACGGAAAAATCACTAAAAAGCTCATTCGTGAAACATTAACTGAGCGTGGTGAATTACAGGAGGCAACATGAGTTCTCCTCCCAGCAATGCGGTAGCGCTTGGCTATATCGAACACCCAGGCACGCCTGCACAAACGCGCTACCAGGCGCAGCTCTGCCATACACAAGAGCGATCACTCACGCTTGAAGGCGGCCAAACGCTACATGACGCCATCGTCCAGGCGCTTCAAAAGCAGGCCATCTCGTCAGCGTACTTAACGATCAATAATGCAGCGATGCAAACGCTTCACTATGTCATCCCGGGCGATGACCCAAGTGGGCAACATGCTGCCTGGTATAGTGAAACGCATCGCTTATCACCACCGGCAAACATACACACCGCAGGCATTCATGTAGGCCTGCGTGATGGTGAACCTTTCCTGCATTGCCACGGGATATGGCAGCAAGGCGATGGGCATACCGCGGTTGGCCATCTGCTAGCGCCCGCGTCGATATTAGCCAATGACATTGAGGTGTCGTGTATCGCGATAGAAGGCGCCTATTTGGCCGTCACGGCTGATGAAGAAACCCGGTTTCCTCTTTTTGCGCCTTACCAGGGTGCCAGCAGTGCTGCTAAGCCCAATGCGCTTTTACTGACGCTACGCCCGAATCAAGACCTCAATGCCGCCATCGCAGCAACCGCTAAACGTTACGGGATTGATACGGCACAGATCATGGGCCTTGGAAGCCTGGTGCAAACCTGTTTTACAGACGGCCACCAGCTTAAAAGCCACGCGAATGAAATACTGATACTTGATGGAACATTGAGAGATGGGCAGCCCTCACTTCAAGCGGTCTCTGTCGGTATCGGCGGCGAACAACATCAAGGAGCGCTTGCCCCTGGGCGAAATGCTATCTGCGTTACCTGTGAGCTATTGCTGCGCTTTTAATTCGCTCTTATCAGTTAACGTAGAAGGCGTCAGCGCCACGTGGCCCGCCTGGCAACGATGACGAATACCGACAGTTTCCCTTAACGCTATGCTATCGCGTGACCAATTATCGCTGGATAATTTAAGGTTACCTAGTCATACGATTCGCATTCGCCAATAGTATAATTAGGCAGCAAGCTAATGGACGGGATCCATTTACCACTCTTTAGGATTAATCAATGTCTTCAGAATCGGCCGATTTGGCAGCGTTGGAGCGTTTTTTCGAGAAATTGGCACTGCTGCCTAAACCAGAACCTTTAACACCCAATTTGTTTTCCGTTGCAGGGCCAGGTCAGCATGAGAACCGGCTATCCAACTTAATGGCCTTCTTTATGGGCGGCTATCCCGGCGCACCGCACTGGTTAGCCAAGGCCATTTTGCATGCGCTAGCTCGTAAGTTTGATCATGACGATCTACAGCAAGTCGACTGGGAAGCAATCACTACCGAACGGGAAGCAGGAAGCTGGAATGTTGAAAGCGAGTCAACCAAACGCTTGGACTTAGTGGTTTCGGGAAACGACTTCGTATTAGGCATCGAGCATAAAGTATGGGCTGCAGCGACGAATAATCCGTTTTATGCCTATGACAAATTGCTGGAAAGCTATGCGGTTACCACCTACAAGTGCGTTTTATGCCCGGATGACACCAAAGAAGATGTTCGGATACCCGCCCGTAACGCAGGCTGGCCGACGCTATCCTACTCGGAAATAGTGGCCTCGGCGTATGCACTTTACGGGCAAGACGTGGCCCCGTCCAATCAGACAAAGTGGCAAGTTTTCTACCAGGAATTATTACAGCATCTCGCCTCTATCGCCCACCCAACTGAAGAAAAGACGATGACAAAAAACGAACTGGATTTTTCGTTAAAGCATTTCAATAGCTTATATGAAGCATCTCAACGTTTGAAACAATTCGAGCAAGAACTGGTGGCGGAAGGTAAAAGTCATATTGCTGCTGCATTGCAAATAGCGACGACAGACATTAATACCAAAAATAACCCCGAGGACTGGGGTGACAATATAAAAGCCTGGCGCTTTTCCCCCAGTACTTGGGGTAATTCAGGAGCTGCCCAAATATGTCTCATTTATTATCCTTCTTCAGTGTCAGAAGGCGATGAAAGTATCGGTTTTGAAGTTCGAGTATATCTGGAAAGCCAAACAAGCAATGACCCTTGGCTAAAAAATATCGAGCAAGCTTTCCTGGACGTAACGCCTGTCACTAAGCAGCCGAGCTGTAGTTGGTACAGAGACGGCAATGACACGCATACCTGGTACGAAGTTAAAGGGCGCTGGTTAGCATTGAGTGCATGGCCCCACGAGTACACTAAAGCAGGCGCCATGAAAGCGCTGGGCGATTTAGCTAAATGGGTGAACGAGCACGCCTTCCTGCCAGAAGCCCAAGCCACAACCCACGCCTAATAGTGAGCAGTTAACCATCGCTGTATTGCCTCAAGTGACGCCTCGCTCGGTAATGCATTGCAATAGCCACGTATTTCTTGCACTCCCCACTGGCTGCCTTGTGGGGAGAGCGCGATGGTTAACGCTTCTGGTGCTTCCATGTGGTAGACAAATACCTGGCGAGCGCTGACTTGTGCCGCATAACTGCCAATGCAGTGATGCATTTGCTTGCCTTCAGCCAGTAAGGCATCCCAACTTTCCAACGCAACAATATCGGCATTGCCCGGAATGGGCGCTTCAGGATAATCACCGTACTGCAGTGCCAGTGCAGCGGCGTGGTTAACCTGGCTTAAAGCATTGAAGCGCTCTACGAGATTATCATGCAGTTGCTGTAACACGTGGATATCGTTTACGCGATAAAGCCGGGTACCGTTGGGTGCAAGGCGCTGGATGTCTTCGGCCATGCGTTGTAACCAAGCGATTTCGTGCAGCGGCATATTCGGCTCAACCATCTCCAACAGCTTTGGCCAAGGAGCAGGAAAGCGGTTAAGAAACCACAAATGGTTAAGGTTGGGGCGTGCGAGATGCCGTAATAGCGCCACATCATCAGGCTGTTGCAAACATTTGCGTGCATAGCACAGCTGCCAACTCGTCATTGGCGCCAATGGAATACGACGTAGCAGCCTGGCGAGCGAAGCAGATCCCGGTAGGCCAATCATTTCCAATAATCGAGCGCGTTTTTCTGAAAGCCAAGCGGCTAATTCAGCTTGTTCAATCGTTAACTTCTGTGCCCAATCAAGCGTGAGGATCAACAGTAACGGAGAATCTTGCGCTAATTGTCTGGCAGCTGGTAAGCAGGCACAAGCCTGGTAAAGGGCATAACGCACAAAAGGCGCGTTATCACCCAACGAGACAAGTTCAGAAGGTAGCCCCTGTCCAAGTACGTTGCCTTGGGCACTCAGAACATCAAAAGGGAGGCCGGGCGCCTGGAGAAAGCGGCTTTCCGCCACAACGACTCCGTCGCTGATACTTCTCCAACAGAAAGGCCTAGAGCCTTGCCAACCTTGAATCTCAAGCGCCAGTGGATATCCAAGGTGTGGAGAAAGGTCCAATAAATGCCAACCAGTCTCCTCAACGCTGTGTTTGAGGTGCTTCGAGAAACACGTCCTGATGTGATACCAGGCATGGTCAAATGCCTGCTTTATCAAGGTGGTGCCAAACAGCGTACGATTCATCGTGGCTCCTGCCATCAATATTACTAACCACGCGCTCTATCTCAAGCACTGCCTTTTTCAAGTACTGAATTTTCTAAATGATACTGAATATTAATGCAGCGGTCTGTGAGCTGAATACGCTCAGAAGGTGTTAGTGACTAATATAAGCACCGTGTTTTAGCGAATATATGAGCAAAAAAAAGGGTAGTCTATTTCTGGTAAAGCTCGCTATTGGGAGTGCTGTACCTTTAATCTCCGCCAAAGGGCTTGATCAAGACGAATCTCAGATTACCCTTCAACTACCCCCACCGCCGGTGACTCTCGCCATGATGAAAACAGCGTTAACCCTATCGTTAGTTTTATGCGCCATGACATTGATTAGCGGGTGTAACGACGACAACACCGCCGCTTCCAACGCACCTGCACCAGAGACTGAAGCCGGGCAAAGCCAGCCAGACCATGAGATGACCGATCAGTGGGTTGGCCGATGGATCGGTGTGGAAGGGTTATTTCTGGAGGTCAGCCAAGATGATTCCGCTGGCCCCGGCCATTATCTGCTTGAAATGCAGTACGGCCTGGACGCCGACCAACACGGCGCATTCGAAGGGCAAGCCACAGACGACGGCATTAGCTTCAGCCGCAATGACGGCCAGCAGCTACTTCGCGCCGGAGACGGCGAAGCCACCGGCTTGAAATGGCTAGCGGAGAAGGAAGACTGCCTGGTAGTTCAGGCAGGCGAAGGCTACTGCCGCGACTGATTTTCCCGGCAATCACAAGAAGCGGCTACCTGCTTTCGGGTAGCCGCCCATTCGCAAGAATCGTTAAAACCGGGAAAACTTATTCGCTCGCCACTTCAGAAAAGTGGCCCGACTTATCCAGACTAAATTCGAGAAAATCTCGCGCAAGGTAAAGCGCGCCCGAATAGGCGCTTTGGGCCTCTTGGCGGATATCCTCGATAGAGGGCGATGCCAAGGGGTTGAACTGATAACGCGGGCTAAAGTGCGTCAGCACCAGGTTGGGCAGCGCTACCGATTCGGCAAAATCAGCTACAAGCCTGGCGTAGCTATGCCCCACCTCAAGCGCCTTCTGGGCCATTTCCTGCGTATACGTGGCTTCATGCACCAGCACTTGCGCCCCAGCGCACGCTTCCCACAACAGCTCAGGCTGGGCATTGTCTCCTGCGATGACCACTTTCCTGGCCTCATGCTTGAGGAGTAAGCACTCATGGCTTGTTAATGTCTCCCCCGCGAACTCAATATCGAACCCTCTTTTCAACTGCCCCCACAACGGCCCTCTGGGAACCCCCTTCTGGATGAGCTTTTCGATGTCCAGGGCAGCGTCGATGTTTTTCTCTGTCAACGCATAGGCATAAGACGCCACCCCATGGGAAAGTTTGAACGTGGCAACTGCCATGTTTTCAAACTCAATGCTCGGCAGGTCATCTGAGCAGATAAATTCCAGCGCGAAGGGCAAACCTAGCTGCGTGGCCTCGCAAGTAGCCTCCAACCACGCTTTGATGCCTGCGGGTGCGACAATGGTAAGCGGCGCTTTCCGACCGTTCATTCCCGCGCTCGCCAGTATGCCCGGTAACCCATAGCAGTGGTCGCCGTGCACATGGGTAATCAAAATGGCGTTTAATGAATGAAACGACAGCTTCGTACGCAAAACCTGATGCTGGGTGCCCTCTCCACAATCAATCAGGTACCAGCCTTTGCCCTTGCTCTCGCGCAAAGCAATGCCAGTCACATTTCGGCTTTTGGTGGGCACACCGGCGGAGGTGCCTAGAAACAGTAAGTTCATATTCTTCCGGGGCATCTATTGATTGGTATCGGCATGGCCGCTAAACAGTGAGAAAAATACACCAGCCAACGTGTGAATCGGTTGAATAGCCGCCATTATTCGTATGCATCGCTCATATTGCCACGACTCCCCAAATTTAAAGAGATCATTACTCCCTCATTAATAAACAATAAAGTCAGGTACTGAAACATGCCCTGCGATATCAATATCTTGAATACCCAAAACGCCACTTAACTTCCCCGAGTGTCACGCTTTACCGATACCTTCGGTAGCCCGCTGTAACAAGTGGTCGGCAAGGCCTCTGCCGAAATTAGCCAGCGTTCCCCCATCCTGGGTGGTAAGCATTTGGCACTCCTTTATTTAGCTGACAGCGGTCAACATAAGCGCTAATAAGTCACACGACCGCAATACACATGCACCTTTCATGTGTTACCAATGGTCAGGCAACCCACTCTCTTTTAGGGACGATTTGCCATGACAGCCATCAACGAGAAAGTCTTCATCAGCCCCGGCCGCTACGTGCAGGGGGAAGGTGTTACCGCCCGCGCCGGACACTATGTGTCAGCGCTCGGGAAAACGGCGCTGCTGATTGCCGACGATGTGGTTTGGGACATCGCGGGTAAGGAGCTTAGCGCGAGCCTGGAAGGCGAAGGCGTCAGTTTCGAGCGTGCAGTGTTCGAAGGTGAGGCTTCTACCCGCGAAATCGACCGCCTCGTTGAGCTCGGCCGCAAGCAGCAGGCAGATGTCGTTATCGGCTTTGGTGGCGGTAAAGCCATCGACACTGCCAAAGGTGTGGCTGAAAAGCTCGAAGCAGCCTGTGCCATACTGCCAACCACTGCTTCTACCGATGCGCCTACCAGCGCCTTGTCAGTCATCTACAGTGACGATGGCGAGTTTGAGTCCTACCGCTTCTACAGCAAGAATCCCGACCTGGTGCTGGTCGATACCGGCATCATCTGCAAAGCGCCGCCGCGTTTTCTGGCCTCGGGCATTGCCGATGCACTAGCCACTTGGGTTGAGGCACGCGCCGCTATTCGCGCTAACGCCAACAATATGGCGGGCGGCAAAGCCACACTGCTGGGCGCCACGATTGGTGAGAAGTGCGAAGACATCCTCTTCGAGCACGCCATGCTGGCCTATCAGGCCAACGAAGCGCAGATCGTCACGCCATCGTTTGAAGCCGTGGTCGAAGCCAACACACTGCTCAGCGGCCTGGGCTTTGAAAGCGGCGGCCTCGCGGCAGCGCATGCCATCCATAACGGCTTTACCGCCCTGCATGGTGAGATTCACGACTTAACCCACGGCGAAAAAGTGGCTTATGGGACGGTGGCGCAGTTAATACTCGACCAGACGCCCCAGGCGGAGCTGGAAGAGTATCTGGACCTCTACCTAGCGCTAGGGCTACCGGTTACGCTGAAAGCGCTTAAGCTTGATCAGGCAAGCGAAGAAGACCTTTACCGCGTGGCCGAAGCGGCACTGAAGGAAGGCGAATCAAGCCATAATCTGGCCTATGAGCTGACGCCTAAGCAGATAGTCCATGCTATCAAAGCGGTGGATGCTCATGCGCGTGCGTTTATGGTCAAGGTTGGTCTGGGCGAATAGCTCCAAGTGGCGGAGCGCTGCGGCGCTCTGTCTTGATTGCATCTGATGTGGGACATCCAGTGAGCGGCCGCCAAGCCGGGAACGAACAGGAATGGCTGGTTAGGTGCTATCCGAAGAAACAGCTATTCTCGTCAGCATTCACGATAGCAAACAATTCATCAATGGAGCGTGACTCAGGTTCTGGTATGTATGGATGCCAATTCAAATCGCTGCGCATCCAATAGACTTTCCAGCGTTTAGATTTCTTAACTCACTCCCTTCCTTCGCTATCTAGTCAGAAGGCAGACGCATGTCTTCTGATAAAAAGAGAGCATCTTCCATGCGTCAATCGTTGTCAGAGCCCTTCATAAACCCTCGTCAGAAACGGCATAAACGAATAAACGCCCCAAGCAGAGGCGTTTTGGAGCGAAGCGACAGCTAAATAAGCCCTGCTGACTTGATTTGTTAAGCACTTAGAATTCTTTTCACAGCATTAGCAATTTCTGGCAACGCCGATCTATCATTCCAAGTTAGGTACTTATATGACTTCATCATTGCGTGCATCTTATCAGGCGATACACCTGCATTTATCATTAATACCTTCTTATTTGATTTCATCATTTCCATAAAGAATGTAGAGAATTCTGACAGTGGCCAACCGCTTTCGCTATCAAAAAAATTGTCAGTCAAAATAAATAGCCCAACATCTGAATCCTCTATTCCTTCATTTACTTTCAAATAAATATTATCTCCATAGTCAATCTCATAGCTATCGAGCCAAGTTGCTATATCATTTGCTTGAAAGTAGGAGTTTAGTGAATTAACAATAAGTTCTTTGTCTTTTGACGAGTGACTGATAAAAACTCTAGATTCATTTTTTTTCATACATGCATACTGTGGATTTTTTTCTTCAAAACTTTCTTTCTCTGGCCACAAAAAGGGTGTTGCACCACCTTCTTTAGTTAAAACAAGATCAACCATTTCTTCATCTATAAAAGTCACAATGTTGTACAAAAATGCATCCCGGAGAAAAACATTGTGGCGCTTAATTTTTTCTGGATAATTATCTCTAAGCCATGACTCAAATTTAACTGGATCATCTTGAAGGTTTACTGCTATATGAAACGACAAACAGTAGGGGTTATTATTTACTATAACGCCCACCATAGTAGCATAATCTTTGTCGAAATTCCTGAGAATTCCTTTAATAAATATCCGTTCTTTTACTCGATTACCATAATCACATTCAAATACGTACATGTAATTGTGCACCACGATTCCTC
>NZ_JBQSVC010000048.1:0-17099 GCF_052376035.1 Halomonas sp. AOP7-E1-9
GCTGAGAATTGCACTATTCCGCTCAAGTCTATTTTGATTCTTCTCAGCTGGACTTCTTTACACATGCCCGGATTCCACGTTATTTAAATGTTAGGGTAAAACTTGTCTGTTTTAGGCCACAGTGGTTGCGATGAGGTGGTACTTGGCTAAATACGTAGCTTACACTATTTTCAGTCTCTAAATATAGTGGATGAGAGTATAAGGTTTAAGGAATAAGCTGCTCGTAGATCATGTCTCCTTCCTTTTTTTGTTCACAAATAGTTTTTTTGTTATGTCAGTTTAAAATCCATGTTATTAACCCTCCGTATACTATGCAAGTTCCCCAGGTCGAGTAGAGGATAGAAGCAGAATTAGTAGCGAATATAGTTGGTATGAGATGTATTATCATCCCAATAAGATTTGTTAGAACTGAGGTGGCAGCTCGAGTCCTTCCAATCATGTGTGCTATCGGCAGGTTGTAATTCCACAGTCGAGGATTCTTATTAAGCACAATAAAGTCTCAGCGAAAATAAGATTATTTGGCGGCGGCCTACATTTAAGGAAGTGGTTTAGGCAGGCAGACGCAACAACAAGAAAGGAAAGTTGTTGCGGCTTAATAGTCTGACTTTTTCAAACCCATACGTTTGCTCTTCGGAATGTGCCTTTGGCCCTATTAGCGTATCAGACAGAAGGAGCATAAGGCCATTCGGATGCATTAGTGGGCGGTGGAGGTTTATAAGAAGTGTATTTTAGTCACTATGAGTGATCAAAGTGAGAGTAAATTAAACCTTCTGCTGATACTGGCTAGCGCAATGACTCCCATGCTTTGGCGATAAAAAACACTGGCGAGGCATTGTTTGCGCTGCCCTATGAGGCAAATGAGGCCATTCGCCAACCCGCTATGTGCTTTACTATCAGCAACTGTTATTCACGGAGTAAACATCCATGGCCATAGGCGGCTTGATAGGATTATTGGATGACATTGCCGCATTGGCGAAGTTATCCGCCGCATCATTGGACGATGTGAGTGCCGCCGCTGGGCGTGCGACGGCGAAGGCGGCCGGGGTGGTGGTGGATGATACGGCGGTAACACCGCAATATTTGCAGGGTGTGGCAGCGGAGCGTGAACTGGCGATTGTGAAGAAAATCGCGCTGGGTTCGATCCGCAACAAGCTGATTTTTATCCTACCGGCAGCGCTGCTGTTGAACCACTTTTTGCCCGCGCTATTGCCGATCATCCTGATGGTGGGCGGCAGCTACCTAGCCTTTGAGGGCGCTGAGAAGGTCTGGCACAAGCTTTCTGGCAAGCATGACGACGACAAGCCTGCGGTAGAGAAGGGGCCTGAAGCCGAGAAAAAGATCGTGAGTGGTGCCGTTCGCACCGACCTGATTCTGTCCGCCGAAATCATGGTGATCGCGCTTTCTACTGTTTCCCATCAGGGATTCTGGTCGCAGATGGTGAGCCTGGTGGTGGTTGCGTTTGTCATCACTGTTCTGGTGTATGGCGTGGTGGCGATGTTGGTCAGGATGGATGATTTCGGGCTGAAGCTCGCCCAGCGGGACAGTTCGGGCATGCAGAAACTGGGCCGTGGTCTGGTCACGGCCATGCCCAAGGTGCTAGCGACCATCGCAGTGGTGGGTACCATCGCCATGCTCTGGGTGGGAGGACATATCCTGATGGCCAACCTGGGGGCGGATGGCACGGGTTGGTTCAACGCCCCCTATGAATGGGTACATCATATTGAGCATAGGATTAGCGAGGCCACCGGTGCCTTGGGCGGCTTGCTGGGCTGGAGTTTCAATACGTTGTGCTCAGCGGTGATTGGCTTTTTGGTGGGCTCGGTGGTGGTGGGTGTGCTGCACCTCGTTCCCTTCAAGAAGGCGCATTCGGCATAGGTGGGCCGCGACGGGCGTACCAGAGAACCAAGAGTTTAGTTATAAACGCTTTCACAGTTGTCGCGATACAGCGGGGCATCGGTGCCCAACGCCAGTCGCTTGGTGTTGCTGTTGTAGTAGAAGCGACCGGACTCGGCGCCTGAAAGCGCATAGTCGCCGCACACCCCATACCCCTTGTTGACAGTCGCCAGGTTGGAAATTTCGGCCGGTGCTTGGCTATTAAGACGCTCCGAAATCGTCTCGGCGATGTGGGCATCACGCTGGGCCTCGGAATAGGCCTGGCCACCGAATATCAGGCCCGCAACGACGAAAATGGCGACGACGGGAATCCATAGGTTATGCATAGCGTGTCCAGTGAAAGAATATAAACGTGCATGAAGTCTGCAGAAAACTATTTAGCGGGATAATAACTTTATCAGATTTGCGCAGAAAACCCCGTACTTTTAGTGCGGGGATGTCGAGCGCGTCGTATGACTACCTAAATTCATCAAGCCCAACGCAGCCAGCATCTTTTTCAGTTGAAGAGTCGGCTTTCACTATGAATTTTTCTAAACTTCCCATGAAATAAGACCATTTTTATTCATCTTTGTACTCCTGTATAAAATCCCCAGCACTCTTCGTTATAGAGCCTGCCAGCTTCTCATGAATAAGGCTGTCAGGTTTAAAAGCTGTAAAGCCGCCCGGTTTATAAATATTGGGCCGTTCCGCAGAAGCGAAGAACCGGTTCGATTTTTTACTATTGGAGGCGAGATGATGAATAACGACGTCGCATTTACTATCAAGCGTATCGGCTTCGATGAGAATTATCGTCCGTCGGACAATACGCGTATCACGACCAACTTTGCCAATTTGGCCCGGGGCGAAAGGCGGCGCGAGAACCTCCGCAATACGCTGGAAATGATCAATAACCGTTTCAATGCCCTGGTGCATTGGGATAACCCCGAAGGGCGTCGTTATTGCGTCGAACTCGACATCATTTCCGTGAGTATGGAGGTTGGCGCAAGGGGCCATGAAGCGCCTTTTCAAATCATCGAGATACTCAAAACCAGTTTTCTGGACAAGCAAACCGGCAAACGCATCGACGGTATCGTAGGGAACAACTTTTCATCCTATGTCCGAGATTACGACTTTAGCGTGCGGCTTTTAGAGCATAACAAGCACCAGTCGACTTTCAGTATTCCGGATGATTTTGGTGTTCTGCACGGCAACTTGTTTAAAAGCTTCGTGGATTCACCCGTTTACAAAGAGCATTTCGGGAAGCCTCCCGTCATATGCTTGAGCGTATCGGATAACAAGGTCTATCACCGAACCGATAATCAGCATCCCGTATTGGGGGTTGAATATCAGCCGAACGAGTCTTCGCTGACCGAGCAGTACTTCAAGAAGATGGGGCTTCAGGTTCGCTACTTTATGCCTGCCAACAGTGCTGCCCCGCTGGCGTTTTATTTTTCTGGCGACCTGCTCAACGATTACACCAACCTTGAGCTTGCCGGCACCATTAGCACCATGGAGTCTTTTCAGAAGATTTACCGGCCTGAGATCTACAACGCCAATGCGGTTGCCGGAAATGTTTATCAGCCCAACTTGAAGAACTCGGATCATTCGCTCACTCAAATCGTTTACGACCGAGAAGAACGTAGCCAATTGGCCGCCGAGCAGGGGAAATTTGCTGAAGAGAATTTCATTAAACCCTATCAGGCGATGCTTGAGCAGTGGTCTTCCAACAGCTCGCTTTAACCTAATCAAATGCACGGGATGATGACTCATGAGTAAACGCTTACCCACTTCGACGGCGGGCAGCCTGCCCAAACCCTCCTGGCTTGCCGAGCCCGAAACCCTTTGGTCGCCCTGGAAACTGCAAGACGAGGCGTTGATTGAAGGTAAACAGGATGCGCTGCGCGTGTCGTTGCAGGAACAGCAGCAAGCCGGTATCGATATCGTCAGCGATGGTGAACAAACGCGTCAACATTTCGTGACAACCTTTATCGAGCATCTTAGCGGCGTCGATTTTGAAAAGCGCAAAACCGTGAGAATTCGCAATCGCTACGATGCGAGCGTGCCGACGGTTGTGGGCGAGATCAACCGCCATAAGCCAGTTTTCGTCGAAGATGCCAGGTTTTTGCGCGAGCAAACCCGCCAACCCATCAAATGGGCGCTGCCGGGTCCGATGACCATGATCGACACACTGTATGACGATCACTATAAAAGTCGTGAGAAGCTGGCGTGGGAATTTGCGAAAGCGCTCAATCAGGAAGCCCGGGAACTGGAGGCAGCAGGCGTCGATATCATTCAGTTCGACGAACCTGCGTTCAACGTATTCTTTGATGAGGTGAATGACTGGGGAATCGCCGCCTTGGAAAGAGCCATTGAAGGGCTCAAATGCGAAACGGCTGTCCATATCTGTTATGGCTACGGCATTAAAGCCAATACGGATTGGAAAAAGACGCTAGGATCGGAGTGGAGGCAATATGAAGAAGTCTTCCCCCGGCTGCAAAAATCCAACATCGATATCGTATCGCTGGAGTGCCAGAACTCCCACGTGCCCATCGAGCTGATCGAACTTCTGAGCGGCAAGAAGGTGATGCTGGGCGCCATCGACGTCGCCACCAATACCATCGAAACGCCGGAAGAAGTCGCCGCAACGCTTAGAAAGGCACTTCAGTTCGTGGATGCCGACAAGCTTTACCCGTGCACCAACTGTGGCATGGCGCCACTTTCTCGCTCGGTTGCGCGAGGCAAGCTCAGTGCCTTGAGTGCCGGAGCGGAGATCGTTCGAAAAGAACTTTGATATCTTAACGTCAGTAAAAATCTGGTTTCTATCTGGGAACGAGGTGGGGCTGACGACTCTGAACGCCTGCTCCTATACATGGCAGAGCAAGCGTTCAGATTAAGTAAATCAGATCTAGCTTAGCCCTGAGCAAGCGCGCGGCGTGCTTTAAGCGTGGAAAAAAAGCTCCATACCAAAATCAGCGCAGCAATGGCGAGGATGGTGGCGCTGATCGGCCGCTCAATGAAGGTCGCAAAATCTCCCGACGAGAGCAGCATGGCGCGGCGGAAGTTGTCCTCCATCATCGGGCCAAGTACAAACCCCAAAATGAGCGGCGCCGCTGGGAAAGCCAGTTTGCGCATCAAAACGCCCAACGCACCGAATATCATCACCAGTAGTACGTCGAACGAGCTGTTATTGACGCTGTAGGTGCCCAGGCAAATGAACATCAATACGGCGGGAAACAGCAGATGATAAGGGACGGCAAGCAGGCGTACCCATAGACCAATAAGAGGAACGTTAAGGATAACCAGCATAATATTACCGATCCAGAAGCTCATGACGAGACCCCAGAAAAGGCTCGGTTGCTCTGTCATCAGACCGGGGCCAGGTGTAACGCCATGAATAATGAGCGCACCTAACATTAGTGCCATTGTCGGGCTACCGGGTATACCCAAGGCCAGAGTAGGGATGAACGAGGTTTGGTCAGCTGCGTTATTGGCTGATTCCGGAGCCATGACGCCTTCAATTGCTCCTTTACCAAATCGGCTTGGATCTTTGGATGAGCGCTTTTCCACTGCATAAGCGATAAACGCGGCCAGTGACGGGCCTGTTCCCGGTAGGGCGCCAAAGAATGAGCCAATGCTTGAGCCGCGCAGCATCGGGAACCACGAACGTCGCATATCATCGCGCGTAGGTTTCATGGCACGTAGCGTCAGGTCAGACGATTTAAAGCGGTTTGCCTTAACACTGCCAACGCTAATAATGAGCTCCGCTACCCCGAACACTCCCATGGCCAGTGCTACCAGGCTAATGCCGTCACCGAGTTCTGGGATACCAAAGGCAAAACGTTGTGTGCCTGTGTAAACGTCGGTACCGATACTGCCAAGGAAAATACCCAGCATGACCATGACGAAGCCTTTGACTGCGGAGCCATCAGCAATACCGGTCGCCGCAATTAGCCCTAGCAGCATTAATGAGAAGTACTCAGCGGGGCCCATGCTCAAGGCATATTGTGCTATCACCGGTGCGAAAAGGGTCAGGATGACGATGCCGATGGAGCCGCCAACGAAAGAGGCCACTGTGGTCATAAACAGAGCAACGGCACCACGACCTTTTTGTGCCATAGGGTAGCCATCTAAACAGACCACCGCATTGGCAGGCGTGCCTGGCACGTTAAGCAGGATAGACGCCGTGCTGCCACCGTAACTCGTGCCGTACCATATTCCTGCCAGCATTATGAGTGCTGATGTCACTTCCATATGAAACGTTATGGGAAACAGCATGGAAATGGCGGCTAAAACGCCAACGCCCGGGATAACGCCAAGCAGTGTTCCTAGAAACACGCCAACAAAGCAGAAAAACAGGTTGCTGAACGAAAGTGCGGTGTGCAAACCAAGCGAAAGATTGCCAAAAAAGTCCATTAGAATGCCCACCTGAAGATCGGTATGTTCATGCCAAGTGCCAAGCGGAAGATCAAAATGGCCACCAGAATGAGAAAGGCGATGAGTGCCAAAACCGTCTTGATTCGCAACTGCTTATCGGCAAGCGAGGTGATCAGTGTTAACAGGAAAATGGCAGGTACTAAGCCAACACGTGGTACTGCAAGAGAGAAGACCAAAATTCCGCTGAGGATAGCGGCTAGCGGGCGCCACTCAATGCTTGGCATTGGAAAATGTGGGCGCGATGCGCCTCCAATGGTAAGCATTATGCCAAGCAGGGCAATAATCGATCCTATGCCCATAGGAACCATGCCAGGCCCCATACGCTGAAGTGACCCAAGGTTATAATGCGTAGTGGCATAGGCGGCAATGATTAAGCCAAAAGCTGCCAGTGCCATCCCCGTAATAATGTCAACGATATCGCGATTTAGCATAATGATGTCTCCCATAAGGCCGAGCAAATAAATCAATGCCCGGCCTTAAATGATCACTCCACTGTCGCGCCCGAGGCGCTTACTGCTTCAGCCCAGCGCTCATACTCGGCCTGCAGGTAAGCAGCAAATTCATCGGCGGAACCACCTTCCACCGTACTGCCCTCGTTCTCTATCGTTTCGATCAGGCGTTCATCCTGAAGAGCCTGATTGATAGCGGCGTTAAAGGTTGCGACTACATCGTCGGGAAGACCGGCGGGGCCGACCACTGCTTTCCAGTCGGAGGCTTCAAAACCTTCATAGCCTAACTCGGCTATCGAGGGAACATCGGGTAGCGCCGCGTTGCGCTCAGCCGAGGTAACGGCTAATGCTTTTAATGAGCCTGACCGAATATGCGACAATAAGCTGGGAAGGCTGGCAGTCACAAAGTCCACATGCCCACCAATGGCGTCCGTTACCGCTTGGGCCGCACCGGGGTAGGGTACATGCATGAACTCTACGTCTGCTTGGTCGCTAAATACTTCCATCGACAGGTGACTCACCGTGCCAGAGCCGGGCGTACTCATGGACACTTTGCCTGGGTTTTCTCTGGCGGCGGCGACTAAAGATTCAAAATCTTCGTAGGCCGAGTTCTGGTTAACGGCCAGCACCATGGGTTGTGAGCTAACTAGCGCAATAGGCGTAAAATCATTTAATGAGTCGTAGGGGATGCTGGCGTACAGCGTTGGGTTAATCGCCATGTTAGACGTTTGCCCCATACCCATAACCTGCCCATCATTTTTAGCACGCGCAAGTTGTGAAAGGCCGATGTTGCCTCCTGCTCCGCCGCGGTTCTCAATAACAAAGTTCCATCCTTGCTGCTCGGAAAGCTTCTCTGTCAGTACGCGTGAAGCAAAATCAGTACCTCCACCGGCGGAGAAGGGCACAATGAAGTCGATTGATCCTTTGGGATAGGACTGGGCCATTCCTACGGCAGGAAGAATAAGCAATGCAGCGCAAGCGATAGATTTTAAAGCGTTGTTTTTCATGGCGTGTTCCTTATTATTGATGTTGTCGTACTGCTTGTTGTTGTGTGCTGAAGAAATGTTATGTGTTGAAGTAACGTCGTGTTCTGGGGTAATGACTAAAGCGGACAGCCTTTCTTACGCAGGATGGAATCGAAGCGCTCGCGGTCGACCTCGCCGGTTTCATTCTGCGCACGTATACGCGCCTCTTTCGCTGCCTGGGTTTGGCACAGGCTTAAAAGCGCCTCGGCTTCACTAGCGGGGATAGCGATAACGCCGTCGGCGTCGCCCAGAATTAAGTCACCAGGCATCACTGTCATGCCTGCACAGGAAATAGGAATGTTTATCTGGCCAGGGCCATCCTTGCTGGGGCCACGATGAACATGGCCGCGGGCGTAAACTGGTAAGACGCCTTCGGCCCATTCAGCGACATCGCGCAGCGCGCCATCAATCACGATACCACCTAGTTGGCGGGCAATTGCTGTTGTGCGCATCAGCCCACCAATCACCGCGGTAGAGAGGTCGCCGCCCCCGTCGATAACGATAATGTCACCTGGCTGGGCGCGCTGTATGGCGACATGCACCATGAGGTTGTCACCTGGGCGGGTACGCACCGTAATAGCCGTACCACACATGGTGAGTCCAAGGTCGTTGTGATAAGCGCAAAGGCCTACTGCACCGGTGTGCCGCCCCATCACATCCCCCGCATGAGCGACCGGCACTTGTTTAAAGGCGGTCAGCAGCTTTTGCGTTAGGGTGGTTTGGCGCGGTTGGACAGCAAAGCCAGCAGGCCATGTTCCGCCATCAAGCGTCATGCTCATTGGGTTATCTCCAGTAAGTGTTCGTTGACGATGCGTCCATGCGCAGGGGAATGCCCAGACAGCAGTGCCAAGGCATTTTCGGCAGCAGCACGGGCAGTCAGTGCCAGCGCTGCATCGCTATTACCGCCTACATGCGGGGTGAGTACCACTTGGGGTAAACGCAGAAGAGGATGATTTTCGGGAGGTGGCTCAATGTTCAAGGTATCCAGCCCCGCGCCTTTTAGGCGGTCAGCCATGATGGCTTCGGCCAAGGCGTCCTCATCAATCAGCCCCCCGCGGGCGGTATTGATCACAATGGCGCCCGAATGAAGCTTCGCGAGTGCTGCGGCATCAATCAGGTTCTGGGTAGAGGGCAACAGCGGGCAGTGCAGAGAGAGGACATCGCTACTGGTTAGCAGGTCGTCCAGGTTAGTCGCCTTGGAAATACCTTCCGGCATGGTTTTCAGGGCGGGGTCATAAGCGATAACGCGCATACCAATGGCATTTGCCATTCGGGCTACATGGCGGGCGATGGTGCCGCAACCCACCAGCCCTAACACGCGGCCTGAAAGTTGTAAGCCAGGGGTTTGCCTCGGCCATTCACCGGCACTAACACGTTGGCTCAGATTCGACACGTTACGCGCCACGGTGATCATCAGACCAATGGCTAGCTCAGCGACCGACTGTGCATTGGTATCACCGACGACTGTCACAGGAATGCCCATCTCAGCCGCTGCTTGAATATCTACTGCGTCATGGCCTACGCCGTGGCGGGATATCGCGCGCAGCCCTTGGCACGATGCAATGGTTGCTTTATTCAGCGTGAGCGTGCGTGCGATGACTGCGTCGATAGGCTGGCTGGCCATTATTTCACCCAGGCTATCTTCCTCCCCTTTGGGGATGAATAGCAGACGACAGCCTGCTTGTTCCAGCACTTCCCGGCCTTCGTCAGCCAGACGTGGAGCCGTCACCAGAATCGTATAACTCATGGCTGGCCGCCTTCCTGCTCAACACTACGGGGAGCATGGCCGGTATAGGTCCAGGTTTCGGTACGGGGGAGTGGGCCTTTATTGCGCTCGGGTCGCTGCATCTGTTCCCAAGCATGGCTCATGATGCCTACCGAGCGAGATAGCACAAACAGGCCGCGGCATAGCGCTGGTGGAAATCCCAGCGCCGCATAAATAGCGCCGGTTGCACCATCTACATTCATGGGAATTGCACGGCTGCGGCCTTGGGATATCTGGCGCTCAACTTCTTCTGCAATGTCGGCGAAATGAGTGTTGATGCTGTCGTCGGCTGTGGCGCGTAGAACCTCCATCAGTTTGGGGGCTCGTGGGTCTTTAGGATGGAAGCGATGCCCGAACCCTGGGATATAGCGCACGCCACTCTCTTTAAGCTTGGCAAGCTCGGTATGGGTGGCAGAGGTAATATCTTCACCAGCTTCACAGCGTGCCTGGATAGCGTTATATAGCGCCACGCACTGCTCGCCCGCACCGCCATGTACATCACCAAGTACATTGGCTGCAGAAGCCATGGCGTTGTTGATGCCTACACCGCAGGTGGATGCAATGCGCGCAATTGCAATAGACGGCGCTTGTGGACCGTGGTCAATGGAGCTCATCAGTACCGTGCTTAACAGAGTCGCCTGGGCTGCACTGGGTAGATCGCCGCGTAGCATCAACCAGATCATTTCCGGGAAGCCGACCTTGCCAATCAGATCCTCAATGGCGTAGCCGTGGTAGCGAATTATACCGGGGGACATTTCTATGATATCGGTAGACCACCAGTCTTCACCGGCGGTACGGCGGTTCTCTTCAATCATTTTTCCGTCTCTTTGGTTGTTATGTTTGGATGAGTGAAGGCGGCGCGTGCGGCAGCGTCATAGCCGAGCTCTGCAAGGATCGCATCGGTGTCCTGACCCAATGTGGGAGGCGGTGTTTTGGGTTCGGGATCGCCGCTGCCCAGGCGAAAACCTGAGCGCACTACTGAGAGGTTTGTCTGGCCGACGACGCCGGGGAACGTGCGCGTTAACTCACGCTCTTCGACCTGGGGGTGGCGAAGCGCCTGAGGAACGGTGAGCACTTCGCCTGCTGGTATGCCGCGGGCGTTCATTTGTGTTGCCCACTGCTCAGCGGAAGCGCTTTGCAAGGCGGCTTCCAACTCGATAGTTAAAGCGTTACGGTTGCGCTTGCGCTCTTCACGTAATTGAAATCGTGGATCGGATATCAAATCCACGCGCTCTATCAACTGGCACAGAATCTCGAACTGTTCCTGCTTATTGGCGGCGATGTTCAACAACCCATCACCAGTGCGGAAGGTGCCGGATGGGGCCGCCGTTGTATTTTGGTTTCCCATAGGAAGTGGCTCAATGCCACACGTCAGCCAGTTGGATACCACCCAGCCCATGGTGCCCATCATGGACTCAAGCATGGATACATCAATAAACTCGCCGTGCCCGGTTCTATTTCGGCCGACCAAGGCGCTGGAAATGGCGAAAGCTGCGGTCATACCACCGATGGTGTCGCAAACGGGGTAGCCAACGCGCAGCGGTGCAGACGTTTCATCGCCTGTCACGCTCATTACGCCGGAAAGACCTTGGATAATCTGATCGTAAGCAGGGTTCTTTGCCAGCGGGCCGGTTTGTCCAAACCCTGAAATAGCACAGTAGATCAGGCGTGGATTAAGCGCTTGAAGACTCTCATGTCCAAGGCCAAGCCGGTCCATTACGCCAGGGCGAAAGTTTTCGACCAATACATCGGCGGTTTGTACCAGTTTGCGAAAAGCCTGCTTGCCTTGGTCGGATTTTAGATTGAGCTCAATGGAGCGCTTGCCCGCATTCTGGGCGAGAAATGAAACGCCCATTAGTTGGGCATTCAGTTCAGGGTCGGCTCCTAACTGGCGGGCCAAATCTCCACTTCTGGGTTGCTCAACTTTGATGACATCGGCACCCTGCTGCGCTAACTGATAGCAGCAGTAAGGACCAGCAAGAACGTTGGTCAGATCCAGCACCCGAATCCCTTTTAGCAGTTCAGACATGGGGCTTGCCGAATGCTGTAATTTTGATAAGCGGCATAATGGTTCCTTTTTGTTCTGTCAGGCATAATAGTGTTCTTTATGGCAGAACGATTTTTACATGTCAAACATGTTCTATTTTAAAAATGTTTGTTCTGTCAGGTAGAACTAGGTGCAATGGAGGTGTAGCTTGGTCCAAAAGCAAAATCGAGTAGAAGCCGTTGAGCGTGCTTTAACGATCCTGGAAGCGTTTACAGATCAGGAGCGATCGCTGTCGCTCGTTACGTTAGCGGAGCGTACGGGGCTTTATAAAAGCACTATTCTTCGGTTGATAGGATCCTTGGAGCGCTTTGGCTATATCGTTCGTGAAGGCGATGGCACGTATGCTTTGGGGCCCAGCCTATGGCGGTTAGGAAATCTATTCCGTCATACAGGAGATATGGGCGAGCTTATTCGTCCGCAGTTGACTCAATTGGTAGAGCAAACTCAGGAAACGGCATCGTTCTTTATCCGCTTGGGTAACCAGCGCATGTGCCTTTATCGGCTGAACTCGCCAAAGCCTGCCCGGCACCATCTGGATGAAGGGGCATTACTGCCTATTGAACGGGGGGCGACAGGCCGCGTTCTTTTAGCGTTCAGTGGGGAAGAAGGCGCGTTCTATGATGATATCCGTACCAAAGGCTATGCCTTCTCAAAGGGCGAACGAGACCCGGATGTTGCTGCCATAGCGCTGCCGGTACTCGACCGGCATGGAGTAATGCGCGGCGCAATATCCGTTTCTGCATTAATCACCCGGTTAACCGATGATAAAGTCGAATCAACAGTCGAGTTGCTCAAAGCGAGTTGTGACACCTTGCGTGAAACCATGCCTTAAAAAGTATTACCACAGTGACAGCAGGACTGTTGAACACTGGTCTAATTGTCTCGCGTATTTTAGCCTCCAAGCTGCTGTGCCCAATGAGACCCCCCTGCCTTAAATGGTGAAGGAGGAGGCTGCTCTTGCGGGCTTCTTGATAGGTGCCGCTTTGGGACCAGACGCGGGCGGCGGTCATGTCGGAAAAGCGCAGAATTACCGCGCTTTCCATCACTTCAAAGTCGCCGTAGAAGGCGACCAGCAAGAAGTCGAACAACTGATCAGTAGGCGTACTTGCTACTCTTCCAACTGACGATTCGCCGCCCTAACGAAAGTGGTGGGAGATTGGCCAAGCACCTTGCGAAACATGCTGGAGAAAGCGGCTGGGCTGTCGTAGCCGAGTTCCAGCGCGGTGCGAGTAACGGAACTACCGGACAGCAGCCTGGGAAGGGCGGCCATCAGGCAGGCCTGTTGACGCCATACGGCAAAGGACATGCCGGTCTGCTGACGGAACAGGCGATTGAAGGTGCGCTGGCTGCGATGCATCTGCCGGGCCCAGTCTTCGGGAGGGCTGTGTATATGTGGCTGGCCGAGAAATGCTCGGCACAGGCTGGCTAGTTGAGGGTCATGGGGCAGGGGCGCAAATAGCGGCAGGGCCTGAGCCTGTTGCAGCTCGTATAGAAGTAGTTGCGCCAAGGCGCCATCGCGGCCATTTTCATCATAGAGCGCGGGTAGATGGGCGGAAGCCAGCAGCAGGTGATGCAACAGAGGCGTCACGACCAGCACCTCACAACTGCAAGTCGTTCGTGGCGCGACGCGGGGCTCGATGTACAGGCTTCGGGTGCTCACCCCGTTCATACGTACTTGGTGGCGCTTGCCCGCAGGCAGCCAGACTCCGCTATAGGGCGGCACCATCCAGGTGCCGTCATCCGTATTGACTTCCATCACGCCTGTCATGCCATAGAGAAACTGGGCGCGGCGATGGGCATGAAAGTCAAGAAGCGTACCGGGGCTGTAGTCAGTGCCGATGGCCACTATGGGCCGTGCCACGTGATCCACGTCGGATAAAGGAGTATTGAGCATAATCGTTATTCTGGCCGAAATGCGATGATTATTGTCCAAAAATCGAAGGTCAGCCAGTTCTAGTCGGCATATCCTCCCTGCTGTTGAATTTCATCAGGAGAGTGGCGGTGTATAGCGTATTACTTCTTTGTGGCGGTTTGGCGGGCGTCACCACCGTGTTGTTCGGCTTCGGTGGTGGGTTTGTAGTGGTTCCCTTGCTGTATACCTTACTGATTGCCGTCCATGGGCCAGATAGCGCGGCGGGTATGGCAGCCATGCATATCGCGGTGGCTACCTCGACGGCGCTGATGATCTTCGCGGCTTCAATGGCAACATGGCGTCATCATCGGCGACAGACCGTGCAGTGGCATCTAGTGCGTCCGTTAGTCGGCTATATCGCCATGGGGGCGGTGCTCGGCGCGGCAGTGGCAGTATCGTTAAGTGGCGAATGGGTGCGCTGGGCGTTTATCGGCTATCTGGGTATTACGATTGCGGATGCTATTCTGCGGCCCGGTTTTCTGCGTCAGTCAGGGAGTGATGTGCGCCCTATGGGGCGTGGGGTAACGGCAATGGTGGGTACACTGATTGGTGCGGTGGCTGCTTTGCTGGGCGTGGGTGGCAGTGTAATGACCGTACCGCTTATGCGGCGAAGAGGCGCGAGCATGACGGCGGCCACGGCCATGGCCAATCCGTTGTCGTTGCCCATGGCAGTGAGTGGCACCGCGACGTATGTGTTGCTGTCGGCAAATCACTCAGCGTTAGGAAACTGGTATGCCGGTTATGTGGATCTGCGTGCCTTGCTGGTACTTGCGGTGGGCTCATGGCTCGGTATCCGCCTGGCGTCAGTCTGGATCGGGCGCATCCCTGACCGTATTCATGCCAGGATGTACCTGCTATTGCTGACAATGGTGCTGGTGGTGATGGTTTTTATGCATTGAATTGAGTCAGGCTGTGGCGATGAACTGTTTTATCCCAATGTGGTGACTCGGACAGCGCATCTGCTTTACTTCGTGATTAAAGGCCGATGGTAACAGTGGCGCTGGCGCTCTTAGTCGCACCACCTCAAAGGAGAAACTCCGCTATTGGCAGTTAGAACAGTTCATTGGTGAACAAGCCAAGAGTTATATTGCTTTTCAGCCATTAGGCACAGATATGTTGGTCTTTGAAAAGATAAAAGGGTCGTTCGTTAAACCACGAACGGCCCTTTGTGTGTCTACGCGTAATTGCAAAAAGGCTTACGTCTCTTCAACCCCGTCCACAATAAACACGCGGTAGTCGGCACCCTGGAAACGATGCTGGCGAGCTTCCTGGTAGGCGTCGCTTTGGTACCAGGCGTGGGCGGCGGCCATATCGGGGAAGCGCAGAATTACCGCGCCTTCCATGTCGCTGCCTTCCATTACTTCAAAGTCACCGTAAAAGGCGAGCGGCTTCGGGTCGTGGCCTTCGCGGGCGGCTTTGGCCTTGGTGGCGTATTGCTCCATTTCTTTCGCGTCGTGGGTGCGTTCACGCGTCAGTACAACATAAGCCGGCATTCCATTCTCCTTGGGTAATTATCAGGAAAGCTTCTTTAACAGCGCTTGGGCGGTGGCTTCGGATGAGCCGGGGTTTTGTCCGGTAATCAGCAGGCCGTCGACGAGCACGTAAGAACTCCAGTCATCGCCTTTACTGTACTCACCGCCGCTCTCTTTGAGCATATCTTCGACCAAAAACGGTACCACGTTTGTCAGGCCAACGGCGTCTTCTTCGCTGTTGCTGAAACCGGTCACTTTACGGCCAGCGACCAGCGGCTTGCCGTCGCTGCCTTTCACATGACGCAGCACACCGGGGGCGTGGCATACCGTAGCAACAGGCTTGTTGGCGGCAATGGCGTCTTCAATCAGGCGCACAGATGTAGCGCTCTCGGCCAGGTCCCACAGCGGGCCGTGGCCGCCGGGGTAAAATATGGCGTCGAACTCAGCAATATCGATATCGGCAAGCTGATGGGTGTTAGCCAGCGCCGCTTGGGCGTCGAGGTCCACTTGGAAGCGGTTAGTAGCCTCAGTTTGAGCATCCGGTACGTTGCTGTTGGGGTCGAGCGGCGGCTGGCCACCAGCGGGCGAGGCCAGGGTTAGCTCGGCACCTGCATCTTTACACGCATAGTAAGGCGCGGCCAGCTCTTCGAGCCAGAAGCCGGTTTTATTGCCGGTATCGCCAAGCTTGTCGTGTGAGGTAACCACTACGAGAATTTTCATGATTGAGTCCTTTGCAGGCTGAGAGGGCGGCTGGGGTCGAGGTTTAACAAAGCGTAGGTGGCTTTAAAGGCGGCATCCAGCGGCACCCGGTCGCGGGTGATTTTGGCGCGCAGGCTGGCGCCCAGCCATAGCTGGTAAAGGGTGGTGGCTAGTTCCAGGGCACTGCTTTGAGCGCTAACGGATTGAGGCAGCGAGCCATCGGCAGCGGCGGCTTCGATTGACTGGGCTAACCTGGCAATAATGCGCTCAGTACCGTGTTGCAGCACGCGGCGCATGCGCTCGGAAAGATCGCTGACTTCGGCGGCAAGCTTCACCGCCAGGCATTTTCCGCTGGGGTCGCAATGGTGCTGGGTATCCCGCCAGTGCGCCCAGTAGCTGAGAAAACGCTCAGCGTGAGAAGCACCCGGCTGGGCAAGGCGTTCTTCAATTTGCGCGAGATAACCACTGAAGTAGTCTTCCAGCAGTGCTTCGCCAAACGCTTCTTTGGAGCTGAAGTAGTGATAAAAGGAGCCTTTAGGCACCTCGGCGGCTTTGAGAATCTCGTTAAGACCTACCGCCGAGAACCCCTTACCACCGATGATGACCTGGCCGGTGTTAAGAATGCGCTGCCGGACATCGCCGGTGACGGGTGTCATGTTCATAGCGACTAGCTTACGCCTGATTAGACCAGTCGTCTAGCTAGGTCTCGCCGTTTCTATGATGATGGTTTCCACTGTGGTTGGAGTGGCCCGCCCACCGGGGCAGTCTCCGGCACGGTTACGGAAGCCACCCGCGCTTGTGCTGCCGAAAGCTCGGCCGGGTCGCCGCGCTCGTTCTCCGGGTTTTGCCCCGGCGGGTAGGCGCCGACCATGCAAAAATCGTCGTCCGCCTCTACGCAGGCATGACCCACTCCGGCGGGCAGTACCAGTATATCCCCCGCGTAAAGCATCACTTCTTGGCCATTGGGGCCGCCCAGCCGCGCTCTGGCTTGGCCCTGAAAAATGCCTAGCGCCTCGTGGGCGGTGGAGTGAAAGTGGTCAAAATCATATAAGTAGTAACGCCATGCGGGCGGCCAGCCGTGCTGTTTGAACATGTTTTCAAAGGTATCGGCCCGCGCTTCTGCGCTACTGAGGTCGAGAACCTTGCGGTATATCAGTACGGGTAGTGGGGAGTTGGGATAGCCGCTCTTTTCATCGCTATCAAAAGTGAGTGTTTCGGGCTGTGGGATGCTCACCGTGGCCTCCTTGCCTATGCCTTTTTGAGCTCGGTATGAAGTTTCAAGATTCTGTTTTCAAAGCTTTGTTTTCAAAACTCTGCTTCCAAGACTCTGTTTTCAAAGCTGTGCTTTCAAGACTGTGCTGCCGTTCTCTTGTTTGATCAGATACGCAGGGTGGGGCTTCTCGCTATCTTTGTGGGCCACCTAG
>NZ_JBQSVC010000049.1:0-17040 GCF_052376035.1 Halomonas sp. AOP7-E1-9
CTAACAGGCAGGTCATCAATGAGGCCTTTATGCAGGAACTCCACTTGCGCTACTTTCAAAGCGTTGCGAAAACGGGCTCGCTATCCGCTGCCGCTGAAGAGCTGCACGTCGCTGTTTCAGCGGTTAGCCGCCAAATCACCAACCTTGAGCAGCGCCTGGATATCAAGCTGTTCAACCGCCAGCCTCGAGGTATGCAGTTAACCGAAGCAGGCAAACTGCTGAACGCCTATGCACTGCGTAACCAGTTAGAAGTTAATAGCGTTATCGATGAGATGCAGGATGTAATGACGCGCCAACGCCAAACCATTGTGGTGGCTTGCCCTGATGGCATGGCATGGCACTTTCTTCCCAGCGTTATTTCGCGCTTTATTACTCAGCATCCTGATATTCGGTTTGATCTTCAGATGGTCGATTCAGCGCGTGCTTCTGAGCTGGTAAAAGAAGGAAGTGCCGATATCGCCTTAACCTTTAGCCTCTCGCCGGATATTGGCGTAAAGGTGGTTTCAAGCCATAACGCCGCGATTAGTGCCCTTATGTCGAGTGAGCACCCATTGGCGGTTAATGACGTTTTGTATGTAAAGGATTTATGCGACTACCCGCTTACCATGTCGCTTAATGGCTCGACAATGCGCTATCTGTTTGATGTAGCCTGTAGCTTGTCCGGTATTAAGGTATTCCCAAGTTTCTCCTGCGATTCACTTGGCGCTACCTATACCATGGTCAGCGAGCATCCCAATATGATCGGGTTGTGTAGTGCCGTGGCGGTAAGCGGTAAAATGCACAAGGATGGGCTGGTTTTAAAGCCGCTACACGAGCCCCAGCTTTCTCAGCGAAGCCTTCAAGTACAGGTGATGGCTGAACGCTACCTGCCTGCTCATATCGAGGCGTTTTTAGTTGTTCTGGAAGAGAAGCTGATGGCCGTTGTCTGTTGAGCGCATGCCCGTTAGGCGTTAAGCCACCCATTATAGGTGGCTTGGAAGCGAACGTTAAAAAGCTTAAACAATCCTATTAAAACCCTGCTTAAAACGGACCGTAGTTAATCGCGACGGCAACCCCGACAAACGCGCCGCCGATGACAATCCAAATCAATACCAGTGGTAGCACGAATTTGAACCACTCCACGTAAGAAACGCGGGCGATCGCCAGGCACGCCATCAAGGTGCCAGAAAGCGGAGTAATAATATTGGTAACTGCATCGCCCAGCTTGAAGGTGATGAAGGTCGCTTGGCGGGTGACTTCTAGCATATCGCCAATGGGAACCATAATTGGCATCACGATAGCGGCCTGGCCGGTACCCGAAGTAATCAATCCGTTAAATACCAGGTTAAAGACGTATAAAAGCTCCATGGCGACAATTTTTCCATGGCCATCCAAAGAGCTTGCGACGCTATGCACGAGGGTGTCGATGAGCTGTGCTTGTCTAAGCAGTACGATGACAGCAGCGGCTACACCCACCACTAATGCACCGTATATGACTTCGCTAGCGCCATTCATCAGGCGTTTTACAAAATCATTGGGGGACATTCTGCCGATCAGCGCCGTGGCGATTCCCACCATTAAAAACGTGGCAGAGAGTTCAGTGATTCCCCATCCGAAGTTAAAACCGCCGTACAGGAAAAACACAAAAGAAGCGGCAAATATCAGCAGTACCAACTTATGGGCGAAGGTAAATGGCGGTAGGGCGCCTGGCTCGTGTGTGGCTTCGGTGTTATCAAAGGCGTCTGCACCCATCACGCTATGGGCCGGGTTCTGCTTGATACGTTTGGCATAGCGGCAGATGTACGCCGTGGTTACGGCCAAAAAGACAATAAAAATAACGCCCCGGTAAATAAACCCGGAAAACAGCGGTAGCTCGGCAATGGTTTGCCCGGCAACGGTAACGGTAGGGTCAAAAACGCCTGCACCGAAGCCAGCATAGGAGCCTAAAAAGATAATGGCCACGCCTACAATGGGGTCAAGCTTCATTGAGCGGGCAAGAAACAGTCCGATAGGTATAAAGGCAATGGCCAAGTTGGCACCTACCCCAACCGATGCAAGCGTTGAGAACGTAGCGCAAAAGATAAAAATAAGGACGTTTCGACGGCCATTGGCCTTACTGATGAGTTGGTGAATGCCTGCGCTGATGGCCCCTGTTGACTCAATCACCTTAAGCACGCCGCCGACCATCATGATTAAAAAGATCAGCGGAGCCGCCGCCACGAGGCCTTTTTGAATAGCGGTGAACAGGTCCATAACGTTCAGGGGCGCTGCAGTAATGTACTGAAAGCTATCGGTGGCGACCTGCGTCAGGCCATTGTTGGTGGTTCTTTCGTAGCTTCCTGCGGGGATTATATAAGAGGCGAGCAGTACCAGTACCATAAAGCTAAACAGGATGATGAACACATCCGGCATAGGGCGTTTTTTCTTCATTGTTTGTGCCTTTTCTGGCGCGCCTTTACTCAGCTTCGTTGTCATATTCGTCTTCGCGGTCAGAGGGTTATCGTTTTATTGGTGGCGCTACTCTAGGCAGTATGTGCGGCTCAAACGCTCAACGACAAGCGATACGGGTAGTTATCACTGTCGTATTTTTTAAACCGTGTACATGGCCGAGGGGGTAGGTGGGCCGAAGCGGTTTAGTGTGAGGCGTAGCATCAGGTGGTGGTGTTTTTTCTCACCTTGACGAGTGAGCCCTACGTACTTCCAGGTAATGGCTTAGAAGGTCCATAGTGCTTGGCTCGCAAGTGGTGAAAGGGCCACCTTTAGTGTTGTTTAAAATCAACCTACCAAGGAAGCCCATGGCTAACAATTGTGAATTTATCAAATGTGTTTTCTATTTTAGGCAAGCACTCTTGGCAGCCAGAAGGAAGTATCCGAGCAACCCAATAAAGCCGCTAAACGGTCGATTCAAAATGCCCGCTCAACGATGTTTTATACCGCCATGGATAACAAGTTTGCAGGCCATATCGCGCAATTTTACGCGTTAACAGCGCATAGCCAAGCGGCCTGCTACTGTCTATATAGAACCTGCTACTGTCTATATAGAAAAGGTGGGGTTTAGGGTTCGCTCTATTAAGCATGTATAGACGGTGTTACGCATCTAACGGAGGATAATATGCAATCCAACATTGAGCATCGGGGTAGCTGTCTCTGCGGTGAAGTGCAGCTTTTAACTCATTTAGACAGTCACCATGTAGCGGTTTGCCACTGTAGCCTCTGCAGAAAGTGGGGTGGAGGGCCGCTGTTTGCGGTTGAGTCCAAAAACGAGGTGGATTTCCAGGGGACTGAGCATATTGCTATCTTCAGTTCCTCAGAGTGGGCCGAGCGAGGTTTTTGCAAGCAGTGTGGGACGCATCTGTTTTATCGGTTAAAAGAGGGCGGGCACTATGCTATCCCAGTGGGGCTTCTGGAGGATAACGACCAGTGGCAGCTTGAGGAGCAGATATTTATTGAGCAAAAACCAGCGTTTTACTCGTTTTCTCAAGCTACCAGAGAGTTAACCGGCGAGGAGGTTTTTGCTCAACATACTGGCAATTAAGAGGTTTCGTGGCCATCGCAAACACTGGCTATCTCCTCTGCCTATGCTTCAATTAGGAGAGATATGGCCCCTTCACGACTTCTACTCATGGCAGATGCGATATTAGTCGTTCATGTGCTGTTTGTTGTCTTTGTCGTCTTCGGGTTGCTGGCTATTTATGTCGGTTATTTTTTAAGGTGGCGATGGGTGCGAAATAAGAGGTTTCGTATTCTGCATTTGTCCGCTATTGGGTATGTAGTGGTGCAGTCCTGGTTGGGCGCGGTTTGCCCGCTTACTACGTGGGAAATGGCCTTGAGAGCAGAGGCCGGTACAGCAACCTATACGGGGTCCTTCATTCAGTACTGGTTGCAAAGCCTGCTTTACTACACGGCGCCGGAGTGGGTATTTGTGCTGCTTTATACGGTTTTTGGCAGCTTGGTGTTGTGCAGCTGGTTTTTAGTGCGGCCAAACAAACAGAAAGGAAGCGATGATGGCTAATAAATCTAAAAGCAACGGAAGCGAAAGCAATCCCTCTGGCAAGAGTGAATCATTAGCCACAATTTCGTGCGGGGCTGAACAGCTGCTTGTGGCTGCTCTCGAGCGAGGCGTTAATTGCCTTGAAACCGGGCGTTTTCTTATCAGTTATCGTGAAGGGCGAATGGAAGAGGGCATTAAGTCTCTCAAGGCTCAAAAGTTTCGAGTGGCCGACGCGCGTGACTTTGCTGACCAAGCCGTCAGTTTGGAAGACGCTGGCGATGCGGAGGTTGTGGTGTTCCCAGAGCTTGGGGTTGCGCTTGTTGGCAGTGACGCTTTACAGCTACATGGGATGAGCCTCAATGACCCTATTTCAGCAGATAGCCCAATAGAAATTATTGAGCCTGAGTATTTTGCCTTTTCCGAAAATTCAGAGTATCTGCGAGGTTTTTTGCGGGCCGCTAGTACGATTGCTCGCGATCTTGGCGCTGATGTTGATCTGGATGAAGCCCAAGACAAGCGTGAACCAGGCAAGCCAGAAACGACCTGGGGATTGATTCAATGCAATGTGTTGCAAAGCCGGTGGAGTGGGGCTGGCATTAAAGTGGCCGTGCTGGATACCGGGATGGACCTTGGCCATCCTGACTTTGTAGGTAGAGAGTTTATTACCCGCTCATTCGTAGGAGAGCCGGTTCAAGATATCAATGGCCACGGAACGCACTGTATCGGCACGGCCTGCGGCCCCAGGGTGCCTTTCGAAAACGCTCCGCGCTACGGTATCGCATCCGATTCACAGGTGCTCGTTGGAAAGGTGCTCACCAACTCGGGTAGCAGTACAGGGGCGGGAGTGCTTGCGGGCATGAATTGGGCGATCGCTAATCGATGTGACGTCATTTCGATGTCGCTGGGCAGTCAAAGTCCTGTGCAAGCCGCCTACACCCACGCGGGTGCCGCGGCTCTGCGTAAAGGGTGTCTGATTATTGCTGCCGCAGGAAACTCTTCTGCTCATACGGGAGCGCCTGCCAACTCACCTACTATCATGTCGGTTGCATCTATTGATGCCAACTTAAAGCCTTCGAGCTTTTCTAACGCAGGCAAAATCGAAATTGCTGCGCCTGGCGGCGACATTTTTTCGTCCTGGCCCCGGCCGGTACACCATAAAACGATTAGCGGAACCAGTATGGCGACGCCCCACGTTGCAGGCTGCGCCGCCCTTTGGGCTGAGTCAGATGCCTCGCTGCGCGGTATGAAGCTTTGGCAACGCCTGCTGGATTCTGCAAAGCCTTTACCATCCTCCGGTTCCCGTGTTGGGGCCGGGTTGGTACAGGCACCTTAGATGAGGATGATCGATGCCGACAATAGCGCTTTGGATAATCACGATTTCTGAAGATCAATCGATCAATGAAATAGCTTCGCGCCTTAGTGATGAAGGACTCACGATCAGAGATGTATTTGAGGAGATTGGGTGCATCACCGGGGCGGCAGATGACGTTACCGTTGAGCGGCTTAAAAAGGTCAACGGAGTGGTGGATATTGCCCCTGATATGCAGCTCGATATAGGCCCGCCAGGTGCTGATAAGACTTGGTGATTCCTCAGCAACCACCTTGGAAGGAGCTGTTAAAGGAAACTGGGTGCGCCGCATTAAAATGTCATACCCATTATTGGCTGTTTCGTTTTCACTGGAGAAGTGTCATGGCAACACCCGCAAAGAATACGGTTTGTCTTTGGTTTGATGGTAGCGCAGAAGAAGCCGCGCGCTTTTATGCAGATACCTTTCCTGATTCGTTTGTTAGTGCCGTTCACCGCGCGCCGGGAGACTTTCCATCCGGTAAGGAAGGGGATGTGTTGACCGTTGAGTTTACCGTGCTGGGCATTCCATGCCTGGGGCTTAACGTTGGGCCTGAGTTTACGCATAGCGAAGCGTTTTCTTTTCAGGTCTCAACCAGTGATCAGGCCGAAACGGATCGCTATTGGAACGCGATAGTGGGCAATGGCGGGCAAGAAAGCGCATGTGGTTGGTGTAAAGATAAATGGGGCGTGTCTTGGCAGGTAACGCCTGTGGTGCTGATTGAAGCGATCACTGCCTCGGACCCTGCTGCTGCTAAGCGCGCGTTTGCAGCGATGATGCAGATGAAAAAAATCGATATCGCCACCATTGAGGCAGCACGTAACGGTTGAATTAGATAAAAGATGTTTACCCATCGCGCGTTAACGACAGGGCTGAGGCAATGGAGTCAGTTAGCACTATTATTATTTCTGAATTTTCTGATTTTAATGACTTAAGTGAATTTATCATTGTAGTGACTCGATTGCTGATGGCTGCTTTTCTCGGCGGCCTCTTGGGGCTTGAGCGTGAACAGAGCGGTAAGCCAGCTGGAATACGTACCCACATGCTTGTGTGCATGGGGGCGGCGTTATTTATATTAATTCCGCAGCAAGCAGGCATTTCAGATGCAGAGATGAGCCGAGTCATTCAAGGTGTTATTAGCGGCATTGGTTTTTTATGTGCTGGAAGTATTATCACCCGTAAGAATGATCTATTTGCTACCGGACTTACCACGGCGGCTGGCATTTGGTTTACAGCGGCTATAGGTGTCGCCGTTGGTCTTGGGCGTGAGCAAACGGCCGTTTTGTGTACCGTGCTGGCCTGGACAGTGCTGTATGTGGTGCCTTTCTTCTCACGCGCAAGAACCAAGAAAAAGCCTGTATGCTCAGGATCGAAAGAAGATGACTCTGGTAATAAATAAGCGTGAGACGTTACCCGTTAATTTGCGGCATTCATGGCTTTGTGAACCTTCATAAGCTGAACAAACGCAGGGGTCGAAAAGACACGGCTCGGTCCTCTGAAAACGCTTAGGAGGCAGCGAGAAATGCCGGACAAACCGGTGAACCAACGATGGTTGAAAAAGAGGTTAATCTGACATTTTATGGCTGAAATTATCACTATCCTTCTTTTATCATTAATGGCAGGTGCCGCAATGCCCATCGGGGCATTATTAGCTAAGTTTGATCTGGTTCATCCCTCCCTGTTAGGGGATTCCTGGCGGCATTTCATTATTGCTTTTGGCGGTGGAGCGCTAATGTCAGCGGTCGCTCTGGTACTGGTACCTGAAGGTGCTAGTAAGTTACCGCTTGTACCGGCCGCCTTGTTTTTTGCTGCTGGTGGGGTATGTTTTTACTTCCTTGATGCCTACTTAAAAAAACTCAATAGCTCGGTAGGCCAGCTGGTGGCAATGTTATCTGATTTTATCCCTGAAGCGATTGCCTTGGGTGCCGCCTTTGCAGTAGGCGAAGGCACAGGGTTGCTGCTTGCACTGTTAATGATTTTGCAAAATCTGCCTGAGGGTTTTAACGCTTACGAAGAACTGAGCAATAATAATACTCAACTATCTTCCAATAAAATCATACTGGCATTTAGCGGTTTGGCATTAGTGGGGCCTATTTCAGCAGCAACCGGCTATTACGTATTGGCACAGTACGATGTGTTAATGGGCGCGTTAATGCTATTTGCTAGTGCAGGAATTTTGTACCTTGTTTTTCAGGATATTGCCCCCGGGTCCAAACTTGAACACCAGGGAATGCCGGCGATCGGTGCTGTCGCTGGGTTTCTGCTTGGGTTGATGGGTAACATGGTGCTTCTTGCCTCCTGATGGCAAATAACTGCACGCAGCGCAATGCTATGGCCATGCGGTTTAATGACGAAGAATATGAGTCTTCGCCTCGCTTTTTCTTTCTTTAACATCTAGCCATGAACTGAATTAGCAGTGGGTTTTTGTTTTTAAATACAGGATAATTAATAATCATTTTTATTAAGGATAGTGATATGCCCGCAACTTCCAAGACGTTAATTTTGACTGCTGCTGGCGTTGTAGTGCTCGGGGCAGGGGGATATATAGGCGCCCAAGCGGTGGTGGGTAATGAGGTGGAAAAAGCGCTAGCCCAAACCTTTGCGCAGTTGGATGATTCTGTTTCCTGGTACGCAAGCGACGTAACGATTGATAAATCGTTGTTCAATACAACGGCGACGGCAACGATCGGTATGGAAGGTGTTGAAAATGCCAATGCCCAGGTAAATCTGCTGGTGGATCACGGCATTATTAATAGCCCGATTACCGGCACGATTCATCCCAACGAGCAGTTTCTAAGCGGGGATATTGACGTTGATTTGGTCGCTACTCGCAGCGCCGTCACGGGGCAGTTGACGGCCGGTTCGTTAAGCGGCGTTGAGTTTGACGGCACTCTGCACGACCTGGTAGTGGATCTTGATCTTGAAGATGAAGACGTTTGGAAGGTAGACGGCCAGGCACGTGAAATTGTTGTCAATGACGAGAACGACTCGTTTCGGATCGTCTCGCCACGCTTTGAAAATAGCTCCCAGGAAGCGTCGAGCCTGATACATCAACGTCTGGAAATACCCAAAATTGAGTTTTTGGCGGAGGGCGTCAATGTTTATATAGATGGCATTGAGCTTGAGGCCGAGTCTGAATCCGTAGGTGATAGCCAAATCGTCAATTCAGGCGGCCGTTTTAAGATAGCCGATATCGGCGCCGACGGCACCTCAATGGGCAGCCTGTCACTTGATATCGATGCCAAGAACTGGGATATGTCAGCATTTCAGGCGCTTCAGGAAGCCTATGCACCGCTGGAAAGCATGCGTGCAGAGTATGAAGAGACCGGTGTACGCGGCGATGAGCAGGAAGAGCGTGAACTACTGATTCAGTCTATCGAACGAGGCTATGATGTCCTGATTGCGAGTCCCTCAATGGCGTTCCAGCCGCTGGAAGCGCACGTCACCCTGCCCATGCTGGGTATCGATTTTAATCCCCGCATTACGGCGGATATCCGCTTTGATGGTGAAGAACTTTCCAAGGAGGCGCTATACAGCGCTTTATGGGATAACCGTTTGCCGTTACCCGAGCAGCTTCAGACATCGCAAGATAGGATGAGCACACCGGAGGCGCAAGAGTACCTCCAAAACCGCTTGAGCCTGGATATTGGCGTAACGACACCTCCCCAGATGGTACTTTCACTCATTCCCATGCCTTATGCTCTGTTAATCGATCCGGACTTTGAAGAGCAGACGTTGACCTGGCAAGACGGTGTCCTGACGGTTAATGGTGAAGAAGTGATGTAAGCAAGGCTTGTATCATAAGCACTACGCCATATGGAGTGGCGTAGTGTTAAATCAAAGGTATTAAGATCACTGCACTCAACAAATTTGTACCGTATTGAAACTTTCGGTCAATGGAAAACATCCTTATCAGGTGATAGCGCAGTGGTTGAATCCCGTTACCATGCAAGTACATGTGTTTAAAAGCCAGAATATCTGGTTTGATCCCTCGTCTTATATCAATACGAATACGATTGCTGTCTTTATCGAGCAGAATGATCCCCAGAAATATCACATGGATATAGAGTTTTTGCCTAAACTCGCCAAGTAAAGCCGTCAGGCCGTGATACGTAATAGTTTTTTTATTAATCACAGTAAGGATCAATTATGGTTTTAACTATCATTATCGTAGCGATAATAGCGGTTATCGCGTTCTACCTTATCGGTGTGTACAACCGACTTGTCTCACTGCGAAACCGTTTTCAAAACGCCTTTGCTCAAATTGAAGTGCAGCTAAAGCGCCGTCACGACTTGATACCTAACCTGGTCGAAACCGCCAAAGGGTATCTCAGCCACGAGCGCGAAACGCTTCAGTCGGTGATTGAAGCGCGCAATTCAGCAGCGGCGGGGCTCAAAGCGGCGGCTGCCAACCCAGGGAGCGCCAAAGCGATGGCCGAATTGGGCGGGGCAGAAGGTGCGCTAAGCCAAGCGATGGGGCGGCTTAATGTGGTGATGGAAGCTTACCCGGACCTCAAGGCCTCTGAAAACATGCAGCAGCTCTCTGAAGAGCTTACCAGTACTGAAAACAAGGTCGCTTTTGCCCGCCAAGCGTTCAACGACGCTGTCATGCAATACAACACTTACCGCCAGAGCTTCCCTCCGGTGGCCGTAGCTGGCCTGTTGGGGCATGGCGAGGACGCTTCCTTCCTGGAATTCGAGGACAGCGCCCAGATTCAGTCAGCGCCTAAAATATCGTTTTGAAGCGTTCTTGAACCGACAAGGATAGGTGTGCATGGATTTCTTTACGGCTCAGGACAATGCCCGGCGTAAAACCGGGCAACTGGTTGTTTTATTGATAGCGGCGGTAATCGCCCTGATAGCGGTCACCACTGTCGTGATCGCAATCGTCGTGCATTTCATGAGAGATGACCGAGGCAGCGTGACAGCGAATAACCTGTTGGCTGCGCTATCCCCAGAACTGGTAGCCGTGGTTGCGCTTGGCGTGGTGGCGTTAGTGGGTCTCGGCGGGCTTTTCAAGCGCTCTCAGTTGCGTCGCGGCGGCGGTAAAGTAGTGGCCGAGGCGCTGGGCGGACGAGAAATCAGCCCCAGCACCGAAAACGCTAACGAGCGCCGTATTCTCAACGTGGTGGAAGAAATGGCAATTGCCTCGGGCACGCCGGTTCCACCGGTTTATCTGCTTCAGGAAGCGGGTATTAACGCTTTCGCCGCCGGGTATGATACCAGCGATGCCGTGATCGGGATCACCCAGGGGGCGATTAATCACCTCAACCGCGAGGAACTACAAGGCGTGGTTGCCCATGAATTTAGCCACATTCTGCATGGCGATATGCGCTTGAACATGCGTTTGATCAGCGTACTTCACGGTGTGCTTCTGATCGGACTGTTAGGCTATATCCTGCTGCGCAGTACGACGTCGCGTGGTCGAGCTGTGCGGCGCAACAATTCAAATAGCAAAGGCGCTGTCGTCGTACTTGCCCTGGGTGTTGCCCTGGCCGTCATTGGTTATGCGGGCACGTTTTTTGGCAACTGGATCAAGGCGGCAGTGAGCCGTCAGCGAGAATACCTGGCCGACGCCTCCGCCGTTCAATATACGCGTAACCCCAATGGCATCGGCCAAGCGTTAATCAAGATAGGCTCCCTTACGCAGGGGGCCAGAATAGAAGCCTCCCAAGCGAGCGAATATAGCCACCTGTTTTTCGGCCAGGGCATGAAGCTTGGTTTCACTCGCTTATTGGCGACCCACCCGCCGATACGCCAGCGCATCAAACGCGTTATGCCAAGCTGGAACGGTGAATTTAACGCGCCGCTCAGTGCGTCTTTTGACGGTGACGTGGAAAAAGCGGGAGGTGAGTCAGCGGTTGGCTTTGCAGACACCCCCTCCGCTCACGCCCACTCCAGCGCAGCAACCATGAACGGCGCCTCGGCCCGCATGGCGATTGACTCAATGGGGCAACCCGGCCCACGCCATTTGGCCCAGGCACGTACCATGCTCAGTGCATTGCCTACGCGGCTCGTCGATGCCGCCCACGATCCTTATGCAGTGCGCGCATTAATGTACGCACTGCTGCTGAGCCAGAATATTGAGGTGCGTAAGCAGCAGCTGGCATCACTTCAGCAGACAGCCTTGCCCGATGTGTATCGTGAAGTCATGAATCATGCCGGCGACGTGTTAATGCTTAGAGACCAGCTTCGCCTGCCGTTGATGGAATTGGCGTTGCCTGCGTTAAAAAACCTGTCAGTGGATCAGGCCACGCATTTTCGACATTGCATGGTAGAACTGATCAATGCGGATAGTCAGGTCAGCCTGTTTGAGTGGACGCTGTATCACTGGCTGGTTCATCACCTGGGCCTGGGCAAGAAAGGTAGTGGCCCTGCTGTTCGTAAGCTGAGCGATTTACAGCAGGAGTGCCAGCGGCTGCTCAACGTGCTGGCCTGGGCAGGGCAGAGTGACCCCGAAAAGGTAAGCGCTGCGCTAGATGCCGCTGAAAAAGAGCTGCCGTTTGCACTAAGCGCAAAAAGAGAGGCCCCTGATATCAAAGCCCTGGGCCCCGCAGTTAGCCGCTTGCGTCGTTTACGACCGCAACAAAAGCCTGCTGTTCTGCAGGCCATGGCCCGCTGTATTGAGCATAGCGGGCAAATAAAGCCCGCAGAGGCCGAGCTGTTTCGCGTCATCGCCGATATGCTGGAATGCCCCATGCCGCCGCTGTTGATAGAGAGTGATTGAGCGTCGCCATTCTCAAGGCGGGGAGTATCCATAGTATGAATGAGGCAGGGTCCTTGAACCGAGCGACTAACGAGAAGATAGTACTCTGCTCATACAGTACTGATTGGCCAACTCTGTTTGAAGAGGAACGGGCTCGGCTGCTGCCTCTTTTCAACTTCCATGGAATATAACGCCTCTCTGATCGATAGGCGTTGGGCGGCGAAATATAGGTTGGATAGAGAAGCGTATACAGCAGCAAAAAGGGACTTTATTTGCGAAACCCTGAATGGTGGCCTCTAACCAATACAGCAATGAAGCGCCATTGGTTTAATCAAAATTAAATTTCTGGAGAGTTATTGTCAGTTAAATTGATATAGTGATAAGTGGGTTCGTTATTTAAAGTGTTTGCTCTAGGCTTTCGTTGTTTAGAAAATTATTTCGTCTAATCAAGGGGGGATGATGCCTGCCTACGCTGTTGCTCTCATTCGAGAAACTCGATTCGATCCAGAGGTTAAACACTATTTAGAGCGTATCGACGCAACGCTCGCTCCTTTTTCAGGTAAATACCTCGTGCATGGTGGGCCATACACGCCACTTGAGGGCGCGTGGGCTGGCGATATGGTCGTCATTGAGTTTCCTACTATGGAACAAGCTCAAGGGTGGTATGACTCCGATGCTTATAAGACGATTCGCCCATTTCGTATCCGGCATACCGAGGGCGATGTACTGTTGGTTCAGGGCGTGCCAGAGGGGCATAAAGGTGCGGATATCCTGGGCTAGCGATACCCGCGCCTAACGCGCCGACCTTGATAGTAAGAAGCTGCTTCCTGCTTTTAAGCCGGTTCAGATATTTGTGTGTCTCGCCATGTCATCACCTGCAACTCATCAACGAGCCGTTCGACTTTCCTTATTGCGTCAGCAACTGACTTCGCCAATACCTCCCCGCTTACCTCCTGCCCCTCGATGGCGATATAGTGAATTTTAGTGATGCCAATAAACGCCAGTGCAGTGGCTAAATTGGGCTCCAGGTGGTTGATGTGCGCCATCTTTCCACCGATATCAAAGCCTATCCCGCCTCTGGCAGTAAGAACAACCGCATGCCTTGGCCGGTCAGAAAGCTTTGGAACGTAAGGATCGGTCGGGTTACTCTCATCGATATCCACCGTTCGACCGGGGCGTACTACTTGGTCGATCCACGCTTTGAGGGCGGCAGGCATGCCGAAGTTGTAGAACGGCGTGCCGATCACTACGACATCCGCGGCGATTAATTCATCAACCAGCTGGTCGCTTTCTGCTAGTGCATCCTTCATCCAGGGTGCCCGCTGTTCTTCAGGCGTGAAAGCCGACGCGATCCAGTCGTGGTTGAGAAAGGATGGCGGGTGTTGGCCTATATCGCGATAGGTGATCATGTCTTGCGGGCGGCGTAATTGCCATTGTTTGGCAAACTGATCGGTAAGGTGACGGCTGTGAGAGCCATGATTGTCTGTTCCGGCAATCCCCGGGCGAGCGCTGGCGTCTATATGTAGGATATGCGGCATGGATAGTCTCCTGTTCTGAGCTGAGCTCATCTATGATTAACGACAGACGTAGCTTAGACTTGGATTATGAGCCGTAACAAGCGACTTTTTCTTGCAGGTATAGGTGAGTAAAATTCATTCATGAATTCTCGACGATTACCCTCGCTTTCGGCACTTCGCGCTTTTGAAGCGGCTGCTCGCCATGAAAGTGCCAAACAGGCAGCGCAGGAGCTCTCGGTAACGGCCACGGCCATTAGTCACCAGATTCGTGGGCTTGAAGAGGCTCTGGGCATTGCGCTGTTTGTACGCAGGCCCAGGCAACTGGAATTGACGCCGCAAGGCCGCGAGCTGCAGCAGGTGCTGGAATCTTCATTCGACAATATCAGCAACACCATTGAGCGCCTGAGTACCATGCCCGAGCGCAGGGGCATTACGCTGACGACCACACCAGTGGTGGCAGTACGCTGGCTGCTGCCCTGGGTTTGCATACTGCGCGAATCTCACCCAGACATTGACCTGCGAATCCATGCGTCCCACGAGCCCGTTGCGTTAGATGGGGTAACCGCCGACCTTGCCATTCGGCATGGCGATGGACGCTGGCCAGGGTTAGTAGCCGAGAAGCTGTTTGATACCACGTTGATTCCGGCTTGCAGCCCACAGCTTGTTCAGCATGCAGGGGAGGATCTATCGAAGTATCCGCTGATTCACTTTCGACCTCAGGGCGTATTTATATCGCCCATGGATTGGCCGGGTTACCAGAAAACCGCCCAGATTCCAGGGTTGAATGTCGGCGCCGGGCTGGCTTTTTCTGACGAAAGCCACGCTATTTCAGCGGCTGTGGGAGGGCAGGGTGTCATGCTGATGAGCCGTCAACTGATTGAAGATGAGCTGGCCGAAGGGCGCCTGGTACACCCTTTTGGCCCTGAACTTGAAGACCGTGCCTTCTTTTTGGCCTACCCGGAAAACCGCCGCAACGATCCAACGATGTTGGCGCTTCGCGACTGGGTGATGGCAGTGCCTGGCAGGCTATCAACACCTTCGGCTTGATAACGTCGTGTTTTATACCGTTATCTTGTGTGACCTGATGCTTCGCCGTCTGTGAGTTTCATGGCGGAGTCTGATTTGGCTCAAATAGCGAGGCTGGGGGAAGAGTCAAAAAGAGTGGCGGAAGAGCGTGGGAGTCGAACCCACCAAAGACTGCTGGCAGCCCCTGCCAGATTTGAAGTCTGGCCGCCCCACCGGGGGTCGATCCTCTTCCTTGAGCGGTTGCCTAGTTCCACAGGGCAGTACGGCGAATGTAGCGTTCATCTTGCACCCGGCGTGTAAAACCTATCCTATCAAAGAATTCGAGAATACGAATGGCCAATTTGCGTCCGGTACCGATGCAGTTGCGAAATTCTGCGACGCGAATAGTGCCGTGCTCGTCCATCAGCTTACGCGCGATATTGGCCAGTTCATGTGTCGCTGAGGCGAGGTAGAAGTGGTCCTTGCGTACCTGGTAGAGCCTGCCGAGGCGAGCGCAGGCTGTTAGCACCTGGCGAACACGCTGTTCATCAAGCCCACCGCTTGCTGCCAGGTCGCGAACCCGGGGTGGCTGGAAGGGGGCTTCCGCGAGAAGAGGTTCGAGCCGTTGCCAGAGCGCCTCGTCGTGTTCATTAAGTGCTGCGCGATGGCCAGGCAGAGAAATGAAGGGCCCATTGCTAGCAAGCTGGCCCGCCTCGATCAGTTGTTTCAGCAGGCCGCGGAAGAGGGGAGCCGGTAATCGAGGAGCGGCCTGGCGATTTAGTCGCTCGCGCTCGGTCCCCAGCATGGCGGGTTCGTTCTGGTGATTACTGGCGACTACTTGGATAATCCGCTCTCTAAGCGATTCGATGGCTTCCCGGGAGAAAGCACTAACTTCGCCTTCGGCAGTGAGGACTTGACCTGCGGATGCCTCGACCAGCGGCGCTAGACCCTGAACGCTGATATTAAGATTACGCGCCATGCCAGTAAGATCCAGACCTTCGGGATGGAGATCAAGCGCAGCACTCAGCGGTTCATGAAGATCATAAGGGGGCTTGGTGTTTGCGCATTCCGCCAGTGCCGCCAACCAGGCCAGGCGAGCGGGAGCGCGCTGACCACGGCGGGGTGGTTCGCCGTCCAGTGCGATTCCGCCGCCGAGAGTAATATGCCCACCATGATCACGGATGACGAAACGATCCCCAAGGCAGGCGTGTACCGGGCTATCACAGACCAGTTGCCCCAGCATGCTTTTGCCTGGTTCGAGTCGTTGCCCTTCGAGAAGCGAGACCCGCCCCATGAGATGGGCGGCCCCCAGGTGTATATGGACTGGCGTCCAGTGCTTGAGCGGTGGGGTAGAGTCGAGCAACCTTAGCTGGACGTCGAGGCGTTTGATGGGCGGCGTTTCCAGTGCATCGGCGACCACCCAGTCGCCGCGACGGATGCGATCCCGTTCCACCCCAGTGCCTGAAAGATTGAGCGCTACCCGGTCACCCTGGTGTGCCTGATCGCTCTCGCGGTGCTGGCGCCGCAGTTGGCGTACTCTGGCCTTATGGCCGTCGGGCACCAGGCGCACCATGTCACCCTTGGCAATACAGCCGCTGAGGGCGGTGCCGGTCACTACCAGGCCGGCTCCCGGCAGCGCAAAGACGCGGTCCACGCTAAGGCGGAAATGCCCATAAGCAGAGAGCGCATGCTGTTCGGCCGCCTGGGACCATAGCGTGTCACGCAGTTCCGCTACGCCTTCACCGCTATGGCTCGAGACGTCATACAGCGGCGCCTTGGCGAGTTGGGTTCCTGCCAGCAACTGTGTGATTTCTTGTCTGACTTCCTGACGCCGTGTTTTGTCGACTCGGTCGATCTTGGTCAGTGCCACCACGCCGCGGTCGACGCCGAGCAGGTCGAGAATTTGGACATGCTCGATTGTCTGGGGCATTACACCATCGTCGGCGGCTACCACCAGCAGGGCTGTGTCGATGCCAGCACTGCCCGCGAGCATGTTATGCAGGAACCGATGATGCCCGGGCACGTCGACAAAGCCGAGCTCGACGCCTGACGCGACTTCGGGATAAGCGAAACCAGCTTCGATGGTCAACCCACGTGCTTTTTCCTCTTTGAGGCGGTCGGTATCGATACCGGTCAGCCGCTGGATCAGGGCGGTCTTGCCGTGGTCGACATGGCCGGCAGTGCCGACGATCATGGCTGGCCGTCCTGGGACATGTCATGGTGGCTCTCGTAGCGCTGCTTCAATATCGAGAATTGTGCAGCGAAGGCGTCCACGTCTTCAGGACGGTATAGACAGCGCAGGTCGAGATAGAGAGCACCTTCGTTAAGGCGGCCGATGACCGGACGGGGGAGCTGACGAAACGCTGTCTCGATGCGTTTGAGGCATCGTTCCCTGGCGCGGCGGTCACCGTTTAGCGGGCGCCAGACCAGCGCGTAGCTTGGCAGCCGGTCAATGGGTAGCGAGCCGCTGCCAAGCTGACTCACGCAGGGGGCTAG
>NZ_JBQSVC010000050.1:0-14970 GCF_052376035.1 Halomonas sp. AOP7-E1-9
TAGAGCCTGCCAGAGATAATTGGCGGTTAACAAGAAAAGCGCCAACTCCTTTTTTATAAAAAGAATAGCGGCATGGAGTCCCCAGCCCATGCCCATATTTAAATTATCAAATCCACTTCACCTTAAGCATAAATTTAGCTTTGGTCACGCATCTTATTTCACAAAATCCGAACTAGTATTTACACTCAGATGATTGCTCTATTTTTCATCACGTTTTGTCACTACTCACAATCAGGAGTCAGTAATGTTCCGATGTGTAAGGTTATGGACAGGCAGTAACCATCAATCGTGTTTTGAAGAAGGCTGGATTGATCTTCCCAAAGGCGAGCGCCACGACTCGCTCAGCGATGTCATCGAAACGACCAGCATCTCCTTTCGCGAAACAAGCGAAGGCGGTAGCTTTAGTTGGCATGACGCTCCCAACCGTCAATTCGTCTTAACGCTCAGCGGCACACTCACTTTCGAGACGCGCACGGGTGACTCATTCACGCTGCACCCCGGCGACATTTTATTGGCGGAAGACACCACAGGCGGCGGCCACCGCTGGCATCTAATCGATAACCAACCCTGGCGACGCGTGTATGCCATAGTGCCTCAGGATATCGATCTTCCCTTTATCAGCGCATCAAGTAAGTGTTGAGTTCCTAAGCGGAGAACGTTCATGCCTACATCAACACAGATTCCCGAGCGGGCTGATATTGTAATGATCGGCGCGGGCATCATGAGTGCCACACTGGCAACTCTTCTCAAAGAGCTAGAACCTTCACTCAAGATTGTGGTGCTGGAAACACTGAAAGATTGCGCCCAGGAAAGCTCCAATGGTTGGAATAACGCAGGTACCGGGCATGCCGCCAACTGCGAAATGAACTACACCCCTGCTCGCTCAGACGGCACGGTTGATATCAGCAAGGCGCTGGAGGTCAACACAGAGTTCGATATTTCACGCCAACTCTGGACCTATCTGGTCAAGAAAGGGGCCATTCCCAACCCACAAGCATTTATTAATCCCTGCCCGCACATGAGCTTTGTCTGGGGCGAGGATAACGTCAACTATCTACGCCAGCGCTTTAAACAGATGTCATCGCACCACTGCTATCGCGGGATGGAATATAGCGAAGACCCCGCGCAGATTGAGCAATGGACTCCACTCATCATGGAAGGACGCAGCGATGGCGAGCCCGTCGCGGCGACGCGCATCGTATCAGGGTCTGATGTCGACTACGGTGCGCTTACTCACCTGCTGTTCGGCCATTTGGCGCAGCAATCAGGATTTGAAATCCACTACTTAAAGCACGTGCAGGACATTGCGCGACAGAATGACGGCACTTGGCGCGTGGAAATGCACGATTCGCATAGCAAGCAGAAAGGGAGCATTCAGGCCGAGTTTGTCTTTATTGGTGCAGGTGGCGGCGCTATTGAACTGCTGCAAAAATCCGGCATTCCTGAAGGGCATGGCTACGGCGGCTTCCCCGTCAGCGGTATTTGGTTACGCTGCGATATAGACAGCATTAGTGAACGCCATCACGCCAAGGTGTACGGCAAGGCAGCCCATGGCTCGCCCCCCATGTCAGTCCCCCACCTGGACACACGCCTTATTGGTGATAAAAAATCGCTGCTCTTCGGCCCTTACGCCGGTTTTTCATCTCGCTTTCTCAAGCAAGGCTCTCTTACGGATATGTTCCGTTCGGTACGGCCCGATAATGTGCTTCCCATGCTTGATGTTGCAAAGGATAACTGGCAACTAACGGAGTATCTGGTCTCCCAGGTACTGCAGAGCAAGAGCCACCAATTTGAGATGCTGCGCCAATACTACCCAATGGCACGCCATCACGATTGGACCCACGCCGTAGCGGGTCAGCGCGTGCAAATCATTAAACCCAGCCATGAAAAAGCCGGTGTTTTGGAGTTTGGCACCGAGCTAATCGCCTCATCCAATCACTCCCTCGCAGCGTTACTAGGCGCTTCGCCTGGCGCATCAACGGCGGCCTTTATCGCGCTAGAGGTATTGGAGAAATGCTTTGCCGATAAGCTAACCAATGATGGCTGGCTCCCCCAACTCAAGACGATCATTCCCACCTACGGCGTCGACCTTAAAACGGATAAAGAGGCCTGCTACGACACGCGCAAGCAAACAGCCGCAACGTTAAACCTGGACTTTGTTTGAGGTCTCTCATGTCTATCAAAAACGTATCTGATTTAGTGATCGAAACGCTGGTGGAAAGCGGTATTGAGCGGATCTATGGCGTTGTCGGCGACAGCCTCAACGGCCTCACTGAGGCCATACGTGAGCGGCCCAGCATCGAATGGGTGGGCCTGCGGCATGAGGAAGTTGCCGCATTCGCGGCCAGCGGCGAATCACAACTAACCGGTAGCCTGGCCGTTTGTGCAGGCTCTTGCGGCCCCGGCAACCTGCACCTTATCAACGGTTTGTTCGATGCCCACCGCACGCGCACGCCGGTGCTGGCCATTGCCGCGCATATTCCCTCGTCAGAGATCGGCGGCGGCTATTTTCAGGAAACCCACCCCCAAGAACTGTTTCGTGAATGCAGCCACTACTGTGAGCTGGTCTCCGACGCCAGCCAATTACCTTATGTGCTGGACAATGCCATTCGCGCCGCCGTTGGGCAGCGTGGCGTTGCGGTCGTGGTGCTGCCTGGTGATGTTGCGCTGCGCGCCTCACCGGTTAAAACGGTAACGCCGCGCCATGGCTTATTACCACCCTCACCACGCGTGGTGCCCGCCAAAACCGAAGTGGAAGCACTCGCCAAACTGCTCAATGATGCAGAGCGCATCACGCTCTTCGTTGGCCGGGGCTGTGCCGGTTCACACGCCCAGCTAATGCAATTGGCCGATGCGCTTAAAAGTCCCATCGTGCACGCACTCGGCGGCAAAGAGCATGTCGAATATGACAACCCCTATGATGCTGGCATGACCGGCTTCATCGGGTTCTCATCAGGTTACGCGGCCATGCAGGAGTGCGACCTGCTGCTGATGCTGGGCACGGATTTTCCGTATAAACAGTTTTTACCGCAAAAGACCAACGTCGTGCAGGTCGATATTCGCCCTGAAAACCTGGGCAGGCGTGCCAAGCTGGCATTGGGCGTGGTCGGCGATATCGGGTTAACCATTGAAGCCATTCTGACGGCGCTTCATACGCGCAGTGACCGGCACTTTCTGGATGCAGCGCTGGCCCACTACGTTAAGGCGCGCGAAGGCCTGGACAAACAGGCGCAGAATCACTCAGGCCACTCGCCTATACATCCACAGTACCTTGCGCGCTTGTTGAGCGAAAAAGCCAATGAGGATGCGATTTTTACTGCCGATGTAGGAACGTGCACGGTCTGGTCGGCACGCTACCTTAAAATGAACGGACAACGTCGCCTTATCGGCTCGTTCTCGCATGGCTCGATGGCTAACGCCATGCCTCAGGCGATCGGCATTCAGTACGCGCAGCCGGGTCGGCAAGTTATTACGTTCTCCGGTGACGGTGGCCTTTCAATGCTGATGGGCGATTTACTGTCACTCAAGCAGCACAACATCCCAATCAAAATCGTCATCTTTAATAATGGGGTGCTCGGCTTCGTCGCGCTTGAAATGAAAGCAGCCGGTTTCATTAACACGGGCGTAGACCTGGATAATCCCGACTTTGCTGCCGTCGCAAGCGCAATGGGCATTTATGCCCGCCGTGTTGAAAACCCTGACGAGCTGGCCGATGCCATCGATAGCGTATTAGCCCACGATGGCCCCGCCGTGCTTGATGTAGTGACAGCCAAACAAGAGCTGGTACTGCCGCCTACCATCGGCATGGAGCAAGTCAAAGGGTTTAGCCTCTGGGGGCTACGTGCCGTCATGGATGGCAGCATGCACGAAGTAATTGATCTGGCCAAAACCAACCTGCTAAAGCGTTAAGTTCTGTTTAAAAAACGCTTAAAAGCAAATGGCCATTCGCATTGAATGGCCATTTTTTACTTCTGAACCCTGTAAATCACAGCGGCGTGACAACCTCAGACTTCTTCTGAACCCTTGGATTCAGGGCGTTGCTGGAACTGAAGGCCCATTAAAAAATTACGCAACACCTGGTCTTTACACTCGCGATAATTTTTATGGGTAGGCTTGCGAAAGAAAGCGCTTAACTCATGGTTGCTTAACCGAAACTCAGCCTGCTCAAAAATAGCTAAAATATCATCGGCTTTTAAATTCAGCGCAATGCGCAGCTTCTGGAACACCATATTGTTGTTCAAGTTGCTTTCTGGCGCGGGCTGCTCGCCGTCGCGCTTCCCACGCTTATAGCTAATAAATCCGTTAAGAAACGCGGCCAACTCGCGGTCTCTCATCTTGAGGAATTTTTCGTCTTCCTCCTTTTTCAGCCACCCGGACACCTGCTCCTCAGATACAGTGAACTCTGCCAGCGCGAAAACTTTCAATACGGCAGTATCTTTTAAATCAAAGCAGTACCGGATACGGCGAAAAATATCATTATTGGTCAAACGACAGCTCCTGGTCTTAGGAAAACCCAGCACAATCCCGTTGGATGTGCATTTATCAAGATCATCATGGTAACAACAAAGCCCGCTATTTCGCTGTCAGTTTTTCAAGCAGCTCATCAATTTCTGCTTTCAAATCTTTATCTTCAATCTTGTTGGCGCTGATTTTGGCATTTTGCAGATGTTTAATAGCAGCCTCTTCCTGGCCCAACTCAACCTGCAGGGTCGCCATTGAAAAACCGATAGACGACAGGTGGTCTTTAGCATTGGCGACCTCGGCTTTGTGAAGCGCCTTTTCATACATCACCAGCGCGTCATCCAGCTCTTCGGTAAAATCCGCCAGCGTTTCCCACTGCTCTGGATGATCCTTATCGGTATCTTCATGCTCAATACAAATGGCGTTCAGCTCTGCATAAAGCGAATCAAACGCCTCTCGATCTTCCTTCTCTGCCGCCTTCATCAGTTTTTCAGCCAACTCATAAACGGCCTTGTAAATTTTGGTATTGATCACGTCAGCTACCTTCAACAGTAAAATGAGAATCGACTGATAAACTCGCCGATACGACCCGATATGCGCGCCCACACTACGGCAATTGGCGATAGGGCGCATTATACCCATGAAGCACCCTCTTGAAGGCTTTTACGACAGTAACGTCGAGTTGGTGATAGAAAAACAGCCATACGACTCAGGCTATTCAAATACTTCGTAATGACGTTTCACGTTACGGGTTAGCTTACCCCAGTCAGAACTTGCCACCCGCTGCTGATGCTGTTCAAAGGCCTTGCGGTCAATAAATTCCTCATAAACATCAAAACGGCACGGGTCAGTTTTATCCTGGATGACCTTAAACGTTATGCAGCCTGGCTCCTCAAGAGTGAGTTGGCGGTGAATGACAAGCTCGTCTTCCACAGCTTCAAGGTCCCTACCGGGAACTTTAATAAACCCTTTTAAGGTTACTTTTGCCACTGAACTCACCTTTTTATAGCGTTACGTACAGCCGCAACGCGTCTTGATGCTGTATGCCATCTTCAAGAATCGGCTCAGGGTAATTATTCAGAAAATAGTTTTTAACCACATGATCAACTCTAAACCCATGGCGTTGGTAATAGGTCAGCTGATATCCAAAAGTGCCGGTGCTTAATTCCACACGCTGTATTTTTTTGCTGACTAGCTCAGACAAGGCAAAGCTCAGCAGCCCAGAACCAAGGCCCTGCTGCTGAAATTTCGGGTAAACCGAGATATTAAATATTTCAGCGATCTCGGTGTTAATAGGTTTTGTGACACAGGCACCAACGACGTTTCCGTTTAGCTTTGCCGCGAAGCACCAAGCGCCATCCAGATAAGATGCGATGCTCTGTTCAGAAGGATCGGCTTCCAGTAAAAGCTGGGTGGGAACGTCGCTGGCATTGACTTCTAGATAGTCCATTCTTATCTCAAGCCCATAACGATGGAGATTAGTACCGCTGAGTTACAGCATTCATGGCAGCCCTTATTGGCTACCCATGTACTCCAAAATTTCATACGAGTAGGCATATTTAAATGCCTCTGTGATGTCGATTCCTATTTCAGAATAAAGGCAGTACGATAATTATGCCTGTAACCCCGTGCACCCTTGCATGTTCCACCACACTTTAGTGCCACTTCCTAGAAAGCTTTAACTCCATCTTATGTTTTGGCGCGAGATGCTTACAAAGCTCACCATTCATTTAACACATGCCATAGTCATTGAGTGGTTAGGCAGTGTGTCCTCTTCCTCATAGCCTTCCCTTTTCATAAATTGGCACTTTTCCTCCTTCACGCCGCGAGCTTTTGAGCGGTTTGCACTACCCGCTGACCTAAATAACGCGCAGTAAGTAAGTCCGTTTCATTGAGATCAGTATCCACGGAATGGGCAATAAGTCCGGACTGTGCACCAAGCCTGTTACGCATTGCAGGATCATAGTTGCCCGGTGTATCCAGACCCACCCAAAACATACCGTGCTGACTAGCGAACACTTGCAAGTACTGAATGGTACTCAGTTGATCACCACTTAAGTTAGCACCAATGGTAAAACCAGCGGCAATTTTGTTTGCCCATGCTTGCCTTGCCCACCACTCACTTGTGGCATCCGTAAACGCTTTAAACTGTGCTGATACGCAGCCCATATAAGTAGGTGAGCCAAAGATAATCGCATCAGCATTATCGAGTTGCCGCAGCAGCTCGATGTTACGAAAACGCCCTTCAACAATATCGGCGCCAACAATTTCTACTGCGACCACTTCAACACCAGGTTCCATTGCAGCACCTGATGCAATCGAGTGGGCCAGCTTTTTGGTAGTGCCTGTTACAGAATGAAAAATCACGACGACCTTCACTACATTATCCCCCTTCCGTTGCTCTGATTCTTTCTACACTGCTGGTTACAACGCATCACGATTTAAATTACGTTCTGCCGGGATGTCGCTCAGATACTCAACAAACTCCACCTCAAACCCCGCTGGGTCAACGAAGTAAACGTTTTTACGAAACGGCTCGGTGGCACCCGGTTTGGCAACGGCAAAGCCCGCGTTATTTAATCGAGCCACTACGGCATCCAGGTTATCGGTCACGTAGGCAAAGTGGGCCAAACCCACACTATGGCCTTCCAGCGCTCGGTTCTGCCCTTCGCCATGGTCGCTTAACGCCAGGTAATGTTTGTCATCACCAAAGTGCACCCATTTGCGTGGCTTGCCGTACCACTCACCCTGCCCCTCATCGCGTATATGCCAGTGTGGGAAGGCAGCGCGGTAAAACTCCAGCATGGCATTCATATCAGCAACGACCAGATTCACGTGTTCCAGGTACATATTGTTCTCCTTGCGTGGGTTCGGATAAAAGGTTAAAACCTCAACCCAAGTTGAGGTAAAGCTTTTTTTGAACCAGAAGAAAAACGGGAGCGAGAATGGCAGAGGCAAACTGGAGTGTCGGCAAAGTCGCCAAGCGCTGCGGCATTAATATCAGCGCCCTGCACTTTTACGAACAGCAGGGACTAATTCAAAGCTCGCGCAATGCGGGCAACCAACGCCGCTATAAACCGGAGGTGCTAAGGCGCATTTCAGTGATTAAAGCCGCGCAAAAAGTGGGCGTCAGCCTGGACGAGGTCAAGCAAGCTTTCGAGTCACTGCCCAATAACCGCACCCCCACGGTGGAAGATTGGCAGCAACTTTCCAAGAACTGGCAGCGCATGCTGGATGGCCGCATTGCCTACCTGCAAACGCTGCGCAATAACCTAAGCGGCTGTATCGGCTGCCGCTGTTTGAGCATGACCCGCTGCCCGCTGTATAACCCGGATGATGAGTTGGCGGAGGCAGGTAGTGGCCCAGTGCTTTTGGATCAGGCGGAGGAGCGGGCTGCCATGATCAGGCGTCATGAACAATAACGGTGGCATTAACAGAGCAGATTTCGACAACGTGCTTTCGACAACGTACCTCCGGTGGTCTTTCGGGTAGCGCGCCCCGGTACGCTTAATGAACGGGCAGCCACTAGCGGTTTCCATGAATATCAGGCGTGGGCGAGTTTAAGCCCGACAAGCCCCGCAACGATCAGCGTTAAACTCATTAGTTTGAGTACGCCCAAAGATTCGCCAAACAGCACGATGCCTAAAATGGCCGTCCCCACTGCGCCAATCCCTACCCATATCGCGTAAGCGGTACCCACGGGCAGGGTTTTCAGCGCCAGGCCCAGCAGTAGAAAACTCGCCACTAGCGAAAGTAGCGTCCAGGCAGTCGGCCAGGGTTTTGTAAAGCCCACCGAATATTTCAGCCCGATGGCCCAGCCGATCTCCAAAAGGCCCGCTACAAACAATATAAACCAGCTCATGCATTCCTCTTCATCGATTGCGTAATCAATTCTCTGACTCGATTATCTCATAATGGCGCACGGCGTTGCGGGACAGCCTGCCCTATTCGGAATTTGAATGCGGAGCAGCAAGGCATGTGCAAAGCGCACGCAACACGGTAAATCAGCGCTACTACAAGCACTACGTTATACTGCGGCATATTTTCATTTCGACACCCCTTACGACATCCCGTCAGAGCCCCCTATGTCATTTGCAAAACTAGGCTTATCCAGCCCACTTGTTCAAGCGATTACCGAACTTGGTTACAAAGCCCCAACGCCCATTCAGGAACAGGCGATTCCTGCCATTCTTTCGGGTAACGATTTAATCGCCACCGCACAAACCGGAACAGGCAAAACCGCTGCCTTCGTTCTGCCTCTGCTGGAAAGATTCACTACAGCGGGAACGCTACGCGGCAAACGCATCCGTGCGTTGATTCTCGTACCGACCCGTGAGCTAGCGGTTCAGGTTGAAGCCAGCGTGGCTCAATACGCTAAACATCTGCACTTAACATCTATGGCGGTGTATGGCGGTGTGGATAGCGAACCTCAAAAACAGCGATTAATTGAAGGGGTTGATATCCTCGTCGCCACACCGGGCAGATTGCTGGATTTGGCGCATCAGCGTGCGCTGCACTTTGATGAACTCAAAGCCATGGTGTTGGACGAAGCGGACAGAATGGTCGACATGGGTTTTGTCGACGATATCAACAAAATCATAGAACGCCTGCCTGAAAACCGTCAGAACCTGCTGTTTTCGGCCACCATGAATGGCGACGTTCGGGCGCTGGCCTACGGTTTTTCAGACAGCAAGATGACCGACCTGGCGTCTGAAATATCCATTTCTCCCAACATTCGCGCCGCCGCTAATATCAAACAATGGCTAATCACAGTAGATAAAGACACCAAGTCCGCCCTGCTGAGCCACCTGATTAACGAGCAAGCGTGGGATCAGGCGCTTATTTTTATCGAGAAAAAACACGGCGCGGCCAAGCTGGTTGACCAACTCGCAAAGCGTGGCATCAAAGCGGATTCCATTCATGGCGACAGAAGCCAGGCCATGCGTGAAAAGATTTTGGCGCAGTTCAAATCTGGCGAGCTAAAGTACCTGGTCGCCACAGGGGTTGCCGCGCGGGGGTTGGATATTGGCGAGCTAAGCCGTGTAGTGAATTACGATTTACCCTTTCAGCCAGAAGAGTACATTCACCGTATTGGCCGAACCGGCCGTGCGGGCGCCTCAGGTGAAGCCATCTCGTTTGTCGCCTTGGCTGACTTTAAAAATCTTTGCGCCATTGAAAGGCGGTTAAACAGCATCATTGAGCGTAAAGAAATTGAAGGCTTTCCGGTTCGAAAAGTAGTGCCCGCTTCAAACCTGAACTTTAAGAAAAAGTAATCGTTAAACCTTACCAATGAAGCTCACCTCTTAACGAATAAAAGGTGAGCTTCTCTGCTAAAGGCGTTTGCAATTAAGGCCTGTTTTACCAAGCCATGGGTAAGCAGTGTGGCCGTTAAAGGTCTTCCTGATGACTAGGCTGAGCCTGGTGAAAACGCGTCCAATAGCTCGGCATTGGTTGGATATTTCTCCAATAAATCAAATAACTTCTGCGCGCCTTCCACTGGTTTAAGTTGTGTCAACGCTCTACGCAATGTGCGTACTTTTTCCATGTCTTTTGCCTCAATCAAAAGTTCTTCTCGACGGGTACTGCTTTTGGCAATATCTATCGCGGGGAAGATGCGTTGATTGGCCACCTCGCGTGACAGTACGATCTCCATATTGCCCGTGCCCTTGAACTCCTCGAAAATCACCTGATCCATGCGGCTTCCCGTATCCACCAGCACGGTAGCCAGAATGGTGAGCGACCCGCCGTTTTCGATCTTTCGCGCGGCGCCAAACAGCTTGCGCGGTATTTCCATCGCTCGGGCATCCAGCCCACCCGACATGGTGCGGCCATTGCCCCGCTGCTCGGCGTTATGAACGCGTGAAAGCCTTGTCAGCGAATCGATCACGATCATTACATCGTGCCCCTCACCCGCTTGCTTGCGCGCTGTTTTAAGGAGCTTATCGGCCATACGCACATGGTGTGTGTAGGTTTCATCTGAAGAGGATGCATGTACCTCTGCCGACACGCTGCGTTTGAAGTCCGTCACCTCTTCAGGGCGCTCGTCGATCAGCAAGGCGTACAATTTTATGTCCGGGTGCGCCTCCGCCACGGCTTGGCAGATATGTTTCAACAGCGTCGTCTTGCCGGAGCCTGGGGGTGCCACGATCAAGCCACGCTGGCCCATGCCGATGGGCGTGATCAAATCCATCGCTCGTACGCTGCGCTGGCTGGAACCCGCTTCTAAATAAATGCGTGGGGAAGGATGAATAGCGACGCCATTTAAAAAACGCTTTTCGGGGTCATCGGGGTATTGATCTTCAACGTCATCAGAGGGCTTGGCCTCTTGCTGCCTTTTGACCTTCAAGCTTAGTGTTTTTCTCGTCATAAGATTGGTGGATCGCCTTGGGTAAGCAGGGGTTATAGAGTACTGAATTTATCAAATAGCTGCATCATAGACAGCCGAGCAGTCGCACCGTTGCTGCTCTGAGCATGGAAAACGGATAAGTCTAGCTTGTGCTCAATCAGAAAATACACCGCGTACTCAAAGGTACTGGGTTGGAACTTGGACTTAGTAGTTGATCACCACTATGGGGGCTGATCGTAATTATAAGACTAGAAGCGCGTCATGTTGGCCACTCCTAGTCTGTTTTTCGATCTTACCAAAACTTAGGCGGCAGATTACTCTGAGGCCGACCTAGGCTTGATTAGTAACACCAAACGGAATGTGGACAGATGGAACAACAGCACTCGCAGACTTAAGATGAGCGGACTGATCATCGAAGAATATGTGAGGCTTGAGTACACCTAAGATTCTGCCTTTTTCAATACCGCCAAGAAAAAATGCGTCATTGGCCATTATGCCCCAACTCTTCAAAGTTTTTAGGGCTCGTTCGTGCGATGGCGCGTTACGAGCCGTGACGATAGAAACGCGAATTCGATTCTCATAGTCAGGGTTCTGCTTCTTATACGACTCTTCGGCTGACTGGATTTTTGAAATGCGAACCAAGAACTCCTTAAGCGGCCCCGGATTATGGGGCTGCATGACGTTCTTGACCTCATGATCATGGAAGGCCGTGAGGCCGGACGCCTGCATTACTGTCTCGGACTCGTCTCCCGCAAGGACTCCATCGAAGTCGAACGCAATGCGAAGTGTCTTGTCGTTCTCATCATCGTCAAACTTTGAATCGAGAACCTGTCCAGCAGGATGCTCTAAGCTAATAGCAGCTTCAATATCAGGTTTATGACCGGATAGAAACAAGGCAATATTGAGTGCTGGAATGTACTCATACGGGGAACGCCCCTGCATGAATATCGCTCTAGTCATTCCTAATCCATAGTGTTCAATGGTTTTCATGACACGTAACCCAGTGTCTGGATCATTACGTGAAAGTAATACCACTTCAACCAGTGGATCGGATGAATCGAGGTCGTTTAGCGCAAGAAGACGCTTGATAAATGGGTAGGCGATGCCCTTAGGTAGCGGGACGTCTAGGTTCTTCTCTTGATATTTTCGGTACTCCTCTTCGCCATCACTCCGGAAAACTGCGTCGGATTCACTAAGGTCAAAAACCGCGCTTGATGCAACCCCAATAACTAGTCTGTTTTCAAGCTCGTATGGCATTAATTTCCTTCCTTATGTTGTCGCTGTCGCATAATACTTAACTCAGCGAGCGTCGCAGGCGTCCGTTGCAGTTATTTGTTATATTTATTTGGCAAGGGGCAGTCATAGTTGATATCAATCATATCCAAATTTGTGATCGAAAAATTAGCATACTTTACCCCTTTCATAGATTCATTTTCTTCCGGTTTTCCATAGATAAAGACAAAAGCGGTTGGTTTTTCTTTCTGAACGATCTTCTCCAACCGTGTAGTTACAAGTTTTTTAACCTTATAGCTATCAATTAGACGATCACCCACCATTACTGTAGTTATAAAGCCCTCTTCTGACTTTTTGAAGTTCTTTTTAAACTTAACCTGGTAACCATAACCAGAAGATAGCCTATTGACATATGCCCATCCGTAATAGATAACAGGATAATCTGGAAGCACTTCTAAGTCTTGCTCCCAAATACATTTGAATATGCTTTTATAGTGGACATCCCGGCCTTTAATATTTACTCGCCTATGCTCCAGTGAACCATCTTTCTTATAGCGTATATAACGACTTACAACAGACCTAACAGAATATATATTCCCAATACTGCCATTCTCTCTGAGACCAATATCCTTATGGCGCTTTATAAACTGAGGCTTTTTGACGGCCTTTTTATTTGGAAATTTACTTGCCTTTGGCTCATCGTAATAGGAGGCGGGTCTTTCCAGAAGAAACACATCAACGATAGATTCATCAACAGAGCGCCTCTCTTCTTTAACTAAAACTCCATCCTCGTATCGCAAGTCGAGGGGAACATTGTTAAAAATTTCGCAAGATTTACTGTGCGAACCGTAAATTCTAAAATGAGGAACCACTTTCATGTCTTGAACATCTTCGTCCAAGTTCGCACAGGTGACTTGAGCAGCACAATCAGACCCAGGGCATAGAAACTTCTTTTTATCTGTAATCAATCCCGACCAATAGAGATCATAGGCTCTATCAGGATCAAGATAATCATCAGCCTCAATGCTATAAGCTATATCTAACGGCAAAGTCTAATCTCCCTATGAATATAACGCCGCAATCACGCGCTTGTCGCGTGCATTGCCTTGTTAAGTTTGATTTCCATAGGCTGATAAGCCAAACCTGCCGACTCATCTGCTTCGCCTTTGCACTCAAATCCGTACTTTTCATACGCGGGAACTGAAGACAGGGACGCGCTGACCGTGACAGTTTCAACCTTCGCATACTTCAGGGCTGATGAAAGCAGCTTCCTACCAATACCTTTCTTCTGGCGTTCAGGGCTAATAAAAAGCATTGCAACGTGGCGACCTTCCTTGAGCTCGATTACGCCTTCGATTTTTCCATCAATTTCTGCGACCAGCATCAAGTTGTCGCTCTTCATTCTGTCAAGAAAGGCATTACTCGCAGCAATTTTCGAAAAGGTTGAAATCCCTTCCGCAGACAATGTGCCTGCAACTGACTGCAGAAACGAAGCCATGCAAATTGCAGTTACAGCTTCAAGGTCCTTCTCTTCCATTTCCCTGACTAACACCGAAATCTCCTAAGAACTTAACGCCCAAGCACAGCAGCACGAACGTAGTGAGTGTCCGGCGCCGCAGGCGCGCACTGATGCGACTTGTTATGTGATTTGCAGGTACAGCTAAACACCAGAATTCACCATATCTCTGATTTTCACCGCCTTTTCGAAATGATCTAATTTGTGAGTTTCAATCCACCACCGCGCTGCCTCCATAAGAACCTCCGGCTGGTCATTTCTATTTTTGAAGAAAGCGTAAAAGGACAGCCCGACTCCCGGCCCTTTCTGGGCGATTTTGTGATCGCATACTTCTACAATTTTATCTCTAAGCTCTTGCCTCAAAGCAGTATTCCTATGCTGGATTGATCACATAACGCCGAAGCACAGCGGCGACCTTGGAGTGGCGACGAAGGAGCCACGTAAAGGGCGTCCGGCGGCCTTCGGTCGCGAACTGCTGCGACTTGTTATACAAAACTACCACTCGAACTTGATCGATACCGTGTCACCATCAAGAGCTTTGTAATAGACCTTCGCACCTTGCTCGTGTGTAGTCTGCTCTAGTCTATGTAGTGCTGCTCGGACACTACCATCTATGGCCAGTACTGCTTTGACCTTTGCCAAATCGGTATCGCTCAAAATAGAGGGAGGGTACTCAGTCCAATCTTCGGGAGCCTCACTATCAGCGAAAATAGTGTTGGATTTATTAGCTTCAAATTCGATGTCTTGCTTGCTCTGAACCACTTGCCTGATGACTTGGCAGTTCTGCCCCTCAAATTTCATGGTACCCCCCTATTTTGTATAACGCCGCCATAAACGGCGGGAGTTTACGAGCGTCCGGTGACCGTAGGGAGCGAATTTAATGGCCTTGTTAAACATTAGCCGATGATAGAACCAGCGGCTGCACCTAGCACAGAAACAACAACTGGGTGAGTTAAAAATTTAGATAGCAAGGACTTGGCCTCTTCCTTTTCTGCTGGCGAAGCAGATGAAGACTCAATTTTCTTTACTAGAGCCTCAAAGGAATTAACTACGCTCTGAGAGTTGAAGTCGCCGATTTGAATTGATTGGGCGTTATTTATGTGAAAGTTCTGAACTGGTTTATGCTCCACAGGGGCGCCTCCTTTCTTGAATTTAATCTGATAGTGCGGCCCCATTCTTCCGACACCCGTATTGTAGAATGTTGCATCGGTTACAAAGCTGCGCTCATCTTTTCCGTTAGGCAATAAACGCAGAATACTATCGCCTTCTTCAACATCTGCCTTGGGATCATCAATGATGATAGTGCTGCCTGCAAACATTGCTTTATAAGGCCCCAAAACATCACCATTAGGTTTTTCAACCCTTGCATCCTCTCTTTTATTCATCAGGCTCACGATGTTCTCCTTGTATGTTT
>NZ_JBQSVC010000051.1:0-14395 GCF_052376035.1 Halomonas sp. AOP7-E1-9
GTGAACAGCCGTGGTTGTCAGTGATAGGCTGATGGGGAGCTTCCTATCTAGCTCTCTCAGAATACTCAACCAACCCTGACAGAGCGACTTTATGACCACTGCTAAACACCAAGCAACATCACTTCGCCCCAGGGCAGTTTCTCCACTTAATTCGTGTTGCGGGTGTCACAGACCGTAAAGTGCTGGCTCCGTCCCTCAGAAAGTTATTACTGCCGCCCGAACAAGGCGGTTAACACGCTTGATAGATTCCTGAGCACGAGCGGATTTTTCTTGGGAGTCAACTGATTATGGGCATTGAGATCTGGGTCAACCTGGTAGTTCTGCAAGGTGTAGTGGGCCATTGATCTGCGGCAGGTAACCTTCAGGACGCCGCTGGATAAGCCATAGTCGGCTTTGACTAGTAGTTTTTCACCTTCAGTTAATTCAGGGTTTGGCACCAGTTCAAGCTCGATCATTGAATGCCATTCAGAATCATCTTCCCCCAAGTGGCTATGCTCATCCTCAACGATGTTATAACTATCAAACCGGCCTAGATGGAAGTCCCGATAGCTGCAGGTGCGTTCGTCATAGGCTCTGCAATGCCAGCGTAAGCCAGAATGCGCCAGCGCATGCGGATGAATGCGTCGCTCCATGCCGTGCGGATGATTCCATGAGCGGTACCGAATATCCATCGGACGGTGGTAGCGGATTGCCTGTATCAGGAGACGAAATAGGTGTGGGTCAGGCTCAATATGAGGGCGTGGGCCTGAATCCAACCATCCTGGCGCGGAAGTAGCCTGAGGGAGAGCATCCGCACTAAAACGCCGTACAAATTCCATATACTCCCTGATCTGGCCAGACGTATAGCGGGGAGTAAAGCCAGGCAAAGGCTTGTAGGTTTTGGCCAGCGAGTCATAAACCACCTGTTCGCCGTGGTTCAAGCGATAGGCCTTAATATCCTTCGTCACGTTCTCTCGGCGGACATTGAACCGTGCACTGAGATCGGAGGCGTTACATGTGCCTTCCCACCACAGCAGAATCTCGAAGGCTCTATACCGATCATGGCGGGCAAACTCGTGAAAATCGGTTTTAGTGGTCATCGGGTCCTTCCTTCGGTAAGTCGATCCACGTGTGTCTGATGTTATGGGCAATCAAACGCTCCTGGGTGAAACTGGCTCTACGACGACCCAAATAATGTACCCACGGCGCGAGGACATCTGTGTATCCCTCACCACCCCGAAGCGCTTCCCATTGAAGGTGCTGATATCGGAAGTCCTGTGCACTCCCTTCCAAGTGTGAAAGCGCCTCCGGTTTGGGTAGTAGGAGGCTAGAGGCGCCGGAACTCAGCCCCATGCTCAGCCCTGAGGGGTCGAAATCCATATAGGCGGCCAGCGGGATACCGAAGGCGTCAACAGCTGTACACACCCACTGTTGGCCATAAGGGGCGTTCGGGTCTCCTCGGTAGACCGCTAGTATGCCGTCTCTGCAGTAGTCCCCCTGGACCTTGAACAGGGACTCAAAGGCCTGCTTATTCTCAACTAACAACAGGCACCGTGCGTCGATGTGTTGTATGTCGGCTTTGGGGATGGAAACGAAGGCTCCTTCCATGTAAGGGAGGGGCTGGCCATTTAGCTGGACGCCAGTGCCTAAAGCAGCGATCAGAATACGGCTGCTTGGCCCCGGGGCGGGTGCCGTTTTCTCGTTGGTGACATGGCGGGCAATGTCGATACGATCTCCATTGAATTTCGAGATCGGCGTCATCCAGTTAACGCCTTCATTTTTTAACCACTCCCGTAGTGCCATCCTTGTTGGCCTATCAATCCGGTAGTGATGCCCGACTATTTGCCCCAGTCCACGCTCGGCGAGGACCTTGAAGCTGCCATTAACCGGAAATTGAGTCTTTGTGGATTGGGCGACTTTTAAAGCCTGTTTCAGCAAGCTGCGATTCAGCTTCATGTTGATAATGCCGTTTTGCGAGCCTTGCGATCGGAGATTAATGAGGCAACGTCCCGCTGAACCATGTGAGCGGGATACAGATAGATATCCAACAGGTCGTGGGTACCGGAAAGCGAATGCCGCGCGTAAGCATCGATATACACGCTGGCGTAATCGCTGGTCTTGCCGCCAGTGGGTGTGGCCGGGTCAGAATCCATATAGAGCGCAAGCCCATACAGCCATTCACTTGTGTCCAGATCAGCCACATCCTGCGGTTTCTCCTCTCGCTCCCAGAACCGGACAGCGGAAACGGGTGCCTGAGCATTATGACATTGAGCCAGCAACCTCAATACCAAATGGTCAAGGGAGGCAATCTGCGTCTCTTGTTCAAACTGCTCGGCGCTACGCAGGCTCGAATCACTCCGCTGCACCTTGGGCTTCAGGTATTTCAGGGATTCGCTTAGCTTGCCGACCAGTTCGCCGCATGCTTCTTCCACGCTGCTATCAGACAGGTCAGGCGCGGCTATAAGGGGCAAAGGACTAATCATCCTTAAATAAGGGTGCTGATCCAGGGCATCCCATGTGTTAAGCGCCTCAAAACCAGGGCTTTGCCTGAGGTGATCTGCGACGGCTCGAATCTTACGGGTGCGGGCTTCCAGTTCCCGAACGCGGAAAAGGTTGTCCCGGATGGTGTTTTGGGTTCTGGTAATCCGGTCGATGACCTCCATGCAGCGGATATCAAGGTTGCCGATAAACGCCATGACGTCCTGGTCAAGTGTAAAGGGCTCCTCATATAGCCCGTTGCGCATCTGATGGTAACTCTCTACCAGCTGGGTCAACTGGCGATTGTACATTTCATTCTCGCGGTTTCTTATCTCGGGGTTACGCTGCATCCCGTAGCTGCTGGTTACTCGGTTGTAGATAGCTGTCGAGCTGTCATCCAGGATGTCGTACATCGATAGCAGGTGTTGTTCCACTTCGTCATGCGCTTGTGCAAGATCCTCAATCCGTGAAGACATCTTGACGTCCTGGAGCTGTCGCATGGCGATTTCGGCCGCTTGCAGCTCTGAGTTCAAGTCGGTGTTGATCGCCGCAATACGGTTTTTGCGCAGAGCGCCATCAAACACTTTTTGAAGCTTCTGGTTTAGCCTCAATCCCGAGTAGCCTTCCCGGCGCAAGAGGTGGGCCTTAATGAGCGGCTCTATCTTAGCCATTGACTGGTCATCAATATCAATGCCACTGCGCTCGTAAGCGCCAACAACGTGCTCGCGAGCGCTGTAGAGTTGCTTCAGCAAGTCGAGCAAGGGATGGTTGTCGCCCGGTTCTTGAAATCCGCTCTTTCTCATGTGATCCCCCCTTGGCGAGGGGACGGATTCTCTCTCTCAGCGTCGAACAGCTTTTCATTTTCGCCAATGAAGATGATCACGTCCTGAATCAACTCAATCCGAGCGGTCACCTGATAAATGCTGTGTTTGCTATTGGCTTCTACCAACAAGCCATCTTTGACCAGTCGTTGGAACAAGCCTTCAAGCTGCTCCTTAACGGCGCTGTGCTTTTTGGAAGAAGAGAGATCGCTGAGCTGCGCTTGCAAGCTAGGGCTTTGGCTGACCTGGTTGAGAAAGTCGTGGAAGCGAAGCTCCTCGCCGGCCACCATCGCCATATCGGCATGGAGCGTGTTCATGAGCACTTCAAGCATGCGAACGTAAAAGCGCAGGTCTTTCATGACGCGAGTGAATATGCCGCGAGCAACCGCTTTAACGGTTGAGTCAAAGCCTTGGTACACCAGATAGTGGCCGTTTCCGGAGCTGGTTTCCGCCAACTCCATGCCAAGGTCGTCAACCCAGGCATTGATCTTCTCCTGAATATCCTCCCGTTCGAGTAGACGGGCTTCGGTCGGGAACGACCACGGGCATATCACGGCTCCCCCAATCAGAGCGGTCACCAGACTTCGGTAAGTATCGGGGCGACCACTCGCATTTTTCGTCGTAGCTAATGTTGCTTGCATGGTCATTACTCCGCTGTGGCCGTAAGGAAGGGGTTGGCTGATGCGTCTGACCGCACCGGAGGCATCGTCCAGCGGACAAAGCGAAGGCCACCTTTGTATGGCTCCAGCTTGTAGACCCGATTAAACATCCCAAGCTCCCGATCCTCCATGTCAGGACATGCGGTCACCAGACTAATATCATGCTGTCCCAGTAGTTCGAGGAGGGCACGCTTGTTGTCATTGTCGAACGCTCTCAATTCATCGAGTGCCCATGTGAGGTGTACCGGCTGTTTTTTGCGCTGCATGTCGACAAACCCGAGGAACACGACGATCAATACTAGATAGGTCAAGCCGTTGGATGAAACACTCGCGTCTCCAGCAAGATCCTTGTTCCCGGTAATGGTTTTCGGGTTACCGTTTTCAACGATTGTGCATCTGAATTGAATCAGGCGCCAAAGGTCTTCAACCGACACGTTGGCGCGAGACACCTCAAAAGTGTCGAGGTAGTTTCTTAGGGTTAATATCAGGTCTTCGTTTGGCATGCTGTTGAGGCCTGATTCATCCCGCCAGGCTCGGACGCCATCCGCCAGTGCCTTGATGTCCTTCCAGTAGTCCAGCTCATCGAGCGCAAAGGAGACGGTTGGCTCGATACTCGTCAGGCTTTCAAAGGTCAGGGATTGGGTAACGTGCTCCGATAGCTCGCGGTTAAAACGGCGTATGCGTTGGTCAAAGTTCTCCATGGCCTGGCGGTAGATATCAATTTGATCAAGGTTGCCAAACCCCTTCACGAGGGAATCATGAACCTTCTCGTGCTTGCCGCCGTTGTAGTAGTCGACCGCCGCCTTGGCTCGCTTTATCGTGCGCTCGTCGGAATCATCCCCGCCTGATCCCGCTTCGTGCCAGTATTGTGCGCTGGGCGTGAGGGGGTATCGCTCAAAAACCGTGGCAATCTCATCGCTGAGCTTTTTCATATCCTTGAGCAGCCCGACCGCTTTAGTGCCCCATTTCACGTACTCGTCAATCAGCTGTTGAGGTGCCATCTCCCGATACAGCGCCAGCGTGCTGTCGTTCTCGCTCACCGACAACTCCGAGTCTTCTGACAGGCTCAGAACGCGAATATCGAGCTCATTGAGATTGGATTCATCGATGGCTTTCTTGCGCTTAGCTTCTTTAATCTTGTTGTCGAGCGTCAAACGTTCATTTTCCCAGGCGTTGCTCAGCTGACTCTGCGTAGTGACATGCTGGCTTTTAGCCTTATCAAGGCTTGAAATCTCGTCTCTAAGGTCGCTCAGTGACGCATATTCCTTCTTCATAAAGGTTTGATAGCTCAAGATGGCCACTTGCTTGTCTTGGATCTGGCCAATTTCCTTGGACAGTTTGTCAATTCGGGTCTGTAGCGTTTGAAGTTCTTTCGGGTCGATGCCCACACCGGACAGTTTCTGGTCAAGCTGGCGCTCCAAGCGTCTAACATCTTCGCCCCGTTCGTTAGCTGTCTCTTCAATTTCGAGCTTGATTTCGGCGAGGCGTTCGTCGTGTTCTTTGTCGAAGTCTTCCAGCGCTTGCTGGTGCGATGTCGCTAACGCATCGACTGCTTGGGCATGTGCTGTTTTGAGGTCTGCCAAAGAGGTTTGAGCCTGCTGATGTGCAGCTTTAGCATCTGCAAGCTGGGTATCCAGTTTTAGCCCAGCCTCCCGGATGGATTGCTTAACTTGGTGCTTGATGTCACTAAGCATATCTCGCGCACCGTCGCGCTGAGTACGGGCTTGTTTAAACGCCCGCTTGGCGGTTTCAAGTCGGTGCTTTGCATCTTGCTGGCGCTTGTTGGCTGTGTTCAGGACCTTTTCGGCCGCAGAACACTCTTTCTCCGCGTTTTCTAACGTCTGTAACAATTCCTCACATCGCGCCGATAAGGCAGCAGGCGTCAGCTCCTGTTCGGGAAGCTTCGATAAATCGATATTGATGCCAAACAGATTACGGGCCTCGGGGTATTCCTCGTCAATGGAAGGGGAAAGGTTTTTCCGGAGAATGTCGGGCTGCAATATTCGGCCAAGGGTGTCCTCCCAACCCGGTCTATGTTCGTTGAGAAAATAAATCAGCGAATCTTCGTTGCCATCAATTAGTCCCTGGACATCCTGTAGCTCGACTTCAACGGTTTCAACGAAATTTCGAGCTTTTTCGAACCGCTGATCAACAACGTCGTATTGATGGCGAGCGTTTCGATAGGCCTCGTCGGCATTGCCGTTCTCGTCTTGCGCCTTTTCAAAGAACTCTTGTGCCTCATCATAGCCATCCTGTGCCACTTCAAACTGTCGCGCTAATTCTGGTGAGGGCTTAGGGTTGGCTCGGCGCTCTTCTAGGCGCCCGACCAGACTATCCGTCTCATTCAAGTCTTGTTGCTGATCAGATAATGCTGACTGGTGATCTTGGTTTTGTAGCCTGACCTCTGAAGCCTGACGTGACGTCAGTTCGTTTCGCTGGCCTTGGTAATCGGCATTGAACTTTTCGCGTTTGCTGATCAGCGATTTTGTTCTCTCTTCCGCTCGCCGAGTAACCTGGTCAATCTGTTCCAAGATAGGTCTACGGATTTGCTCGGTTGCGCTAGATAGGGCCTGATATTGCTGGCGAAGGTCCGATAGTTCGTCTTTCTTTGACCCGAGCTTGCTAAGCTTCTCTTCCCAGGCAGGGAAGTTTTGCTCCTGGTAGACATTGTATTCCCGCTCAATACGGTTGACTTCGGCGTTTTTCGGCCCCCGCTTATCATCAATGTTCTGAATCAGGCGCTTTAGTTCTGAAAGTTCGTTCTGGTATGCCGTTTCCTTTTCCTCAATCAGGTCATTCGAGGAAGTGATATCCCGTTCATGGTGGTGTATTTGGATCTTTAGGTCGGAATACAGCCCTTTGGCGGCGACAACGCTGGCCGATAGTTTTCGCCGGGCAACTTGTTGTTCTTCAAGGGTGTTCGCGAGAGCGTCCGCTTTGGGCTTAATCTTCTGCAGAGCTTGATAGGCATCGTATTGAATCAGCGTGGTTGTCAGGTGGTCACGGTGGGGAGAAAAATTCTTGAGGATTTTCCTGGATTCCTCATCGAGTTTCTCCATTGCGTATTCTTGAATGACTTTGGATAGATCCGCGAATTGTGCATCTCGTTTAAACATGCCGGTAAACAGGGGCGTAAGCTGGGACATCCGGCTGTTTCGTGGGCACATGCTGAAGTGATAGGCCTTCGGTACGGTCCCATCAAGGAGCACCTGGCGATACTGCTGCGTTGTCTCAACGAGTTGGTAGTGAAGGTTTGCTGAGTTTACCCGGGTGAGCAGTGAGTGGGCGGGGTGGATAATCCCTTGCTCAGTATCCATGAAGAGATCTTCACGGTAGCTTGAGTCGATGAAGATGTGCCGGTGCCGGGATTCGTTGGCTCGGTTGCAAAAAACAGCCATCCGAGGCTCGCCATGGCTCATGTACTCAAACACAATGTATGACCCGGTGCGGCTAAGATAGAATTCATTGAAACTCAGATTGCCATTGCCTGAAGCCATCACCAGACGACGGGGGCTTTCACCGTAGAAGATTGGAATTAGTCGTAGAAAGCTTGTTTTACCTTTGCCGTTCCTACCGCTGATATTGGTGTGCCCTGTGACATCTAGTTCTGACGCCATGCCTTCCACATAACTGTCGATAAGAACGATACGTTTTAATCCGTAATCCATGCCGGCACACCCTTAGGTCTTAAATTGAGTAAATGAATATAGCCACAATACATCTGTGGTGTAACATCTCATAGGTGGGAATTTATGCAGTATTAATTTGGTTATTCTCTCCAGCGGATTACTTTTGCAGAGCGCCCCTATTCGCTCTCGTTAAAGCTTGCGCTGTGGCTAGACGTCTCGTTGGGGCATTTGTTCGGTAACACAGAGGAAGCGCCTGGCTCAGATTCACCGCGATCCACTGCAGTGGAGCTCAAATGGCTTTATCCAGCAACTTGAACCCCAACGTCCTCGCTGACCAAGCCGGAACGGCTTCTGAAAAGAATATCCACAGATGGGCACCCGCACCAGAGCGAGAGATCTCAACAAGATAAGGAATATCTTCATCACGACAAGCCTGAGCTAGCGCACGGCCATCTGCTTTCCAGTTCTCTTTATCAAAATCTACTGCCAATAAATAGCAGGAGCTATCCGGTAGTAAAGGGTAAAGGCCAACCACCGGCTTGCCCGACAGATGGTCGTATACTGCACTGAAGTCCAGTGATTTGAACTTTCTGTGGGGACATTCCCCGCACTTGATCTGGGGTTTCTGACAGAGCCCTGGGGCCCATTCGTTTTCACAGGCAACGGCATAGCCGGAACGGCCGCCGGAATTCTGCCAGCTAATCGCATAGACATCCTGCCTGCCACGAAAAAGGTTCCGGAACAGTCTGGTTTTTTGATCGGGGGTTAGCAGCGGTACTGGAGGTCGGTGCGCAGCATGATGCAGCTCGCTCTTCCGGGAAAGAAGGGCGGCCTTTTCCTTCTCAAGCGCTGATAATCTCAGCTCAATAGCAGCGAGTTCTTGATCTGCTCGGATACCTACCTCGTGCTCAGTCAAACCGTTTGATCTCACGGTTTAGCGGATCAGAAAAGCTTATACACTCTAGTTCATCGTCAGCACTTGCGTTAAAGCACTTTTAGTTTCATTTGGGCTTATTTGGCATTGGTCGTGCATTAGGTCGAAACCCTATGCGTAAGGCGATAGTCTGGTCAACAATGATTAAGTAAGCTTGCGGGAGTCACTCTTTATTCCACATAAAGTATAGCTGGCAGCACAGCACAGCACAGCAGCAGGGGTAGTTATTATGGCGTTTTCATCGAATGATGGTTCAAGTCTGCTGGCGCATATGTTGCCGGCGACGGCCCTCTTGTTTGATAACAGCGGCGCAGTTGTCTCCCTGTTCGATGATCAGGACCGGTTGATCTGCACCACCGGTAGTGGACAAGGTTCTACAGGCTATCTGTTCGAAGTCATCAAGGAGGTGTTGAAACTGAAGGAAACGGCATTAGGTAGATGGCGTTTACTATTCAATCTACCTTAAAACCAATAATTAGAAACACTCTGGGTCAATTTGCAGCGTGAGTCGTCTTGGATCGCGGGGGGGCAGGGCCATACGCCCGCCACGGGTATTGCGTAGCATTATGCTGGGTTGTCCGCACGTATGGCCGGTGTGAGTTTCTTCAATTTCTCTCAGATACTGCCTTAAGCGCGGCCAATGCCGGTTGGCTCCGCCATCAGGTATGCCTGCATATGTGCCCCTATGCGCGTTTTCAGTCGGCGATGTTCGACGCCAATACGCTAATTGTTTCTTACGATGCCGCCCGCGGTGAGCCACGCCGCGACCCTTCTCAAAAGGGCGCTGAGGCAACTCGAACCGGTGACTGTATCGACTGCGAACTCTGCGTTCAGGTATGCCCCACCGGTATCGACATTCGTGATGGGCTGCAGTACGAGTGTATTGGCTGCGCGGCGTGTATCGATGCCTGCAACAGCGTTATGGCGCGTATCGATAAACCGAGTGGCCTGATTCGTTACACCACGGAGCGTTCGTTAGAGGGTAAAACGACGCGTTTCTGGCGCCCCCAGCTGTTGGCTTATACGGTGGCTTTACTCTCTATGGTGGTGCTGTTAGTCGGTTTCTTGAACGCCCGGGTGCCAATTGATGTAGAGATTGCCCGCGACCGTCAGGCACTGTTTGAAAGCACGGCCGAGGGCCGAGTTATCAATTACTACAACGTGACGCTGCGCAGTCAAGATAGCCAACCCCATCGTTACGCGGTTTCAGCCGCGGGGTTGCCAGGACTTCGCCTGCAGGGAGTGGATACCATCGAGGTGGCGGCGTTTGAAACACGTAGCCTCCGTCTCGCACTCACCGCCGATGGAGATGATTTGTCATCCCCCAGTCATCCCATCGAACTGCGCTTCATCGCCTTAGATGATCCTTCCATAACGAAGTCCAGTGAAACACGTTTCCTGGGGCCTTTCAGAGAATGATGTCGGACTAAAAAATTACGCCCCTTGATAATTCAGCAACTGGGGGCGTAACAACCATTTGTTAAGCGTCACCTGATGTTTTGTCAGTACACAGGTCCACTTTCTTTATGCATTGTTAATGGAAGATAAGTCGGCAGGGTGTTGCTGCTGTTTAACAATAATGAATAAGTGGATTGAGGTTGTTATGTCTTCCCCGTTTGAAAACATCCGTGTTGTTGATGCTACCCACGTATTAGCTGGCCCTTTCGCCACCTACCAAATGGCTGTACTGGGTGCCGACGTGATCAAGGTTGAATCGCCTAGCGACCCAGACCAAGCACGAATGCAAGGGTCGGACCGAGCGCTGAATGACCAGGGGCTAGGTACTGCTTTTATGTCCCAAGCCAGCAATAAAAAAGCCGTGGCGATTGATTTCAAGAATCCCCAGGGGCGTGAGGCGTTAAAGAAGTTACTCGCCACCGCAGATGTATTTGTCGAAAACTATCGGCCAGGGGCGTTAGAGAAACTGGGGCTGGGTTACGACGACCTGAAACTGCTCAACCCTAAGCTGATCTACTGCTCCATCTCCGCCTTTGGCAGCACCGGCCCGCGCCGGGAGCTCACTGCTTACGATAATGTTATTCAAGCCTATTCGGGCATGATGGCAATGACGGGCGACCACCATACTGGCCCGCTTAAAAGCGGCGCGCCGGTGGTGGATTATGCCACCGGCACCACGGCTGCGTTTGCCATCTCAACGGCTCTGTTCCAACGTGAGCGCAACGGCGGTAACGGTCAGTTTGTGGATGTATCCATGTCCGATACGGCTCTAATGCTCGCCAGCCCCTATTTAACGGCGTTGCTTTGGAACGGTAAAAAACCAGAACCCAAAGGCAATACCTTTCCCTTTGCCACCATTGGCTGCTACCAAGCGTCTGATCAGCCGTTAATGATTGCCGCCTCTAACTTAACTCAGCAAAAACGCTTGTGGACGGCCTTGGGCAGGGAGGACATGATTAAACAGAATAATAATCAACGCCTTGATAGTCACTCAGAGGAAACAAAAGTCATTGCTGAGATCATTAGCACCATGACCGCTGATTATTGGGAGTCCTTTTTACAGAAGCGGCGGATTCCCGCTTCGCGTATCCGGAAGTTAGAAGAAACACTGCATGATCCACATGTTCATTCAAGGGGCGTCTTGCATGCTCAGCCGCTTAGCTCAGACCTAAAGCAAGCGCTTACTGTTCCAGTGTCAGCGTTTTGTATGTCCGAGGGCACCCGTGGCATTACCTCACCACCGCAAAAAGTGGGTGCGCAAACTGCCGAGGTACTTATGAGCCTAGGCTATTCAAAGCAGGATTTAGCGGCTCTCATCGCCGATGGCGCCATAAGCGGGCCTTTACAGAGTAGCGCTGATGTAGAGATAGGCGTTGGCGCAGAGAGCAACTCAGGAGGCCAGCTTTGAATAACACTATGCCCAACCCGCTTGAACGCTTGGCCCAGGCTGCTTATCACTGGAACACCCGCCTGCTGAATGCTGAGACAGATTGGGCCGCTCGTCGGGCACTACTGGATTGGTTCGCCACGACGCTGCCGGGGTGCAACCAAGCGCCTGCTACGCTGCTATCAGAAGCCTTTTCCTCAACTCGTGGAGAGGGCGGCGCGGTCTGTTATGTGGATGGGCGCCTCGGTTCGCCACGTTATGCCGCTTTGTTAAATGCCACAGCTAGCCACACCGTTGAGTTCGACGACATCTTCAAGGATGGCGGCTATCACCCCGGTAGTTCAACGATTGCGGCGGCATTGGCCGTTGCACAAGATATTCGATCAACCCGTGAGCAGCTTCATCGGGCCATTATTGGCGGGTATGAAGTGGGCTGCCGCATTTCCCTCGCTATCCAGCCCAGCCACTACCGCTTCTGGCACACCTCTGCCACGGTGGGCACCATAGGGGCGGCGGTTGCCACCGCGATGCTGCTCGATGCCACTGCAGCACAAATTGGTCACGCTATTGGGTTGGCCAGTAGTTTTGCCGGTGGTCATCAGCAGAACTTGCAGGGCGAGGGCATGGCGAAGCCACTGCATGCTGGGCATGCCGCCGATGCAGGATTATTGGCGGGAATGGCGGCGGCGAAAGGGGTAACCGCATCGCTGGACAGCCTGCATGCCAACAAAGGATTTGCAGCTGCCACCAGCGATTCCACTGGCGACTGGGAAGCAGCGCTGGAAGGTATCGGTGATTGGACGCCGATTACTCGCATGACGGTGAAAAACCACGGCTGCTGCGGGCATATTTTCCCCGCGCTGGATGGCTTGAAAGCGCTGCAAACCACCGCCTCAATAACGCCGGAAACCATTGAATCCATTCATATCGAAGGGTATGGCGCGACCTATTCGATGTGCAATCGTCCAACGCCTTCCACGGCCCAAGAAGCGCGTTTCAGCATTCAATACTGTATTGCCGCTTTCTTGGTGCTGGGCAAGGTTAGGCTGCAAGCCTTTGAGCCGCCCGTGCTGGAGGATGACCGCATTCGCGCCTTAATGCCCAAGGTGAGTGTCGCAGAGCGTGCGGACCTTGCGGCCCGATACCCCCGTCAGCGGATGGCCAATATTATCGTCACCACCGTTGATGGAAACACCTATCAACATTTACAGGAGACCCGCAAAGGCGATCCCGAGGATCCATTGAGTGATCCTGAGCTATTTGAGAAATATCAGGAATTAGTTAGCGGCGTGCTATCACTTTCTGACCGTCAATCCCTCCAAAAGACTGTGATGGCAAGCGACGAGCTACCAGGTTCTGTCCCGTTACTGAATTCTCTAGATGTCCTTAAAAGTGACAGACAATAAGTTAACCAACACCCAATGTATCGTTGGTGGTCGATAACCTGGAGCTATGCCAGTATCACTAAAGTGGTTATCACAATTATAAATAATGAGGTGCTTACTATGCGTTATAAGCTAAATGCTCGCCGTCAATTACTGGCTGGCGCCGCATTAATATCGTTGGCTTTACCATTTTCTACTGTGAGCGCAAGTGATGATAGTTGGCCGCAGGGCCCTGTCAGTTTCATTATGCATACTCAGGCGGGCGGTTCAGCAGATGTTTTCATAAGAACCTTGGCCGAGTCATTAGAACCACAAATTGGCCAGCCGATTGTGGTTATTAATTCTCCTGGCGGTGGTGGCGCTACGCAAATGTCGCGCCTTAAGAGCGCAGCGCCAGATGGTTTAACACTTGGTATTAATACGCTATCTCACTTTACAGGAATGCTGACAAACTTAAACGGCGTTTTTGCACTGGATGATTTTTCCTGGATTGCCTCTACTCAAGAAGATGTACATGTTGTTTTTACAAAGCATCAATCAGAAATAGATAGTATTGAGTCGTTGATTGACAGTGCTAAAGAGGGAGAAGGGAAAGTCAGTATCGGTGGGTTTGGGCCACGAGGTTCAACACAGAATATCGCCATTTCAATGCTGGAAAGTGCGACGGATGTGAATTTTGAGTGGATCGCCTATAACGGTACGCCCGATATTATTGCGGCGGTGATGGGCGGGCATGTAGATGTGGGTGTCTCTAATCTTAGTGCTTTAAACTCGTTTTTTGATGCAGAACGTATTCAAGGGCTTGGTGTTATCGCCGATGAGCGGCTAACAAACCTCCCCGATGTTCCCACCTTTGCCGAAAAAGGCATTGATGTAGACACTAGTTGGTTACAAGTCCGGGGTGTGTTTGGGCCAGCAGGTATCCCCATCGAAACGCAGCAACAAATTGCCGATGCTTTTCATAAGGCCATGAAGACAGAACATTATCAAACCTATGCACGTAATTCAGGCATTGCGGACTCTTGGATGGGGCCTGAAGCGTACACCGAGTTTGCATCACGAATTAGTGAGGTAGCTAGGGTTGAGTTAGGCCAGTAGGTTTGAAAGTTGATGGTTTTTAATGTTGCTAACGAAGCGTTATGAATTAACGACGCGCCTTGGACGGCAATAGAGTTCGAAGTTGTTTTTAATAACGCTATAAAAATAGCTATAAAAAGAGGTGCATGCCCATGTTTGCTAAAAAAAGAAACGCACTATCTAAGGTGTTAGTCAGTGCTGCCACCATCTCGATGATGGCGACTGGCTCCATCGCTACTGCCAGTGACGACCAGTGGCCCCAGGACACCGTTCGCGTGATTATGCACACCAAGGCGGGTGGCTCTTCTGATGTGTTTATGCGCACACTCGCTGAGTCACTGGAGCCTCAAATAGGCCAGTCGATCGCCGTGGTCAATTCACCCGGGGGTGGTGGTGCCAGCCAAATGTCGCGGGTGCGTTCTGCAGCGCCTGACGGTCTGACGCTGGCGGTGAATACCCTGTCGCACTTCACCGGTATGCTCACGAATTTAAAGGGCGTGTTCTCCATTGATGACTTTAGCTGGATTGCGACCGCGCAGTCTGATCCTAACTTGATCTGGACTCGCACCGATTCGCCGCTAGGTGATT
>NZ_JBQSVC010000052.1:0-14348 GCF_052376035.1 Halomonas sp. AOP7-E1-9
TTGGCGGCTAACGCCCACCGAATGCCGTCCTTTCTTGCGAATACCGGTGTCATCGATAATCCAGAAAGGCGTCGTATCGGGGGGAAGCAAGTAGGGTAGCACCTGCTGCGCCACGCCATTAAGCATCCCTCGGTCAGACCATCCAGAGCGAGCCACCAGGTGATGCAGCGACTGATGACAGGCCTGAACGTTATACGGATCGACACTGGCGGCGATGGGCTCGATACTCTTGCGTTTCAGCGGCAGCATCAAGCCACGACAGTAATCCTGAAAACCTTGCACCCGATCAGCATGGCCCAGGCGAGGCGCTAGCTCATCAAGATACGTCTCGAAGCGGTCGTGAAGTGCGTCGTTTACCATAATGCGAAATCGCTATACAGAGGACACAATACGTATTGATAACATGTCTATTTATGACACAGTAGTACTAGGCTAAAGCTGAGCACTGGAGGCAGAGCGACAGGTATGGCTTTTTCAATACACAATTGATTCTGCTCTTCGATGCATAGTAGGTTTCTTCGGCACTAAATTAGAAGGCTGGGAGGCGATGAACTCAGCAAGGCCGGCGGTCTCGCGACCAAAGACAGTGGAGGTGAAAGCTTTACGTGGTCCGGTATATGGACCCGAATTGTCAGCCTTTAATAGTGCCTTGGTCGCACCGTCGCGTGCTACTAAGGAATTCCTTTTTAGTTATTGGAGAAATAACCCTTTTGTACTAACGCAAGTTGCCGATGCAGATGGGCTGCTGCCAGCCTGATCGCCTTTCAAACCTGAATTCATAGAATAACTGCAGCACTTTGAGCCATTCGGTAGAAGTAGGAGGGCCAGCGCCGGCATCCTCCCTGCTTTACCGACCAAAGTGAAGCAGAGCATGGAATACCGGCAGCTGACCCAGACCCAACGATACCAGATTCACGCTCGTGCTGAGATAGGCATGAGCCAAAGACAGATCGCCAAAGACCTTGGCATTTATAACAGTACGATTAGTCGCGAGCTTCGTCGTAACGCGACTGCTGACGGTTATGAACCCGAGCTGGCTCAGCACCGTAGTGACAACCGGCGACGCACCGCCTGGAAGTGGACGAAGCGCCTACCCAGCATGATCAACATCGTCGCCAAGCAACTGCGTGAAGAGTGGAGCCCTGAGCAGATCAGCGGTTTCATGGCGCCTTTGATCGACAGGGGCGTTAGTCATCAGTGGATCTACGCCTTGATTTGGGATGACAAGGCTCGTGGAGGCGATCTCTGGCGGCACCTTCGTCAACCCAAGCGGCGTAGCAAGCACCGTGCTCACGCCAAGAGCGCAGGGCTCGGTAAAATTCCCAACCGTGTGGGCATTGAACACCGTCCCGCTGACGTCGATGACCGGCTCGTGATCGGTCATTGGGAGGGCGACACGGTGCTCAAGGGGCATAAGCAGTCAGGCCTGGTGACACTGGTGGAGCGCCGCAGTGGTTATTTAATGGCCGCGCGTTTGCCAAAGATAACGTCAGAACTGACCGAGAAAGCCATGATTCGGCTGCTCAAGCCTCGTCGCGGCGCAGTGAAGAGCATCACGCTGGACAATGGTTCAGAGTTTGCACGCCACGAGGAGGTTGCCAAGGCCGTTAGCGCGTCAATTTATTTCTGTGATGCTTACTGCTCGGGACAACGAGGCACGAATGAAAATACGAATGGCTTGATACGGCAGTATTTCCCCAAGGGAACAGACTTCCGGCAAATTACAGATGCCGAGGTACGACGCGTGGTCAACAAGTTAAATGATCGGCCTAGAAAGCGCCTCGGCTATCGAACACCGGCACAGGTGTTTCTGGGTGAATACTCAGGAGCCCTGAATACCGCAGGTGCTGCACTTATTAGTTGAATTCAGGAAAAAAGTATTCTATGCTAAAGGAGCCCCTGCAATTTGCAAGGTTGGAATGTTGTCCATCGTTGGCATTTGTTACCAATAAACTAAGCGGGGGACCCCTTCATGTATTTACGGTAATCCCCCCGAAAAATAATCGCGTTGATAAGTGGAATTTTGTAACCTGAAAACACAGGAGATTTCACATGCGCAAATCACGTTTTACCGACAGCCAAATCATGGCGATTTTGAAGCAGGCGGAGTCTGGTATGCCTGTCCCTGAACTGTGTCGCGAACACGGCATGAGCAGTGCCTCATTTTATAAATGGCGCTCCAGGTACGGTGGTATGGACACGTCCATGATGAAGCGCCTCAAGGAGTTGGAAGATGAGAACCAGCGCCTCAAGAAGATGTATGCCGAAGAGCGGTTGAAGGCAGAGTTGCGCCAGGAAGCCCTTGAGGGGAAGTGGTAAAGCCATCTCAACGCCGCGAGATGGCAAAGAATGTCGTTGAGACCGGTTGCTGCAGTATTCGACTGGCCTGTCAGGTTTTCGGGATCAGTGAAACCTGTTACCGCTATCAAGCGAAGCTGAGCCATGAGAACGCCGTTATCGCTGACTGGCTGGTGCGCCTGACTCGCCATCAGCGTAACTGGGGGTTTGGACTGTGTTATTTGTATCTGCGCAACGTGAAGGGCTTTGGTTGGAACCATAAACGGATCTACCGAATTTATCGGGCATTGGAGCTGAACTTGCGCATCAAGCCCAAAAAGCGATTGGTGCGTGAAAAGCCAGCGCCACTGGTTGTACCCACTGCGCTGAATACCTGCTGGTCGATGGACTTCATGCATGATCAGTTGGCCAATGGCCGAAAGTACCGGTTGTTCAACGTGATCGATGATTACAATCGAGAAGGCCTGATCATCGATGCAGACTTCTCACTGCCAGCAGAGCGCGTGATACGCTCCTTAAACCAGTTGATCGAATGGCGTGGCCGACCCAGGGCCATTCGGTGCGACAACGGCCCGGAATACATCAGTGGCAAACTAACCCGTTGGGCGAAGCAGAACGGTATTGAGTTGCTGCACATTCAACCTGGCAAGCCGCAGCAGAATGCCTACATCGAACGTTACAACCGAACAGTCCGTTATGATTGACTGAGTCATTATTTGTTCGACTCGATCGCTGAAGTACAGGATTTTGCCACACGCTGGCTCTGGACGTACAACCACGAGCGACCGAATATGGCATTGGGCGGGATAACACCGAAACAGAAGGTGACCATGGCTGCCTAACCAACTCTACTTATCGCCCCGGTTATAAATGGGGGGATTACCATCCCAGCCGCGGAGCGCAGGCATGTTGAGACGGTACGAACTTTGATTGAGGCAGGGGTTGACGTAGATCACGTTAACAATCTTCATTGGACCGCGCTGCTGGAGGCAATCATCTTGGGCGATGGGCAGGCCCACCATCGGAAAATCGTAGAGTTGTTAGTTGAGGCAGGCGCTAATGTTAACTTGGCGGATGGTAACGGCGTGACGCCACTGCAGCATGCAAGCGGTGCTAACTATCAGGATATCGAAAAAATCCTTATCGCTTCTGGCGCCCGCTAATATAAGGCCTAACCGCCACTTTTTTGTCAGCTAGTCATGCAAATAGCCAACGAGCTTGAAAAATAAAGCGACTCAAGGCCTGCTCAAGGTCATGGCTAAGCATTATTCATTGCTTTAAGGCTTACAGATAGCAAACTCTTAAGTTTAGATTCTTCCAAGTTATGATTAGCGTTAAGGCCTTGCAACAAGGATAAGAAGAGGGCTAGTGCTAACGGTGCTACTGAGTTTCTGGAATTTCACCTGGTACGCGGTATCTGACACTTTCTGCTTGCTGCTCTTCATAGCGTTTATTTTCATCGTCCGGCACAACGCCAAGTACGGTTTCTTTTGAGCCGTCTGGCCAGGTATACGTCGTGCATCCCGCTAGCGACGCCATTGCTATTAACGCCAGAAAAGCCACTATCCCGGTGGTGAGACGATATTGCAGCATAAAATTATTCCCTGTATTACGTTGGATTAATGAAAAGAATACGGAATTGTAGCAGTGACTATAGGGCTCATGTCAGCGGGTTGTAAATCGTCTTTTGTGTTGTGCGTACGAATAACCGTTTAAAAATAAATGTCTACACTGATATAGAGCGATAATACTGTATGGGGTGTGAGGGTATTTCGTTGGTTGACGATAGGCTTGGAGGAAAAGCCGGGGGGGGGGGGGCTCTTGAGACAAGTTAGCCCTTATCTAGCTGCTAATATAAGGTAACCATGGATAGATTGGCTTGTATCGAAGAGGTCTTTAATAGCCGATAGGGATACTGCCGACGAAAATGTAAGGATACATGATGCACTCATCGACAGAGCGCCGCTTGGTATGGCTTTCACGCTTAACGTTATTGGGAACGCTGCTGACTATTGTCGTTATCTTGGTCGGTGCCTGGACGCGTTTAGTGGACGCGGGGTTAGGTTGCCCGGATTGGCCTGGTTGCTATGGTCGCTTGCTCGTTCCTGATGGTGAGCATGCTGCTCTACGCCATCCCGATGCCCCCCTGGATGTTGCAAAAGCCTGGGTGGAAATGGTGCATCGTTATGTAGCTACTCTTCTCGGAATATTGGTTCTAAGCGTTTTAGTGCTTGGCTGGCCACTTCGCAATACTCGCCATTACCCTTGGTGCATTAGCGTGCTTCTAGTTGCCGCTATCATTATACAAGGGGGCTTTGGTGCATTTACCGTGACCCTCAAGCTTTGGCCTCAAGTGGTTACTTTACATTTGCTGGGCGGGCTAAGCGTATTGCTGCTCTTTTTCTGGCTGCATCTCAGGCTAACCAGTATTTCTGAGAAAAAGGTCATGGGAGCAAACTGCTTTAATGTTTTTTGGGGTTTAGCCGCCGTGCTATTGATTTTGCAGCTTGGTTTGGGGGGCTGGGTAACAAGTAACTATTCAGGTATGGCTTGCCAAGGGTTCCCCGCTTGTAATGGCCAGTGGTGGCCAACCATGGATCTTAGTGAAGGTTTCCATCTGACTCAAACGGTTGGCCCCAATTACCTGCATGGACAGCTGCATGCAGAAGCTCGGGTCGCGATTCACTATATGCATCGGCTAGGGGCGCTGTTGCTGGGTGTGTCACTCCTGATGCTTTGGTATCGATATCGCCACAACCCAAGTGTCGCTCGGGCGCTTGTATTTGTTATTGGGGTCTATGCGCTGCAGGTTGTACTTGGCATAGCCAACGTGTTGATGTGGTTGCCTTTGTGGTTGGCACTTGCGCATACTGCAGGGGCCGTTTTACTCGTGATTGGCATGGTGCGGGCTTGGTGGTGCGTGTGCTTGGGCGAGCGATAGAAGATAAGAGTTCAAATTTAAAATGATGTATAATTCCTGTTTAGTTTTTTGATGTACGACGGAGAGCATTATGAATTCGGTCAGCGCACTGATGGCGCTTACATTAGCGCTTGCTGTCATTGCGGCTTTATCCATGTACGCGCTTAAACTGCGCAAAGAGGTAAAACGCCGTGAAGCATTCCGCTTGGATGAAGATTTAAGGGCCCAGCAAAATAGCCTTGAAAATTTGGATTATGTAACAAGTGCATTGGTCCAAGGGCAGGTAGACATTACCGAAGGTTCATGGCGCTGCAAGGTGCTGCTTGAAATTGTTGATGCCAATCTTGAAGAGCATCCTGATTTTAAAGCCTTTTCTGAGGTTTATAACCGGACGCAGCATCTTAAAACGCACTCTGCTCGTGCCAATTTAACGCCCCGTGAGCGCATGAGCGAAGATAAGCAGCGTTTGGAAGTTGAGCGTGATATGAAGCCCGCGGTTCTGGCTGCTGCAGAAGCCGTTATAAAATGGCGTGCACAAGGCGGACCTGAGCTGTATAAAGGCGAAAATAAGAAGTAAGTTTGGTTTATTTTAGTGCGGCAATATGTTTTTTTGGTGCCGGATGTGGCAGTTTTGCTATGCTTGATATGTCGATGTTGGCAAGAAGTTGATATGTCGGCATTGTTGCCTTCAATGGTTAAAGCGTAATAATAGGCAGATTGTTCAATTCAGGCAGGGGAACGCCCGCGTGGTTAAAATTGAACAAGCGAAAAATGGATGCTCTCGCAATAAGAAGCATTGGATAGATTTGGCTATACGGCTAAGTCAGCACTGGATCAAGAAGGAGTCTTGTATGAAAAAGTCAACGACTGGGTTGCTAATCGGTTCCGCCTTGGTAGTGGGCCTTTCAGGCTGTGCCACTTCCGCTAATCAATCTTCTGGCCAAGCTGGTGCTAGCAGCAGTGACCGTAGCTGGTATCAGCACCCTGCTGTTTGCGGTCTGGCGGGAAGTTTGATTGGCGGTAGCATCGGCTATGCCACTAGCAGCTCTTCTGATGAAGATAGCGGTGCGGCAACGGGTGCTGTCGCTGGCGCTGCAATCGGTGGCCTGCTGTGTGCTGATCGTACGCCTGAGCCGGTAGCTCCGCAGTGCCCGACATACGGTGAAGTGCCTGCTGGTGTTGCCGTTGATGCGCAAGGTTGTCCGCTGGACTCCGATAATGACGGCGTGCCGGACTATCGTGACCAGTGTCCGGGTACCCCCGCTGGTGTAGAAGTAGACGCAGTAGGTTGCCCGCTAGACTCCGACGGTGACGGCGTGCCGGATTACCGTGACCAGTGCCCCAATACGCCAGCTGGCACCGAAGTAAACGCGCTGGGTTGCCCAGATAGCGTTGTTCTTCAAGACGTTAACTTCGAGTTTGATTCTGCTCAGTTGACCGATAATGCCCGTAACATCCTGAACGGTGTTGCTGAGCGTCTGGTTAATAACCCCGATGTGCGTGTAAGCATCGATGGTTATACCGATTCACGTGGTACAGCTGCTTATAACAAAGGCTTATCTCAGCGTCGTGCTGAATCTGTGACTGCTTATCTTGCTCAGCGTGGCGTAGAAGCTAACCGCATGCGTGCTGTTGGTTACGGTGAAGAGAATCCGATCGCTACGAACGAGACTGATGAAGGTCGCGCACTGAACCGCCGTGTTGAAATTGACGAGTGGAACTAATACGCAGACTGCTTGGGCGCTAAACGTGTAGTGCTTTTGCTGGATGTGCCGCACATTTACTGTGCGTATCGACGGGAGGCGTATGCCTCCCGTTTTTATTTTCTGCGGCGCTCAAGTCTGTTAGGCTACGCGCTTGTATAACGTTGTATCACTTATTAAACGCCACGATCATTGATAGCGAAATGTGATCCTTGGTATGGATCACCACTGCGCTCAAGGAATACTGAATGCCCATTGTGACACTACCTGACGGTAGCCAAAGAACATTTGAAGCACCACTTTCCATTATGCAGCTTGCAGAATCCATTGGCCCTGGTTTGGCTAAGGCCTGCGTTGCAGGGCGGATAGATGGCGTTTTAGTCGATGCTGCAGATGTTATCGAGCACGATGCAAACGTAGCGATTATTACTGCGCGTGACCCAGACGGCGTGGAGATCATTCGTCACTCCTGCGCGCATTTGATTGGTCATGCGGTAAAGCAGCTTTACCCGGACGCTAAAATGGCGATTGGGCCGGTCATTGATAACGGCTTTTATTATGATGTCGACTTTGGTCGTTCAATTACGCCAGAAGATTTAGAGGCAATTGAAAAACGTATGCAAGCGCTAATAGAGCGCGAGTACGATGTTGTCCGTGAATATGTTGATCGCGATAAAGCAATGTCGACGTTTTCTCAGCGTGATGAAACGTATAAACAGGAAATTATTCACGATATTCCTGACGGTGCGGATATCCGGCTTTATCATCATGAAGAGTACACGGATATGTGCCGTGGCCCTCATGTGCCTAATACCCGCCATCTAAAAGCGTTTAAGTTGACGAAGCTTGCCGGCGCCTATTGGCGCGGGGATGCTTCCAATCCCATGCTGACGCGTATTTATGGCACTGCCTGGGGCGATAAAAAGCAGCTGAAAGCGTACTTGAAGCGGCTTGAAGAGGCTGAAAAACGCGATCACCGTAAGCTTGCGCGCCGTCTTGATCTCTTCCATATGCAGGAAGAGGCGCCAGGGATGGTGTTTTGGCATCCGAACGGTTGGGCGTTATGGCAGCAGATCGAACAGTATATGCGAGGCGTTTATAAAGACGGCGGTTACCAGGAAATTCGCTGCCCGCAAATAATGGACGTATCGTTGTGGAAAAAATCAGGACATTGGGATAATTACGCGGACGGTATGTTCTTTACCGAATCCGAGAAGCGCGAGTATGCTCTCAAGCCCATGAATTGCCCTGGCCATGTGCAGGTGTTTAATTCCGGGTTGCGTAGCTACCGTGAGCTTCCGGTTCGCTTTGGTGAGTTTGGTGGTTGTCATCGTAACGAGCCCTCTGGCGCTTTGCATGGCATTATGCGTGTTCGTGCGTTTACTCAAGATGATGGTCATGTGTTTTGCACCGAAGCCCAGGTTGAGCCCGAGGTCACCAGCTTTCATCGCCAGGCGCTTAAGGTCTATACCGATTTTGGGTTTGAAGATATTGCCATTAAAATTGCGCTTCGCCCTGAGAAAAGAATTGGTAGTGATGACGTTTGGGATGAGGCGGAAGATGCGTTGCGTCGCGCGTTAAAAGCGTGTGATGTCGAATGGCAGGAGCTCCCTGGTGAAGGTGCGTTCTATGGCCCCAAGATTGAATACCATATGAAAGATTGCTTGGGGCGCGAGTGGCAGGTGGGCACCATGCAGGTTGATTTCATGATGCCCGAGCGTTTAGGTGCTCAATATGTGACTGAAGAGGGCGAACGTAAGCCGCCGGTCATGTTGCACCGTGCTATAGTAGGCTCAATGGAGCGCTTCATTGGTATCTTGATTGAACATTATGCGGGCGCTATGCCATTATGGTTGGCACCTCAGCAGGCGGTAGTGATGACAATCACCGATGCGCAGCGTGATTACGCTCTTGAATTAGAGCAACGTCTGCAAAAAAGTGGCTTACGAGCTAAAGCGGACTTGAGGAACGAGAAGATCGGCTTTAAAATCCGTGAGCATACGTTACAGAAAATTCCCTATCTCCTTGTGGTGGGAGATAAGGAAGTCGAAGCTGACTCAGTGGCCGTGCGAACTCGCAGCGGCGAAAACCTCGGCACAATGACAGTCGATGCACTTATCGAGCGTCTTGGTGCGGAGCGAGCAGCCCTGGCGACATCGTCAATTGCCTAAGGAGACGGAACGATCAAGCGAAGCAATCAGCGCGGGCGTCCAGCAGACAAACGCCCACCAATGAACGAGCGAATTACCGAAGAAGAAGTGCGTTTAATCGATGCTGAAGGTGAGCAGTTGGGCGTTGTGCCTACCACCGAAGCGATTGAGCGTGCAGAAACTGCCGGTTTAGACCTCGTGCAAATTTCGAATGCCGATCCCATTGTCTGTAAGATTATGGATTACGGTAAATTCGTTTTTGAGACGAAGAAGCAGAAAGCGGCTCAAAAGAAAAAGCAAAAGCAAATCCAGGTTAAGGAAGTTAAATTCCGTCCTGGCACCGACGAAGGCGATTATCAGGTAAAATTGAAAAACCTGATGCGCTTTTTGGAAGGTGGTGACAAGGGTAAGGTCACTTTGCGCTTCCGTGGTCGTGAAATGGCGCACCAGGACATCGGCCGCAAGCTGATGGAAAGGATCGCGGCAGACCTGGAAGAGATCGGAACGGTGGAATCCTTCCCGAAAATGGAAGGCCGCCAGATGATCATGATTCTTGCCCCGAAAAAGAAGTGATCCAACGGCGAAACCAACGGGCCATCGCGTAGGTGATGGTCGGCCCTGGATTTTCTAAAAAATATCGAGCGGAGTTTTCTCATGCCGAAAATCAAAAGCAACAGCGGCGCTGCAAAGCGCTTTAAAAAGACCGCTAATGGCTTCAAGCACAAGCAGTCTCACCGTAGCCACATCCTGACCAAAAAATCGACTAAGCGTAAGCGTCAGCTGCGTGGAATGAAGCAGGTTCACGCTGCTGATAAAGCGCTGATCCAGCGCATGCTGCCAAACCTATAAGTCGTTTTTTTGTCTGAGTGCTTAAAGCCTCAGCTATAAAGTCAGGAGTGTGTTATGACTCGTGTTAAGCGTGGTGTAGTTGCCCGTCGTCGCCATAAAAAAGTATTGAAGCAGGCTAAAGGTTACTACGGTGCCCGTTCGCGTGTTTTCCGTGTAGCTAAACAGGCCGTTATCAAAGCAGGTCAGTATGCTTATCGTGACCGCCGCAACCGTAAGCGTCAGTTCCGTGCGCTGTGGATTCAGCGTATTAACGCTGCTGCACGCATCAACGGTATGTCTTACAGCCGCTTTGTTGGCGGTTTGAAGAAAGCCGGCATCGAAATTGACCGTAAAGTATTGGCTGATCTGGCTGTACACGAAAAAGCCGCATTTGCTGCTATCGTGGAAAAAGCTAAGGCTGCCCAATAACGTCATAGCTGTGCAAATGCCAGCGTGAATTGACGAAGGTCATTTCAGTGTGACCCGCAGGGGAAGAGCAGCCGCTCTTCCCCTGTTTTTTTGTCACCTTCAATGTGCGACACCCTCATAAAAGGGAACCGCTTAATTCGGAGTGAAACGGATGGACCACCTTCCTACTCTGGTGTCTGAAGCACGTGATGCCATTCAGGCTTCGCAAGATGTTGCTTCGCTGGATGAGTTGCGAGTTCGCTATTTAGGCAAAAAAGGCGAAGTAACGGCTTTGCTGAAAGGGTTAGGCAAGCTAACAGCCGAAGAGCGCCCGGCTGCTGGCGAACGCATTAACCAGGCAAAGCAAACATTGGCTAATGAAATTGACGCTAAGCGCCAGCAGCTTGAAAACGCAGCATTGAATGCACGGTTGGCCGCTGAGCGCATCGATGTTACGTTGCCGGGCCGTGGGCAGGCCAGTGGTGGCTTGCACCCGGTTACGCGTACGCTTGAACGTATCGAAAGCTTATTTACGCGTATCGGTTATGACGTCGCGGTAGGACCAGAAATTGAAGATGACTATCACAATTTCGAAGCGCTCAATATTCCTGCGCATCACCCGGCACGCGGCATGGCGGATACGTTCTATTTTGATGCAACGCGGCTGTTAAGAACGCACACTTCACCCGTTCAAGTGCGCACAATGAAAGAGAGCGAGCCGCCCATTCGGATTGTGTGCCCCGGACGCGTTTATCGTAGCGACTCCGACCTGACGCATACGCCTATGTTTCACCAAGTGGAAGGACTGCTGGTGGACGAAGGGGTTAGCTTTGCTGACCTAAAGGGCACGATTGAAGACTTTCTGCAGGCGTTTTTTGAGCGGGACGACCTTTCTGTTCGCTTCCGCCCTTCGTATTTTCCATTTACCGAGCCTTCTGCTGAAGTCGATATCCAATGCGTTATGTGCAGCGGTTCAGGCTGCCGTGTTTGCTCGCATAGTGGCTGGCTGGAAGTAATGGGTTGCGGCATGGTACATCCTGAAGTTTTCCGCCACTCGGGTATTGATACTGAACGCTATACCGGCTTTGCCTTTGGCATGGGGGCTGAGCGCTTAGCGATGCTGCGTTACGGTGTAAACGACTTGCGCCTGTTCTTTGAAAACGACCTGCGCTTCTTGCGCCAATTCGCTTAAGACCGCTGCCGAACACAGGAACGATCATGAAATTTTCAGAACAGTGGCTGCGCGAATGGGTATCACCGCAGCTGGACACGCAGGCGATTGCTGATCAGATCACGATGGCCGGCTTGGAAGTCGATGCAGTTGAAGCCGTAGCCGCTGCGTTTAGCGGCGTTGTCGTTGCTGAGGTGCTTACCAAAGAGAAGCACCCGGATGCCGACAAATTAAACGTATGTACCGTTAATGATGGCTCGGGTGAACCGGTGCAGGTGGTGTGCGGTGCAGCAAACGTGGATATCGGCCAGAAGATTCCTTTTGCTCAGGTAGGGGGCGTGCTGCCAGGCGATTTCAAAATCAAGAAGGCCAAGCTGCGCGGTGTAGAGTCACGCGGCATGATTTGTTCAGCATCGGAACTTGGGCTTGAGGAAGAAACCTCGCCTGGTATTCTGGTATTGGCTAATTCTGCGCCTGTTGGCGTCGATTTTCGCGAATATATGCACCTCAATGATATGACCATTGAGGTGGATCTTACGCCTAACCGCGGAGATTGCTTAAGTGTCAAAGGGCTTGCCCGTGAGGTGGGCGTACTTAATCGGTTAGCCGTAACGCCACCGGTCATTGAACCTGCCGCGGCTGTAATAGATGACACCTTTGCAGTCAGCGTTGAAGCACCTGAGCAGTGTCCTCGCTATGTGGGTCGCCTCATCAAGGGCATTAATGTAAAAGCGGAAACACCGCTTTGGATGGTAGAGCGTCTGCGTCGTAGCGGTATCCGTTCCATTGATCCTGTGGTGGACGTTACTAATTACGTCATGCTGGAGCTTGGCCAGCCGATGCACGCGTTTGATCGCGATAATTTGAACGGTCGCATCGTTGTGCGCATGGCGAAAGAGGGGGAGCGGCTAACCTTGCTGGATGGGCAAGACGTTGCCCTGCGCCCCGGAACATTAATGATTGCCGATGAGGCGGGTCCGCTTGCCATGGCGGGAGTCATGGGCGGAGAGAATTCTGGGGTTAACGAAACTACCCAGACGATTTTCCTGGAGTCGGCATTTTTTACACCACTGGCGATTGCGGGTAAGGCGCGCTCTTACGGTTTGCACACCGATGCGTCACACCGGTTTGAGCGTGGCGTGGACCCTGAGCTTGCTACAGCGGCCATTGAGCGTGCGACACGCTTACTGTTGGATATTTGTGGCGGCCAGCCTGGCCCTGTCACTGCATGCGTCAGTGAAGAGCATGTGCCTGCTTCTCGCACTATTTTGCTGCGTGAAGCGCGTTTGGAAAGTGCGCTTTCCAAGAAATTGGCCAATGAAGATGTCACCGACATTCTGACGCGTTTGGGTCTTGAGGTGAGTCAGCAGGCTGAAGGCTGGTCGGCTGTTGCGCCTAGCTGGCGTTTCGATGTCGCGATTGAAGAAGACCTGATCGAAGAGATCGCCCGAATTCATGGCTACAATAATCTGCCTGTTCGTCGCCCGGCTGCACGGTTAGCGCTGCGCTCTGCAGATGAAGCAACACTCACCCAAGCGCAGTTGCGTCGCCAAATGGTCGCTCGTGGTTTCCAGGAGGCGATTACTTATAGCTTTGTGGCTCCCGAGCTTCAGGCCGCTATATTGCCTGATGCCGTCTCTCCGGTGCTTGCTAACCCCATTTCAGCGGATCTCTCAGTGATGCGGGCCAGTCTTTTCCCGGGGCTGGTGCGGGCCATGGAGCATAACTTAAACCGTCAGCAAACCCGTGTTCGCCTGTTCGAAACGGGGCTGGTATTTAATGGCGAGCTGGATCAACTGTCCCAGGTTCCCATGATGGGGGCGTTAGTCTGTGGTAGTCGGGAAACGGAAGGCTGGGCAGGTTCTAAAGAGCGTATCGACTTTTACGATCTCAAAGGGGATCTTGAAAGCCTTTTAGCCTTGGGTGGCAATCTTGATGCGTGGCGCTTTGAGCCAGCCGAGCATCCAGCGCTTCACCCCGGCCAGAGTGCTGAAATACAGTACAACGGCGAGCATGCCGGTTGGATTGGGACTTTGCACCCGCAAGTGCGCGCCAAGCTGGGCCTTAAAGTGGATGCGGTACTCTTTGAAGTACGCCTGGATACGTTAAGCCAAGGGCAGATCCCGGCCTTTGAAGCGTTATCACGTTATCCTGAAGTGCGACGCGATCTGGCGTTTATCGTAAAGCAAGTGGTGCCCGTTCAGGCTCTACTGGATTGCGCTAAAGAAAAAGCCGGTGATTACTTAAAAGACATTACGCTATTTGATGTCTATGCTGGTAAAGGCGTGGCGGACGACCATAAGAGTATTGCGTTAGGCTTGACCTGGCAGCATCCTTCACGCACGCTAAACGATGAAGAAATCAACCAGTTGGTAGATTCCATCGTGACACAAGTGCGTGTCCAGTTGGAGGCTGAGCTACGCGGCTGACAATAATATGCCACGACACGGCGCTTATCACGTTCTTGGCAATGCGTTTGCTACAAGGAGGGTCCTATGGGTGCGTTGACCAAAGCAGAGCTGGCAGAGCATTTACATACTGAGCTGGCACTGTCTAAACGAGAAGCAAAAACCATGGTCGAAGCTTTTTTCGAAGAGATTCGAGCCTGCTTACGAGAAAATGAACAGGTTAAGCTGTCTGGGTTTGGTAACTTTGATTTGCGTGATAAGCGTGAACGGCCGGGCCGTAACCCAAAAACCGGTGAAGAAATACCTATTTCTGCCCGCCGTGTTGTGACCTTTCGACCAGGTCAAAAATTAAAGCAGCAAGTCGAGCACTATGTGAAAACCAAGTAGTCCTTGATGTTAATGACCTACCCGTAGCGTCGTTTTCGCTATATAACGGAGTGCCTTTGGGCGCTCCGTTTTTTT
>NZ_JBQSVC010000053.1:0-12763 GCF_052376035.1 Halomonas sp. AOP7-E1-9
ATAAAAAGGCTATAAGATCCCATTGTGCTATTTGCATTTATGATTTGAAGAATCTGGCTCAAGTCCAGTGGGGTAGCATGAGAGCGTTGACAGTGATAAAACGCTATTAAGCGATTTTCCAATCGCGAAGACGAGAGTCAGCCAGGCTCGTAAAAATCTTTGGGTGGGGCGTCGGTTACTATCATTAGAAAAATCATAAACTATGGGAACCAATAAGGAAGCGTGTATCCGTGGGATTGCCTTTTCTCACCTCACTCAGGTCATGAAAAAGGCTCATCGTATGTCCTCCTCTAAAGAGGACTCTTGTTAGCTGACCTAATAGGATTGACTTCGTTTATTATGTAGAAAGTCAGAGTTCAACTGTTGAAGGTCCGTTATACCTAGCAGTGCCATGTCTCTCGCAATTTCGTTACGCATGAGAGAGGCTGCATGTCTGACGCCGTCTTCACCAGCCACAGCAGCGGCAAAGCCAAATGGTCGACCGATAAAAACAAAACTTGCCCCTAAAGCTAATGCCTTCAAAACATCTGTCCCTCTACGAAACCCACTATCGATCATTACGGGAATTTTGCCCGCAGCATCCACTATACGGGGCAGCACCGTCAAAGGAGATACGGCTCCATCCAACTGACGACCACCGTGATTTGACACTATCAAAGCATCGACACCAATTTCACAAGCACGTGATGTGTCCTGAACGCTTAGGATCCCTTTTAATATCAGGTTTCCAGGCCAAAGATCACGGATGTAGGCAAGATCATCCCAATCTAAGCCTCCTCTGTCTGAGATGTCGCGGTTGACACTGGCAGAGAAAATTGGGGCTCCACGAGTTGCGTAGTTATTTTCGAAATACGGCATCCCATGCATAACTAAAGTCCGTAAAAATGTCGAGAAAAGCCAACGAGGATGACTCATTCCGTCCCAAGCAAGCTTGATACTAGGCCGCAGAGGCGATGAGAAACCAGCGCGCCGGTTGTTGTCGGGATTGGTTGCTACAGGCACATCGACCGTAATCACTATGTTATGAAACCCTGCCTTTCTAACGCGTTCAACGAGTGAGTGGATGGCTTCTCGCCCAGCCGGAAGGTATGCCTGAAACCATGCAGTTGGCGATTGTTGAGCAAGTGTTTCCATCCTTATTAAGGACGATCCGCTCATGATCATGGGAATACCAGATTGTTCAGCTCCACTCGCCAATACCAAGTCTCCTCGGTAGGCTGATAGCGCTGCAAGGCCCATTGGTGCAATCCCAAATGGGGCTTCGTAAGTTTCGCCCAATATCGTGGATTTTTGAGAGATATTAGTTACATTTACCAATGTTCGAGGGACGAACTCAAGTGTACCGAAGGACATACTATTAGACCTTGCCGTCCTGCCATCTTCAGCATTATTAGCAATATATGAAAAGATGGAATGTGGTAGATGACGCTTCGCAGCCTTCTCGAAATCATGCAGGTTTAGGATAGAGGAAAGGCGACGATGATATCGCTGGCTCTGTGCCGTTTGCTTGGGTTGTTTTTCTTGATTGTTCATAGCGGCGCTCATGATTCGATTTCCTAAGTTTTCATTTTTTTAACACGTGTGGCGCTATCCCATGTAATGGTAGCCGCCAGAGTTTGGTGAGGATGGTTCCCCAGTTACTACTTAATTTGGTTGTCTACTTGGAACCTTCCGGGTAGCAACAATGCCAGGCTACGGAACTGCATGTTCTGCACTGTTAGTCCAGCCGCAGCGTTTGAGTTCTGAGAGCAGAGCTTGAAATGGATGGGGTAGAGCTACGTCTGAAAGCCGCTTGGCCTGGCTTCGGCAGGAGTATCCGCTGGCCAGCAACCGCCCAGCTTTGGTCGGATTTTCCACGCGGCGCTGCCATGACTGGGAGTAGATGATCTTCGAGGTTTTGAAGTTGCGCGCTTCATGGCCGTAGGTGCCGGACATCCCACAGCAGCCCGTGGCGACTACCTCCAACTTGAGACCGAAGGCTGCGAACAGCTGCTGCCAGGTTTTGGGTGTACCCGGTTCGTTGGTCTTTTCGGTACAGTGGGCGAGCAGCTGGTAGCCCGGATCACGGAGGCGTAAGCCCTCAGGTAACAGGGTTGGGGCGCGAGCCACAAGCCACTCTTGAAGCATTAGCACTTCAGGCACCTTCTCTGGGCCAAGCGCCTTCGTGTACTCCTGGCGGTAGGTCAGGGTCATGGCTGGGTCGATGCCCATCAGTGGCACCCCAAACTTGGACAGTGTTCTGAGACTTTTGGCCTGCTTAGCCGCAGTACGTTCGAAGGCGCCCAGGAAGCCTTGTACTTGCAGTGGCTTGCCGTTGGGCGCGAAGGGGGCGACGAAGACACGTATATCCAGTCGCAGGAGAAACTCGACTACGTCCATCACCAGCTGCGACTCAAAGTAGCTGGTGAAGGCGTCCTGTACTAGCACCACGCTTTTGGCCTTCTGGGCCTCAGTCAGCCGGCCCAACGTGGTGGGAGAGGCTACCTCCACACCCCAGTCTTTGAGCTGCTTGCTGAGGCCTGCCCGGGACAGCCGCGGGCTGTCGACCATGCCAATGGGCCCAGCCAACAATTTGTCCACCAGACCGTTGCCAAGGGCTGCGTTGTAGAACGGGGTGATCCGCGACAGCGTTGGCAGCATAAATTCCAGGCCGCCAATCAAGTAGTCACGCAGCGGGCGCAGATAGCGGCTGTGATAGAGTTCCAAAAACTGCGAACGGAAGGTCGGCACGTTGACCTTCACTGGGCACTGGCCAGCACACGATTTACAGGCCAGGCAGCCGGCCATGGCCTCATACACTTCGTGGGAAAAGTCCGCCGCGCCGCGCCGCCTGGCAAAAGTGTTTATAAGCCGCAGCGGAAAGTTCTGGATGAAGCCCCAGATGCCCTCGGTCCGCTTCCTTTGCGACTCATCAAACACATCGATATCGGCGTTACCCTGCAGGCGCAGCCATTCGCGCATCAGACTGGCACGGCCTTTGGGCGAGTGAATGCGTTGCCGAGTTGCTTTCCAGGACGGGCACATGGCGTCGTTCGGATCGTAGTTGTAGCACGCGCCGTTGCCGTTGCAGTAGACAGCGTCATCATGGGCCTGCCAGACCCGTTCGTCGATCTGGCGATCAAACTGGCCGCGGGTCGGCACGCCGTCTATAGTCAACAGTCCCGGATCGACCCATTTCACCGGCTGCTCACTCACATCCGCTTCGCCCTCTTTGAGAGGGGTGGCGATCTTGCCGGGGTTGAGCTGATTGTGGGGGTCGAAGGCGGCCTTGAGCCGTCGCAAGGTGGGATAGAGAGGACCGAAGAAGGCCGGGGCGTACTCAGAACGCACGCCCTTGCCGTGCTCACCCCACAACAGACCGCCGTACTTCTGCGTCAGCGCGGCGACCTCGTCGGAAACCTCGCGGATCAGCTCTTCGTCGGCAGGGTCCTTCATATCCAGTGCCGGGCGCACGTGGAGTACTCCGGCGTCGACATGGCCGAACATGCCGTAAGACAGGCCCCGAGCATCGAGCAGGGCGCGAAACTCGGTGATGTAGTCGGCTAGGTGCTCCGGCGGCACCGCGGTGTCCTCGACGAAGGGCAGCGGGCGCCGCTCGCCCTGGATGTTGCCGAGCAGGCCCACGGCGCGCTTGCGCATGCCGTAGACCCTAGCGATCTGCTCGCGCCCCTCCGCTAGGGTATAGCCGATGCGCTTGACGCTTGTGTCATCCTCAAGATGGCGGCAGAAGGCGGCGACCCGCGCGTCTAGCCGCTTGGGGTCGTCGTCGTTGAATTCCACCAGATTGATACCGTTCACCGCCTGATCCCCCTCGGGGAAGAACTCGGCGACGCTATCCCAAATGAAGTCCTGCATGGCCAAGCTCAGTACCATATCGTCCACTGTCTCAATGGAAGTCGGGGTGGCACTGCTTGCCATCAGCGCCTTGGCGTCCCGCAGAGCGTCCATGAAGCCAGCGTAACGCACGTTGACCAGGGTAGAATGGGCTGGAATCGGCAGTACATTGAGCACTGCCTCGCTGGTGAAGGCCAGCGAGCCTTCGGCGCCGCACAGTACGCTGTTGAGATTGAAACGGCCATCTTCGGTGCGCAGGTGCGCCAGGTCGTAGCCAGTTAGGCAGCGGTTGAGCGGCGGGAAAGTGTCGCGGATGCGCTCGCGCTCGCTGTCGATGATTTCGCGGGCCACCCGGTGCACTTGGCCCACGGCGTCGTCGCGCGCGCACAGGGCATCGAGCTCGGCTTCGCTCACCGGCCGGGTGACGAGGAGATCGCCGCCGAGCAGCACGCTGACGAGCTCAATGACATGATCGCGGGTTTTGCCGTACTCGCAGCTGCCCTGACCGCTGGCATCGGTGGCGACCATGCCGCCGATTGTCGCCCGGTTGGAAGTGGAGAGTTCTGGTGCGAAGAACAACCCGTAGGGCTTCAGAGCGGCATTAAGCTGATCCTTGATCACCCCGGCCTGAACCCGAACCCGGCGAGCTTCGACGTTAATATCGAGTATGGCATTCATATGTTTAGATACGTCGACCACCAGCCCATTGGTAAGTGATTGACCATTGGTGCCAGTGCCACCGCCGCGAGGGGCCAGAACCACATGACGAAACTCATGTCTGGCGGCCAGCCTGGCGATACGCTGCAAGTCGTCTGCGTGCCTTGGATAGAGCACCGCCTGAGGTAGGTACTGATAGAGCGAATTATCGGTTGCCAGCACTGTGCGGTTGGCGTAATCCGGGGCGATCTCACCCTCGAAGCCAGCATCCACTAAGGCCTCAAGGAAATGGAGATAATCAGCGCCGACACGTTCGGTATTGCCCAGATGTGCAATCATGTGGGTATCACTCCTCCATGTATGGTCGTGGTGCCTATGTGGCAAAAAGACGCGAAATGGTCATATGCCTTCCACTTGACCACAATGCGGATGCAGGTTGTTTGGTACCCGACCGAAGACGTCACGCCGATGGAAGATAAAGCAGTTTGGCGTGTAAAAAGGCTATCCTAGATGGAGTCTTCGGCAGGTATCGAAGTTATGGATATATGCTATGTGTTGTTCTGGCGGTACAGAGATGGCATGTAACCCCCATCTTAGAGAGGTCGACTGTTACTGAGCTGTTATTGCTCAATGATTCTTGTAAGGAGTTGTCGAGCGAGAAATTCACATCAATATTTTCCAAGCACTGGTTGGGAGAGTTTTTAGCTACCTATTGAACTGGTTAGAAAATTTAAAACATAAGAAGCCGTTAGACCGCGATGGCTTCTTTAATAAACTTTCTGTTAGCGTTCAGTCTGTCTGAAACAATTGTTCATTATATTTTTTATGAAATCATTATCAGTGTGTTATGAAACTTTAGTTTTGTAACCCGCAGGTTTTTTGCCGAAGACCTTCTCGTAACGCAATATGTATTTTGGCAAAGCTTCCGGATTAACAAGCCTGGTAGGCATGTGGCCGTCAAGAGTATGGATAACTTGTTCTGCCGCCCAAGAGGCTATGTTTCTACGGGCTTCATGTGTCACCCCTGCCGTATGATAAGTTGCTACTACATTTGGCATGGCCAGCAGAGGGTGATCGAGTGGGGGAGGTTCAACATCCCAAACATCCAGACCAGCACCCGCTAAGTGGCCAGTTTCTAGCGCTTCTTGTAAGGCCGGCTCTGAATGAATGCCACCTCGGGCTGTGGTGATGAAGATTGCACCGGGTTTCATGGCCTGAAATATAGCCGCATTAAACATCTGTTCTGTGCTTTCATCACGCGGGCAATGTAGAGACACGACATCGGACTCAGCCAGCAGCACCTCTAAATCAACTTTTTTAGCCCCACGTTCGGCTATCGTCGGAGCATCCAATTCAGGGTCAACAGCAAGAATTCGCATATCGAGGGCTCTTGCAAGTTTTGCGACACGCCGACCTATATGTCCTATACCTACCAAGCCAAGTGTTTTCCCACAGAGTTCATTTCCCATCAAACTTTCACGACTGAAGCCCGTCTCGCTGCGTAGTCGACGGTCGGACTCACCTAGGCGCTTTGAAATAGAGATCATTAGTCCGATGGTGTGTTCCGCAACAGATACAGCGTTGGCGCCTGATTGGTTCATCACCAAAACACCCGCATTAGTACACGCATCAACATCGACAGTATCGTAGCCTGCTCCTGACGTAGATACACAAAGTAGATTAGGAGTCTTAGCCAGTAATTCTGCGTGGGCGTGCCAATGCAAGGGGGTCTCGTCCTTAGCAGAGGAAATCTGATAAGCATGAGCCTCTCTCAGTACAGCTGTGCTGGTAGCGTCATCAGCACCCGCATCAGCAGCCAAGGTGGTCAATCTATATTCGGGGTTGGCCTCGAAGATTTCCTTCATGATGGGGTTATACCAGACGTCAAGGCGAAATACTGACTTGACTAACTCTGACGCTGAATCCGTAGCATCGCTTGAAGAAGAGGTGGTTGCTTGCATATCGAGATCCTATTGTTGTCTAAGAATATTCTTATATTTTTTATCTGTATTAAGATAAATATTTTTTTTACCGTATGTAATAAGGCTTCTTAGTTCGAGAGCGCCCTACGGTATTCGCCTAATGCCGATAAGAACAATGTAAATACAATATTTTCAAGATGTCTATAACAGAGTAAGAAAAATAGCATGCTCCTAAAGTATAATCTTATTAATTGTTTATAAAAATCAAATGCTTAATTGTATTAAGTGGATGTGGTTTTTTGCTATGTTGTCAGTTGCTTGCTATGCAAAAATTCCTGTGCTTTTATTTGATTGCACTTTAAAAAATACAATTAACGATTACATGCACCGGAGATTATCATGCATCTCAAAACCAGCCGCTCTCTGCTCATCCTCTGCACCACGTCGCTTGTCTCAAGCTTGGCTCTAGCCGACTACCCAGAAAGACCGATCGAGATGATTGTTGCTTACTCAGCTGGAGGTGGGACTGATGTCGCAGCCCGGACACTCGTCCCTTATCTTGAGAAGCATCTTAATGCTGACATCACTGTCGTTAACCGGCCTGGGGCCGGAGGAGAGGTTGGTTTTACTGCTCTCGCCAATGCTAAGCCGGATGGCTATACCATCGGTTTCATTAACACACCCAATGTCATATCAATCCCCATTGAGCGCGACACTCGATACGAATTTTCCGATTTCTCACTTGTCGCGAATATAATTGATGATCCTGCCGGCTTTAGCGTCCACCCTGACAGCTCTTTTCAAACGTTTGAGGAATTGGTTGAGTACGCGAAAGCCCACCCTGGAGAACTCACCTATGGCACTTCAGGCGTCGGTGGTGATGATCACCTTGCCACGCTTGCACTAGAACGTCAGGCCGATATCGAGATGAACCATGTTCCTTTCCCGGGAGCTGCGGATGTACGACAAGCCCTGATGGGTGGTCATATCGATATAGGTGTTATCAACGTCAGTGAGATAGCTTCAGCTGCCAAGGCGGGGCAAGTAAGGACATTAGCTCAAGGAGGTGAAGAGCGCTGGGAAGAAGCACCAGATGTTCCTACCTTCAAGGAGCTGGGCTATGATCTCGTCATGGGGTCTGCCCGTGGTATAGCTGCGCCTGCGGGTGTTCCCGATGAAATTATTAATAAGATTTCTGAGGCTGCTAAAGCGGCCATAGAAGAAGAGGAATTCCAAGCTGCAGCAGATCAGCAATCCTTGCCTCTTTCATATCTTGCGCCAGAAGATTATCGAGCCATGCTTGAAGAACAACAAGAGCGTTTCCAAGCGCTCTGGAATGAGTCTCCCTGGAACGAGTAAGCATGCCTTAAGCTAAGGAGCACCGTGATGCCTCCACCACGGTGCTATCTTCGTAAACCAGGAGCAATAATAATGATCCGAAAGGCCAGCATTGAATTAGCGGTTGCGATACCAGCTGCAATATTGAGTGTTTTAGGCGCGTTACACGCCTCAAGTTTTCCACAGCAAACAGCCTATTTGCCAACAACTGTTCTAAGTATTATGTCGCTACTGCTTGTACTGTGGGCATTTCAATCAGTGATGGCCTTGCGTCGAAACCAATCAAGCACGCTAATACTTGAAAAAGGAAAAGCTAGGCGGTTTCTGTTGCTGGTATTGTCTACTGCGACTCTCATAGCTCTCGCTCCCGCTCTGGGTTTTGTAACTTCATTTTTTATTTTTATTCCCCTTTCAGGCTTTATTCTGGGGTATAAACATTGGAAGCCGCTCTTGGCAGCTGGCACCATATTTTCCCTTCTTATATACCTGATTTTCAAAGTATTGCTCAGTCGCCCTCTACCTCCTGAGCTATTCATCCATCTATTCTGAGAGTCACGTCATGTGGGATAACATCCTAAGTGCTTTGCCTTTGCTCTTCTCACCCTCGGTACTTATCGCCATGTTAGTGGGAACGACGATCGGCGTTTTCATTGGTGCTTTGCCGGGCTTATCAGCCACTATGGGAATAGCAGTACTCATCCCATTGACATTTACGATGGAGCCGCTTGTAGCTTTAGGCATGATGGCTGGTATTTTCAATGGTGCCATGTATGGTGGGGCAATACCTGCCATTCTTTTACGGATCCCAGGCACGCCAGCCGGTATAGCTACTGTGTTTGACGGTAACCCTATGGCGCAAAAGGGTGAAGGCTTGAAAGCAATGAAAATCGCGCTTATGTCTTCGTGTATTGGCGGTTCGATCAGTGCGTTATGCTTGCTTTTGCTTAGCCCACCCTTAGCATCACTGGCTTTAAGGTTTGGGCCTGTTGAACTATTTTGGATAGCTGTTTTTGGCTTAGCAGCTATCTCAGTATTATTAAGTGACGTTCCGGTTAAAGGCCTTATAAGTGCCTGTTTTGGTCTTTTAATAGGCATGGTAGGAATTGACAGTATGTCAGGCTACGAACGTTTTACTTTCGACGTCTTAGAATTGAGCAGCGGTATCAGTATTCTCGTAATTTTGACTGGGCTGTATGCCATCCCTCCGGCGCTTACTCTTGCCCAAGAAGCGACTCTGATAAAAAAAGGCACCGAAGCAAATAGTTTGAGTGCGAGTAAATCCAAAATAAGGTGGAGTTTTTTCATCCCTACGTGGTGTCGGGCATCTATTATTGGCGTAATCGTCGGCATCATTCCTGGTACTGGGGGCAATATTGCAGCCATGCTGTCATGGAATGAAACGAGAAGAGTGTCGAAGGATAGCTCACGCTTTGGCAAAGGCGCACCGGAAGGTGTGGCCGCAGCGGAATGTGCCAATAACGCCGATAATGCTTCATCTCTCATACCAGCACTTACCTTGGGTATTCCTGGTAGCTCTGTATCTGCCGTGATTCTTGGTGGACTGCTTGTTCATGGGCTTCAACCAGGGCCCGAGTTGTTCACTCAATCAGCTCCTGTAACGTATGGATTTATACTGTCAATGCTGGTGACATCAATCATGCTGTTCTTCGTAGGTCGTGTTGGTGCCAGAGTGTTTATTAATGTCATGTATATGCCGCCGTTGATTTTGGCGCCTATCATCATTGCTTTGACAGCCATTGGCATTTATGCAATCAACAACAGTATCTTTGAAGTGTGGCTGGTGTTTTTCTTTGGAATTATTGGCTGGTGCATGGAGCGTCTGAGCATTCCTCTCGCTCCAGCTGTTCTCGCGGTTATTCTTGGCCCTATCGCCGAATCTAGTTTACGAAGGGCAATGATAATTGGAAGGGGAGATTTTGCCTTTCTTTTCTCTAGTCCGATCGCTTTAACGCTTGTGGCAATTATCATTCTTACAATTCTTAGCCCTTTAATTCGTAGGGTTATTGGCCGCCCCTTGCTCAAACGAGCCTCTATTCCACAGTCAAACGACTCAGACCAGAAAAAGCATCTTGATTCGTAGTGGCTAAAGGTCGCCGTGTCGCTTGAGCATTGATGCCTTCGTTCAGTAGACACTTACTCGACCTGCTGCTTATACAACAGCCGTGATACTTAGTGAACTCAACCAATACTGAACCTTAATGTAGCAAGGCTTAATCGAACCGGACTTGAGGTCACCGACAAGGAGCTATCAGCTCACGACATTATGTGACTTCACGTCATATACCCAAATGGGCGCATGTGCCCAGTCAATTAGGAGATAGGCTCAATGAGCATTGGATTTCGCATACTTAAAAGACGAGAAAAGGTCACCTCCGAGTTGGCATCGTCATTCGACGATGTACCCGTTGCCAATGTCAGCGATTCCATGGCCAGAATGACCTCGGCCGGTCCGTGCCTTCGTCCCTTTCACGGTGGTGGGAAGAGATTGTCGGGAGCTGCGCTAACCGTCAAGACGCGCCCTGGTGATAACTTGATGTTTCATAAGGCGATAGATATGGCTCAGCCAGGAGATGTCATTGTTGTTGACGCTGGCGGGGATCTTACCAACGCCATGATGGGCGAATTGATGGCGCACCATGCTGCCACTCTTGGCGTGGCTGGTATCGTCATTAATGGGGCCATTCGAGATATAGATGAAATTTATAAACTTGGGCTTCCTGTGTATGCTGCGGGAGTAACACATCGTGGTCCTTATAAAGATGGGCCAGGAGAGATAAACGTACCGATCGCCATTGGGGGAATGGTGATTTCACCGGGTGACTTAATCATCGGGGATGAGGACGGCGTGCTTTGTGTCCCGCGTGAACAGGCTGAGGAGCTGCTGGAGGCGGCTCAGGCAAAACAAAAAGCTGAACAGGAAGAGCTAACCAAAATACATGCAGGCTGTAGCGACCGTAACTGGGTCGATAAGGCTTTGAAGGATAAAAATTGTTTTATTGAGTCATAATAGCTAGGCTTGCATATTGCTTTAGAATAATTATTTATTGTTATTTTCTATTGATCGAGCTGTTATTTAATGACTTATTAGTTGTTGCTGTAGCTTCAATATTAAAAAATAAAGATTAATTCTTTAGTCTTCGTTAATGCTTAGGAAAATACTTTTTCAGCTTAGTATGACAAGCCAGGGTCAACTACTGTCCCTGGCTTATTCCTACATCCATAATGCAATATATTATCTAAAAACTCTCAAGTTGATTGGGCAGCTGTACGGCCCGGGTATTTCAATAGTAAGGTTTAATCAACTGGCAAGGTTGATTTTCGCAGATGCATACTTTCATTTTTATCACGACTGATAATAAAGGTACATAATGCCGCTCTTAGGTGAACAGTCATAACCTCGCTAGCATAGTTTTCTGACCCAATTTTTATGGCATGTACCAACTCTCGATGATGGTTCATAGACCTTTTCATATCTTCTTCGGAATAAATATAGAATCCAATAGTAATGGGTATTTCTACAAGATTTTTGGCGATCTCAGCAAGCCTTTTTGATCTAGATGCTTCCATTAAAGTGGAGTGAAACTTACGATTTTTTTCCTGTATTTTTTTTAAATACCCCTCCGGTTTTGTTCTTACCAGTTCATCCATTTTAATGGATAAATCCAACAGAATATTAATTTGCTCGGGCGTCGCTCTTAGCGCAGCCAGTCCCGCGGCTTTTGATTCTATCTGAATTCTGAGATCGAAAACTTCTTTGATATCATCAGTATTCCAAGTAGAAACGAAAAAGCCACGACTTGGTTCTCGATAGAGAAGGCCGTCACGTGTAAGTCGGTTCATTGCTGCGCGAACAGGCGTACGACTGACATCAAGCAGCTTTGCAATTCTTTCTTCCTTGACTTGCTCGTCAGGAGCAAGGTCGCCACCCATGATTTGTCGCCGTAGAGTCGTATATACTTGGTCAGTCAGTTTTGTCATTTTTTCTAAAAATATAGATTAATTAATGTTCTTCATACTATAACTCAAAATGTTGATCACTTTACACACTCTGAACCAGCTATTTCAGTGATTTTAATAGTACTTCGTAGTCATCTGCGTATTTTCTTGCTTCTAGCTGTCGTAGCTCCGTCGAGACTTTCACCTCGACTAAATAAGTGGCCTATTTGCGCACGACAATTACGAAATGATGTTTATGCCCTAAATATGCATTTCACGCACCCAAAGAGCGTTGCTGCAATTATGGCTTGGTTTGAGTTACGTAAACGTCGTGGATGGCGGCTTTCCCTAGAAGGCTACTCTACGCAGGGAGCATTTTCATGTATCTGATAGAATCTAACTATCTCGATTAAAAGACTGGTATTGGTGCTTAGGTTTCTGAAGACGATAAACCAGACGCTGGATTCTGGCAATGTGATGGATAACGTCATTTCTAGATTAGCTAAAGGACCGCTCTTGGCCGGTAGCTCCGGTATAGTATATCAAGTGACTAGACCGCCAGGACGATCTGCGAGGCTGGCTTTACGCAAAGAAAGCGCGTAAACCTTACTATGTATAGGAAAAAGTTCGTTTTCGGTTGCCCGATGGAGGCTGCGATGACCAATCGACGCTATACGCCGCTTGATCGACTACGAGGAAGCGTCCTCAAGCATGAAGCCCCGCTGGAGCCAGCCGTAGAAGAGGAGGGTTGGTCTATGCTCGGCACTGATGAGCCAGAAGAACAAATCGCAATTGATGTCTGGCGTGCGGCAATCAAACTGTTTGAGGGTGATCGAACAGAGGCAGACCGCTGGTTGCATTATGAGGTTATAGCGCTTGGGTGGAAGCGCCCCATCGATGTCATGCAAGAAGACCCTCAGCAGGTGCTAGACCTGATAGCCAGGATAGAGCATGGGGTTTACACCTGACTCGAGTCCGAACCCGACGGGGGGCTAGAAAACCCGTTTTGCTTCTGTGGGGTGCAGCCAAAGGAAGCGATTTAGCGTGCGATCCAT
>NZ_JBQSVC010000054.1:0-11765 GCF_052376035.1 Halomonas sp. AOP7-E1-9
GCAAAAAAAACGCCCCGGCTGGGACGTTTTATTTATCTTTTGCCTTCCTAGCTTGTGCCGCCCTTCCTGAGCGTGACTTCCGTTTCTCCAGTGGCTCTCCTGCCACCGACAACTTCAGCCTAGATGCCAGCTACCTTGTGCGCAAATTCTATCTAGACGATATAGGACTATGCTCATACTTTCGTTTAGTGCTGTCATGCCACTAAGCGAACACTTAGCTGTGCATTCAATTCAGCATTCACCGCATAGGCCGCCGCACCTATCCAGCATCGCGCCTCAAACATGGACTGCCCAATCATGGTTAAGGGCTTATCATCTGCATCCAGGTAACGAGATTGCACGCTGAGAACAGCAGCCTCAAGACCGCTGAGGCGAACCGACACATAATTATCAAGCAGCTCTGCAACATTTAACGAAATCGCTTCGTGTCCCAGCATAGACACCACATCTATTTGCAGTGCCTCACTAGCAGTTAATACCGAGGCTTTTAGGTTGATAGCTTCCCGCAGTAACTCCAGTTGCTGGATAGTGCCCATTAGGGCCCCATAGTGCATATCTTCTACATCCGCTGATAGTGACGTGAGCAGGCTGATTGCGTTTCGCAGCAGGTCGTTAGCGTAGGTTAGGCGGTTCATGAATCACCCCCTAGGGCTGGCTCATGGCGCTCAATGATTCTACCAAGCTGACCGACCAACTTAGATACTTCGGTGCTGCCGCTGCTATCACGAAGCCTAACCATGCCAGAGAGCAACGCAAGGAGCTGCCACCGAGTATCCAAGTCAATGACAGGGTCACACTTGCCCATTACGTGCGAAAAGCAGTCGTCACTACCTCCCCATTCACTAATACAGCTAACACAGCGGTTGCGATAAGGAATATCCTTGTCTTCTTCATCCTTTACCAACTGCATGCCTGGCTCATGGCGGCCACACATATCGCATAATCCAAGCTTTGACCGAGCGTTAAAGTCGATGATGTTACTCATGCCGCTTCCTCCCGACCAAACAGCTCTTCCAGCTTAACGCCATAGCATGCTTGCCATGCCTCAGCAGGCCAAGCCACTACCTCGCCGTAACGGGGACACGGTACCTTGTTTGGGGTAATGCCCTTTTCCTTACACCAGTTCTTCAGAGGCCGAAAGCCCTGCTTGCCATACTTACAGCCCATAGCTTTTTCAACGGCGGTTACCGTGGCCTCAGTCGAATTTCGGCCTAGCTCCTGCTCTAGCTTATGCACTTTACGGGAGGCAGCGGACAGTTTTCCCATTACCGAAGCTTCGCGGCTGCTGCTGATTTGAGCCTTGGTGGCAATCGCTTGGTCGCGCTGAGCCACTGCTTTTTGCTCTGACTCTTTAGCGTCAGCCCAAGCCCGGGCGGCAATAACTGGATTGCTAAAATCAGGTAGTGATGAGATGGCTTCTTTAGCGCGCCGCTCACACTCAATGAAATACTGCCGGGCTTGCTTACCCTTCTCATTGCGCTCGACCATGGATAGCTCTTTAGCCATGTCGAGAGAGATGTGATACTCGACCCTTCCTTGCTGTCCAAAGTTATCAGCATAAGTGATTGATTGTAGGGCTTCATTTTTTTGTGAGCCCATCTTAAAGCCTTTCCCGGGCTCCATTTCGTGCGCCACAAAGTCTTGTCCGTCGACAAAACCGTACTGCTTGATACGGCTTTGAATCCAGGTGGTGAACTTAGCTTTAACCTCAAGAAATTCGTGTAGATCCCGCGCATTTACGGTGTTAATGGCTTCGCCGCCGATGGTGGCAGCTTCAATGGCGATAATGATGGCATTAGTGCTATTATTCATGGCGCAGTTTCCTTCTTTGATGGGTTGGTTCTGTGTATCCGAAGCCCTAGGTGTTCCCGCACCTGGGGCTTCTTTTGTTTCAGGCTGCTGTTTTTTCTTCATCATGGCGCTTTGCTTCACGGATAAGGTTGTTGACCAGCCACGTGCGGCTAAGGCGAGTTTCTTTGGCTTTAGCGTCGAGCCAAGCTTTTAGCTCTGGATCGATTCGAAGGTTGAATTGCGGGTTAGCGTTAGCCATAAATACTCCTTACAGCAGGTAGCACCATGCTACCAACAACCCCAAGGTAGCACGCTGCTACCTTGACCGCAATAGCAGCGTGCTACATATTTAGCGCATGAGAAAAGATGACCCCCAGATAAACCTGCGAATACCACCTGACCTTAAGGAGCGTATACAGCAGGCGGCCAAAAAAAATCGCCGCACCCAGACAGCGGAGATCGTCGCTCGCCTACAGGAAAGCTTCGAGCTGTCTTTAAGTAGCCCGGATAAAGTCGAGGATGAGCTTGAGAAAGTGGTAGGGGAGTTCGGAAAGATGCTTGAAGACCTGAAAAATAACTTCGACATCAAGCGGAAAGACGATAAGTAGCCTAAACCTTTACCGCTTTTCGCTATCTAAGATGTAGCAAAATGCGCTATGTTGTTAGGAGGCTACGAGGTAACAAAATTATGAGTCTCAAAATTAAGAATTTCGCGGGTCACTTTGCTCGTGTAGTAAGCGTCTCCGCTGCACAAAGAGGCAACATAAAGCCTGTCCGTCGTTTCGAGGCAGTCATAAGTTCGCCAAAGGATGACAAACAAGCTATGAGCGACGATTTTATGCGCGTTGGCACGGACATGAAGAAGGCAATGGAACGGCATGGCAGACACCTCCAGCTCACCGAGTGAAGTAGAACACGCCCCTTCGTCTTCCCCCGAACAAATGGGTCTAATAGCTCAACAGATGAGCTATTCAGGCCCCCTTCCTCCCTCCTCAGAAATGAGGAAGTATGAAGAAATAGCTCCCGGTTCTGCCGAACGTATCCTGGCAATGGCTGAGAAAGAGCAAGAACATCGCCATTCGAGCGAAGTGAAAGAAAACCAAGTAAACGAAAGAATCGCCGATTCTGATGTTCGCGCGCAAGATGCGAGTATCGGCGAAATCCAGCGTGGACAATGGATGGCTTTTGGACTTGGGGTGGCCTTTCTAAGTATCACTGCTCTATTAGGGTTAAAAGGCCATGAGCTTGCAGCATCAGCGTTAGGTCTTGGTGGCGTTGCAGCGGTAGCCACTGTATTTATTAAGGTGCGCAGCAAGCAATAGCAGGCCCTCGCAATTGCCTAAACTCATGCCTGCTTGCCCTGAATGCACGCCACAGATAAGCAGCAAGAAAATAATTTCAAAGGCGAGGTATATTATGAATGAATTTTTACTTGCTGGAATGCTACTAAGTCTTGCCGTTGTGTCAGGTGGAATGATCTGGAGTCAGCACCGTGAGCACCACGGCAAAGAGTCGCTGACTGATAGTGCTGTATCCTGGATCAGTAAGCGTATTGCTTAAGTAAGCAACATGATAAACACTAAGCCACCGAGTACGGTGGCTTAGTGTTTTTAGCAAATGCTAAAGACCCATCTCTTATTATTGCGTTGCGCAAGCCAGTCGTGAAAAGCTTTCTGCTCGTTTATTTCTCTAAAATTTGGCACTCGCTGTTCAAGCCCCCCCCAGAACGCATCTTCTTTTATTACTTTCTGGCTTTGCGTTGAGGCGTGTGCTCTATCTCTTCGCTTGGACTCGCTGGCTGTCATCAAAGACCAGCCGTTCCCTCTCATGCAGTCTTCAAAAATTCGCTGATTAGACTGCGCAGCATTAGCAGCAGACATGGCATTCCAGCCTTGCTGAAAGCCAGAGCTTAAACTGCCATATCCCGTTTGCTGAGGAGTGACTATTTGATGGTTAGCAGGCCCTGCCATTGCAGCACAGCTTGCCCTATCCTTATAAAACTCCTGACTGGAAGCGCCTGTTTTATGCCAGCCCACATTTTGTGATCCGCCCGTAGAGTTTGCACACCCAATTAATAGCAACATGGCTGCCCCAGCAGCTGTAATTCTAACTACCATCATAATTCCCTTAATTAGATTGAGCCCAAACTCAAATGTATAAGCCTTAATGCCCGCGCGTCCACACCATAAAGGAAAGGCCTAAAATGCTATCACCCGAAACTGCCGACATTCTCGCCGTCATACTAGGTTTTGGCCTCTTCGGCCTGATCGTGATGACCACAGTCAGTTACCACTGGAAGACCCTGCGTGGTTGGCTGATCATTAGCTACGTGTTTATTCCCGGTTTTGTACTGGTGGCGGCGGTGCTGATTAACTACCCGCCGCTACTCTTTGGGGCCCTGTTCTTCTTGGGCGTTGCCGCTACAGGTGGTAAGCGCCGCCGTTAATCAGCCAGCCCGACGCGCTTGTTCCACTCTCTCGCCTAACGCTTTCTGGATTTGATTGCGAATCGCTCTATAGCGGTCGATACGTTGGCGCTTTTCTTCGGCGCTTAACGCTGAGCGCTGCGTTTCCTCAATCTGCTGGCCAATGGTACGAAGCCGTGTTTGGGCGCTGTTCAACGCTGGCCTTAAGCGCAGCAGGTCGCCCTTATTGCGTGCCAGCGCCTGAGCTTCTTCCAGCCTACCCATTTCCCTTAGCTCTCGCATGTCGGTATGCGCACGCTGCGCCTCCCGCAAGGCATCATAAAATACAGTTCCGTATTTGGTGTAGGTGTCCTCATTGCCCAGATTTCGGTAAAAACGCCGAACAGGTTGATATTCATACCAACGCTTCGCGGGAGTATCGTGGCCAGTCGCCGTATTCCAGGCGATATCAATGGCACCCGCTCCCCAGCTGCCTAGCTGTCCCAAATAGCCACCGATCAAGTGATCTACCTGTACAGGACTTAGCGCAAAAGGATTGTCGTCGGGGTCGCCAATACCACCAACCGTAGCATTAAGCCCATGGCTAAGGCCTGAAGCAAGCTTCGTCGTGGACTCCCTGCGCCGCAACTCTGGAGACATGCGATCCATTCCCATGCTTTCAATTGGGCGGCCTGTAAAGGCGTCACGGTTTGAATAAACATCAAGCATGGGCTGTACCGCTTGAGGAACTGGCGAGAAGGAAAAGGTCTGCGTCAGCATGTGTCCCAAGCGCTGCGCAAAGAGATCGCCAGTAGCCTCATCGTCTACAAATTGCTCTGTGATGCGCTCCGCTAGCGTGGTAATCGCCCCTACCTCAAACGGCTTGGGTATTTGGATATGAGTGTCCCCAAAGAAGAAATGGTAGTAGCTGTCCTTTTGCCAATCTTCCAGCTTCTTAAACTCCTCTTCTTCTCGGTTATTCAAGTAGAGCGCAACGGATGCCAATGACATTGCCCCCGCAACGGCCCAGAAGCGGGCGGCGGCCTGCTTATCGCTCACGCCCGGCTGACCATAGCCAAATGCTGCCGCCACCACGTTTGTGCCAGGCTTGATACCACTCCGATAAATCTTGTCCAACCCCTGAATCCGAGCATTCAAAAACGGCACAATATCCGTGAGGATGCGCATAGCAGGCCAAGCCCCGCGCGCACCAAAATCAATCAGGTCACGTGCCTGAAAATTGGCATAAAGCTCCCCGCGCTCTGCCGCGTTTTGCTCATAGATACGGGCACGGTTGATGTTTTCTGTAAAGTTATTGAACTCCGTCCACTTTTGCCAAGGGGCCATTAAGCGATTCATGCCTTGCTTCATGTCTTTTAGGCTATTGATGGTAAAGGTTTCACTACGCACCTTCGCCATCTGCGCCCGTATCTCATCAGGGCTGGAACCATATACATGCCCGAAGTGAAACGACCCACCTGCCGCCATCATTTTGGCTTTTATTTTGGCGTCGCGATACGCCATGCCACCTTTGATAACGTTACCGAAGGCGTTCTTGCTCACAGGGGATGTCGCCACCGCCTGCATAGAATCGCGCATCAGGTTGGCAACCTGAAACTGTGGCGTTGCCGTTACGCCAACGGTAAAGATACGTTTCATTTGCCGCATAAACTGCATCATGGTGCTATTCATGCCAGGGTCAGCGAGCGCTGTCAGTGCATTAAAAACGAGCGGGTCATCAACCTGATAATACGTTTTTTTACCATCACGCAGCACATAAGTGCTTGTCTGTGTGTCCCGGTTGCTTTCAGGTACCTGATGGGCAATACCCGCCTGCCGGGCATTATCAAGCGCTTGGGAAGCGGCCCTGTTCTTGAGCGAGGCTTCAAGCAAGTAATGAAAATTTAGCATCGTGTTTTCAAGCAGGTCGTTAAGGTTTTCTTTCCCCCCTTTAAGCTTTTTCATCTGCTTTTGTCGCGACAAACCAGCCGCGGGCATCGGTCCTGCCGGCGCTTTCTCATCACGCTGCACCCGGTAAAAAGGCACGTAAAATTCATCACGCCATAGCGTGCGTGCATCACTGCTTATTACCCCCGTCTCCTCTGCGATGGAGAGAACATCGTCACGATACTGCTGAAACTCCCGGAACACGCTGGCATAGGCACCTATACGGGAACGACCATCAGCCAATCGCCCCCGGTTCCAAGTGGTCATGGCCTCAATTTCATTTGGCTCGAAAAGGTTTTCCCGCCCCTGATCGGCCAATTGTTTTGATCGATTGCCTGCCACCCAGCCGAAGAAGCGCTCAATTTCAGCGGGGCTACCCAGCTCGCCCAACACCTCGCCAAGTCCGCGCGTATCTTCCCGCGTAGAAATAACGCGCTGATCTTCCATGTAGCGAAGCCGACCCGCTGTCATCATGGTATGCAGCGCCCCATTGGCCGCGCTCGACATACGAGCAAGCACCCAACTGCTGGCCGTTATATTTTCCTCGGCCATATCTTTACCGTGTACCTGCTCATCCAGCCGCTTAAGAGCCGCATATTGATCAACAGCACCTACCCTTACGCGCTCCCCGATACCATCCCAACGCTGCTTTAAATAGTCCTTAAGGCGGCGCGTAGTAGGTGGTCGTCCTATTTTTTCAGCAGCTGAGCGGTCAGCATCACTAAAGTCATCAAAGGCGTTGCGTAAACTGAACAGCGTATCGTCACCTTGCTGGCCATTATTTGGCGCAGAAGGCTCATGGGGTTCACCTTGGCTCTCTGTATCACGCTGCTGTTGCCGCAGGTAGTCGCGCGAACGCTCGGAAAGCTGCATAACATCAGCGTCGGTCCAGTTCATGTTAGGGAAATACCGACGTAACAGTTCGCGGATTTTTGCAACCGCACGGCGCAGCACATTAGGCTGCCACCCTTTCTCAGTAAGGTGTGCAACCATCTCTTCAGCGATCATCACCTGATGTTCAGGGTTGGACCGATCAAGGAATGGGTAGCTTTCCAACACCTCATTAAACGCTTCACGCCCGCGCGGATCTAATGGCAAAGAGTTATAGACCTGCCGCATAACAGTATCTAGCTCGTCGCCCAATACACCACGCACCCCCTTATGGCCTACTGCTTCATGTACCGCTGTACGAATGCCGTCCTCAACGCTGTCTACGTTATCCGCGACCACATAAAGCTCATCACCAACAAACATGCCACGCACGTCTGAAGGATTAACGCCACGAAGTGCCATGCCCATAAGAGCAGAAGGCGGAAGCTCGGCAGTACTCTGAACAACCCTGGTGCCCGCCATTTCCGGCATGTCACGAATAGAAGCTTCAATTTCAGAGCGAATGGGCGCCGCGTTAGGGGTGCGAGGCTCAGGGTTGAGGGAGTAGCCCTGCTGGCTGAATACGCGCTCAGCTTCAGCGCGATCTGCGGGTGCCTGCACTTGTGATTCAGGGGGTGAAATACTTGTATCTTGACCTTGAGTAGCGCCTGGCGAGCGCGGTACCTGAGACGTAGTCGCTTCGGTTTCAGTGGGCGCTAAAAATCCCCATCCGCCTTCTACCTCGACAGGCTGAGCATTCGGCGTATCGCGGAAACGTTTGGATAACTCAACAGCGCGACGGGTCTGGAACGGCTTGCTATCGGCTTTTAGTATGGGCGCTGTTTCGGCAGTAGGCGCGTTTACCTGCTGGCTTTCTATCGCTTCGCGTTGCGGTGAGGCGGCTTCAGGTGATGCTTGAAAGCGAGGATCAGCGAATGGCTGATCAAGCCCAGTGTTGGCATTGCCTGCAACGGGGCCATCACCATAGACAATGCCGCTATCAACAAGCTGTGGGTGCTGACCTGCCACCTGCGTGCGCAGGTGTTCAGCACCTTCACGCTGAGCGGCCATGCCTTCATCGCGGCGCACATGACGAGCTTGCGGCTCGTAATGCGTGGTGTCGGCAGTTGGTCCGCCCATGTTGATGACGTTAGGGTCAGGCGCCTCCAGGCCTAGCGCGTTGTCTTGGCCAAGTAGTCCTGAAACAGGTGGTTCATCATAAACTTCGCCCTCAATTGGACGCTCTCTTGTGCCAGTCCGGCTGAGGTTTTCTTGTAAACTACGCTCTATCTCTTGAGCCCTTCCAAGCTTGATTTCAGCAAGGTCAATCTCGTTATTCTCAAAATGACGTTCAGACTCATCAATTAAACGACGAACATTACGCAGCCGTGTCGTTGCCTCAAACGTCCCCTTGGCACGCCCAGCAATATCATCAACGCTCGACATTGCCATTTGGATACGGTTACCTAAATCGCTCGCCCGCTGATAGCTAGAATCGGCATCCTCATCTCCCGGGATCGCCTCGTCAATTCCCCCTTCAGCCCCCTCTTCCAAGGGGTCAGGCGCGCTGCTTTGCTCTGCTTGCTGATTCAGCTGGTCCAGTTCACGACGTGCATTACGTGACTCAACAGCACCTGATGGTGCCGATAGTCCCGCCCCTGCAACAGCCCCAACCCCCATACCATCAACGACTCCGCGCCAATCTATGTCTGGCGCGTTGGCCAGCAATGACTCCCCGTTTTCCTCTACCCAATAGCGCGCATGCTGCTCAACAATGGACTGCAGCCCTTCGGTAACGCCTTCTGTTGCGGCGCCCTGCATACCTCTTTGCTTTATATTGCCCAGCACACCACGTTCAGCAGCATCCTTCAGTACACGCTGCGTAATATCGTTACTGGCCTGGCTTCGCATGGCGGGCGACATTGTCCGCAGCAAGCCAGCAGGCAATACAGCGTCAAGCGTCCCTGCAATAACGCCATGAGCTAGCGCTACATCTGAATCACCCAGCTCACCGTATAAACTGCCGGTATACTCGCCAGCACCGCTCGCAACAGCCCCGCCTACTTGCCCAGCCTGGGTGGCTTGTGCTGCGCCGCGTGCTGATAAATTGCGGGTCAAGCCCTGCGCAACACCACGGGCAGCTATGCCGCCTGCGCCGCCAGTGCCCATGCTTAGCGCTACCGAAGGCAGCATGCTCCCCAGGCTATGGGCAATGTACTCGCCCCATCCCGGGTCTCGCTCCAAGTCATCGCGCTCAGAGAAAAAATCACTAAGCCCATACCCCAGATCATGCTCCGCCGCTTGGGCTGTTTCGCGGTCATAAAGTCCCATGCCCGCATCATAAAGCGCATCGCTTTCCAGCTTTTCGCCCGCCAGCGCGGTTAAACCACCTGCTGAGGCTTTCAGCCCATGCCAGCCTTGCTGAAGGCCATCGGTGAAGCCTCGGCGCTCATCATCCTGCACGGGTTCGCTAGCAACAGCAGGCGTCGCCTTGCGTTGTCGAATAAACTGCCGCAAATCTTCGCGGTTAATATCGGTCATACGGCGAGCCTCCCGGCTGGCACAATAAAAGGGTTATGGCTGGCGTAACTGCTCGGCAATTTTAAACGCCCGAGCACGCAGACGATCTGTCATATCGCCGCTTGCCTCTAGTTCATCAATTTGCTGTAGCCATGCTTGGCGCTGCTCAGGCGAAATAGGCGTTCGATGAAGCATGGAGCCTCGATAGGTGGGCGGCGGCTGCATTGTGCGTTCAATATCTCCAAGCACATCATCAATCTCATTGACGCGCGCGCGCTGCTCGCGTGCTTTTTGACGCTGCTGGTGACGCTGCTCGACCTCTTCAGAAATGCTTAGTCCCACAGGCTCCTCATTACCACCTTCATCTAAACCAGGGGCTTGGGAGGTTAACTCCTGTTGCACGGCTTGCAGAAGCTGAGGAGTTAACGATAATCCTCTGCTTTGTGTGTATTGCCGGGCCTCACTAAGAGTTGGAGCATCAACACCTAAATTTCGCGCATAAACTGCGTCCAACTCATTGAGTCGTGATTGACGGTCAGTTGCATCAATGAGGGCATCGTCAGTGAGAATTGAGGTTTGGTCCTTGGTGTAACGATCAAGAATGTCATTCAGCCGATCCTGGCTCATCCCAGACTCAATCTTCTCGCCGCGCAATATCGCCAACATTCGATTGGCGTTATTTTTGACTTCGGGGCCGCCTGCATTGAATGCGTTGCGAATCGCACGTATCCCTTGAATGTGATTAACTATTTTTTCTATAGGAATCTGCATGACCATCGCATCTTCTTCAGTGCCACGCCCCTCCGTCATCGGAGCGCGATACGTACTGCCGTCCTCGCGAGTCATTTCAAGCTCAGCTGTAACGCTGTTACCGTCTGGTGCCGGGTACCAGCCAGAAATTCGCTTTTTCCCACCCTCGCCTACATTAATGAGGTCATCAAGCAACAGATTAACTTGATCCAGCGACTCCATGTCATTGGCATCAGCCGGGCTATTAATATCAAATACATCAGCGGCTCGCTGAATCGCAGCATCAGACCTAGAATCAAACACCGGCCAGACATGAGGGCTTCGCCGCATTAGATCAAGCTCAATTTCGGACAGGGACTCAGGGCCGAATTGGCCCGCTTTAGCAAGCGCAATATGGATGCTCTCCTGATCTCTCGCTCTCTGCTGAGCTTCTTGCTCAGCATTAAACCGGGATTGCTGAAGGCCCAATTGCTGTTGCTGTAAACCTAGCTGGCGATCAGCCGTCTGCATGGAGTGCTCAGCTTTACGCTCTTGCAAACTAAATCCCTTTTCGGCCAAACCAAAGCGGCGATCAGAATCTGTAACAGATTGATCAAACTGATCTTGGCTTAGGCCAAAACGACGATCCCCGTCTTCACGCTGCCATGCCGCATTATCGCGGTGTATTTTTAGTTGCTCGTCTGCCCGCCGGTCTGCCGCCTGCCCGCGTTGGTATTGGTTCATCAGGCCGAACCCTTGGGCAAAACCATCTGCCAAACCACGCATATCTAAACCTGCCATGCCCCGCCTCCTATAAACTTACGAGTCAAAATGAAGACATAAGTAGACCTACGCCCGCCCCGATGGCCGCACCCCACGGACCGCCAACGCTGCCTGCTTGCGCACCCGCCATCATGCCGATACCAGCACCGGTGCCCACAGCCTGCATCTGCTGGGCTTTTTTAGCCGATGCCATTTGATCTTCATGCATTTTGGCTTGGCGTTGCTGACCTGCGAGGTCGCTCAGTCCTTGCATGGCTTCGCCTTCCATTTTCTGACGTAGTCCTAATAGCCCGTAGCTCATGAGTTCATCACCTTGTCTGGAATGTTGGAGAGGCCCATGCCGCCCGCTAAAATGGCGCCCTGGCGGTCTTGGGCCGATATACGTGCTTCGTTGCCAGCGCTCACCATGGAGGCGCTGCGCTCGATGTTAGTGCGGCGTTCTTCGGCGGCTTGCTGCTGAGGGGTCTGACTAATGCCAAAGCCTTGGCGCTGCAACGCCAAGCCCTGCTGGCTGCTGTCATACGCCAGCCCTACCGCGTTACTGGCGTTAGCGCCTGCGACGCCGGGTGCGTTGTTGTCTTGCGCTACGCGGGCAAGCTCAGTGACGTAGGGGGCAAAGCGGTTCTGCCAATCCCCCCACTGCGCGCGGTTAAGTTGGCCAAGAAGATGAGACGCCCCTTGGTCGCCGCGCATGGCTTGATTGGGGTCGATGCGTTGCTGT
>NZ_JBQSVC010000055.1:0-10405 GCF_052376035.1 Halomonas sp. AOP7-E1-9
GAAGGGTAACTATAATTCTGTTACTAATTCATTCTATACTTTACAGTAAGATTGGAAGATTCGCTGGATAGGTAGAGACTTCATATCTACAGTGCGATTTACTTAAAAATGCGAGGCTGATCAGTATGCAATCAGAAAAAAACGAGTCGGTAGCTTCAAAACATGATGAAGGAATTGGGACAGGGGGTGACAACCAAGCACAGGACGGGAGAGAGGATAAATGCTCTAACTGCTTGTCCGAATTTGACCGAGGTGTAGGCTTTGGCATAGCGATGGTTAGAGCTAAGATTTTTGATTGCAATTCTTTAGCTGAACTTGAAACTGTGCTTGAGAAAGCCGTCAGAACAGCGCGGTTTCAGAATGAGACCATAACGCTGCCACCTGAGTAATGGTGCTTTAATCATACTGAAAATACAGGTTCTTACAGGTTGCCGGGCTATACAGAAAAAGGAGCATGTGATGTTCATGAATCGCGAGCAACAAGAAGAGTACGACAATCTCAAAGCGAAAGCCGAAGCCCTTTTTCAAGCTCACGGTAGAGCTGCTGATGCTGCAAGGATGGTGGGAGTCTGTATTGATCCAGGTACAAATTGCGGAGACGACTTAGCTCCATCAAGAGAGATGCTGACGAAGCGTTGCCGCGAATTGATTGAAGCAACTGAATCTCTGGCAACACATGGTAAAAGCTTTAAATGATGAACAGGCTAAGCCACTAACTACTTTATGGGAGATTCAAGTGAAAACAGCTAGCAAGTATCATCCAGCAGCCTGGGCCGAAGTGCTTCCGCGTGACTTTGATCCAGACAGTGAGTTTCCTGAAGTCTTACCTGAAGACACAGCCTACGCAATAGGCGACTTCCAGAAACATGGGTCTAACATTTTCGACCTTGCTCCAGAGCTTGTGACGCTGTTCAAAAAAACTTCTGTCGATGACATCATCATTGAAGATATCAACCTCCCTTACGAGACATTCTATATCCATATTGGTGAAGAAGCGGGCATCGTCGTGCCAGAGTGGGAACAGGATGATGATCTGGGAATACCCATTGAAGGAGCTTACGTATCGCGATCCACCCATTCCGTACGTGGCTTAGACGAAGGCAGCCTGATAATTGATTTCGTGCCAGGATTTGCTGATGGTTGTGCTGAGCATGGTATGAGCTACAGCTTAATGTTTGAGTTTCATCAGGGCGAAGATGGGAATTACCAAACCGGTAAAAAAACGCCAATCATCGAAGCATACAAACGGCAGTTCGAAAATCCATTTTTGATCATGAGCGAAGATGAATGGCAGAGCATGCAGGCCGCTGATCCATCGCATGTCCGGCCTACCAAAACTTTGCAAAAGGTCAGGGATGATTGGCGACCTGATGAAGATCATCTGCTTTGGAGAGAGACGGCCCCAGAACTACTTAAGATAGTCATCAACGCCATTCTATTTCTAACGTCTGAGAAAGATGACGTGGTTCTTGATTACCCTGCCTACACACCAGCAAAGCTTATGGCGAAGGCCAATAAAGGGGATACCAAGGAAGCTAAACGTTCCCAAAGTAAACTCCAAAGCATGGGTTACCGGAAGGTAGCATTCGTTGGGCGAAAGACAGCAAGCGCTTATCGAAATAGCTTATCAGAGCGGAGCGTTCTCACTCACTGGCGCAGAGGGCATTGGCGCAGACAGCCCTATGGAACCAGAGGCAGTGGACTCAGAAAACTCGTGTGGATGAAACCTGTCTTGGTCAATGCGAGCGGTGATGATCTAATCCCCGGCCACGTTTACGAAACGCACTCCACCCCACAGGGAGGGAAATGAATTCCAATGAGCGACGAAGTAAGCAGAATTCTTGAAGAGCGTTGGCAGGATTACCAAGCTGCGATTGCGACCACAGTAGAAGCTCTCAAGGCTGATCCAGCGAACAGGTATGCGAGCTTGAAGGCATGGCTTTATTATATTGCGAAAATCGCAACCTTCTCCGTGACGGGAAGTGGCGTTTTATTGCTATGCATATTTCTTGGCCTACCCCAGCTTTCCCAGATTTGGGCAGACATTCCTTTAAACCTCTTTATCAGGGGTTGGAGCTTGGTCGCGCTGTTCGGAATAGTGTCGCTTCCTTTGTTGTTCTTGCCGCCAACCCGATACTGGGAGCGTCGAGCAGAACAAATTTTGAATGAGCAAAACATTCCAAATATACACCGTTTATTTTAAGAGGAAGACTATGCGCAGCCAGACTATTGAAGTGTCGGTGTCACTTACTGAGCAGGAATCGGAAGACCTCAAACGCTTCTGTGAAACAAGTGAAGACGGCCAAGGTTATGACGTTCCCTCCGAACGCATGAAGGCACTTGCGCGTCTTGGCCTAATTCGCTCGCTGGGTTTCTCACGTTATGAGTTCACCACAGTAGGTAATTCAGTTGTTAAACGGCTAATTGTTACAGAGAAGTGAAATCCAATATGACCGACCAATCGTTTGATACCACCTCTGCCAAACCATGGCTTCTTCAAACTAGGGCAGGTAAATATCGACTTACCAAAATAGAAGTATGTGCTGGTGGTAAGACGACTGCACCTAATGGTGTGGAATGGAAAAATAGCCCAGAGCGACGGTCTATTCTCCAGTGGGAAATCGACATTCGCCCAGAAGATATGGGTAAGTATGCTGTATCGAAAATAGATGATTGCGACGATGAGCGATTTTATACGCCCTTAACACCAGTTGATAAACAGTTTTGGCTTAATGGGCTGGATGATTGTGAGTATGTACACCAAAGCATTCAACTTTTCGATGATCCCAACGATGCCAAAGCAGCCATACAAACCTGGCAGAGACGCTTTGCTCGACTCTACCAGTTGGAGATTAAGGAGCAGGAAATTCAGCTCGTTTTAGTAGACGAAGAAGCCGAATCGTAGGAAATACGCCCATGAGGCTGCTGTTCACTGATGATACATTCACCCAACATGGACAGCCATTTGTTGGCATTCCTTTTCTGCTAGATCAGCACATGGAATTGGTAGAGGTCGCTAACGACTATCTCATGTACTTGGCCCTTGAGAGGGGGAAAACTCGCAGCCCAAAAACGTGGCGTAATCACGGCGAAGCGTTATATGACTACTTTTCTTGGCTTGAAGCCAATGAGCTTGATTGGTCACTCGTTCCTGGTGCTGGACATGCCAAGACGGGCATAAGCAACCTAGCCTCTTACCGAAATTGGTCGATCTCGCTGGTAGACCCAGCAACCGGTATCAGATCAATCAAACCCAGCACTATTAATCAACGGCTAACCTGCCTCATGGGATTCTATCAATGGGCGCAAAAAAGGGGTCACGTTCCGGCAGTGCCCTGGGATGCTTCACCTAAATTCGTAGCAGGCAACAGTCAAGGCTTCATGCGGCATGCTCATTCTGCAAAAAGAACAGAAGGCGATGACCTGCGCTTAAAAGTATTTCGTGAGCCGCCCAAGCTGCTTTCACTTGATCAATCAAAGCTGTTAATTCAAGCATGTCCGACGAAAACACTTCGCATGATGACAGTGTTGATGCTTCAGACGGGCCTGCGGAATGAGGAATGCAGGACGTTCCCAAGAAAATATGTGTTCGACCCAACAGGGCTTGATGTACGTAAGCGAATACGTATCGACTTAAACCCTGCAGACATGCTGCTTAAAAACTCCAAGCCCAGAACGGTTTTCGTGGGCTGGCACATTATGAGAGAGCTGTTTGATTTTCTTTCTTACGGTGAGGGAGCCCTGAGAGCGAAGATGAAACGCCTCGATATGCCCGGTAACGCCCTTCCAGCGTTCTTGAATGCACAAGGCCAGCCATTCAGCGAAAAGGGTCTCAACAATGCCTATAGGCGTTTATGGGCGGGTAAATGCCCAACCCTCCCCTTTCGAGTCACACCGCACATGCTACGACATACTTTTGCCACCTTCGAGTTATTGCATCAGTCACAGCGTATGCCAATGGGTCAGGCTTTAGCTTGGGTTCGGGATCGGCTTGGACACAGCAGCATCCAGACAACAAGCATTTACCTCCACTGCATTGATCTGATGGAGTCATCCGAGCTCAATGCTTACCAAGAAGAGTTAGATATGCTCGGGAGTTCCAATGGCTAAGCCAAGAAAGAACTATGGGGCTCCGGCTGAAAAAGTGGTTTCGATTCAGTCAGCTCCAAAGTCAGCAGGAACCTTGAGAATTGATGTTGAGAACAGGACATTCCATTTCGACAAGTGGGTGACAACACCTGGATCACCCACAGCAGGCTCAAGGCTTTTGCTAGTGAGGGAGATGCATTCGGCTATTCACGCCATGCAATTATCAGGCGTCAGCCCCTCAACCATTAAGAATTTTTGTGCGTCGGGGATGAGCTACTGGTTCAAGTACCTGGATGAAGAGTCATCAAAGGGCCGTATGGTTGTAACTCTTGATGACATCACTCCACGTACCGTTGAACGGTATACCGAATGGCTAAAACGCCAGCCCGCGAGAGGCAAAGGGCCAATCTCTGTCACGTCTGCACGAGCGATTTATAATGCGACTAAATCTGTTTTAATGAACCGCGTTCGAGCAGGTCTGCTGAGCATCGATATTTTCCCCCAGGCACCATTTCCTAACGCTGATAGAGCTTACGTTGGCCATCAAGGCTTCTCGCAAGGGGAGGTTGAACGCCTGCTATCCGCGCTTCTCAAAGACCTAGCGTTAATCCGCGCTGGCCAGCTACCAAACGGTAGCGAGGCAGCCGCAATGTCCGTTTATCTCTTGCTCATAGCGGCCCGTAGCGGTCGTAACTTAACACCCTTACTGGAGCTGGGTAGAGCGGCCATTACAGATCATCCTTTAAAGCCAGACATGGGTATTCTTCAAGTTTACAAACGTCGAGGCTTCAAGATTCACCGGCAGTCATTCAGATATCACTCTAATGATGATGATTCAACGACAGTCCCAAGCGATGTAGTAACCCTTTACAGGGAGGCTCTTTCCCGCTCAGCTCAATTCATAGATTTAGCACCAAAGGACTTACAAGATAGGGCTTGGTTGTATCGGGCCAAGGGGCGCGGAGTTACCTGTCTTAATGATGCTGACATAGCACAGCAAACCACTGCGCTAGTGTCCAGGCATCAGATCAAAAGTGATCGGAAAGGCCAGAATGGCGAACCCCTGCCACTCAAAGTAAATGTGTCGCGGCTGCGGAAAACGTTCACGATGAGAATGTGGCAATTAACGGGTGGAAACCTGTTTAAGACAGCACAACTTGCAGGGAACAGCCCTCGTATGACTGACAGCCACTACTTAGCAGTAACGCCAGACATGGAGCGGAACCATAAATTTGTTGGTCGCATACTGGAGGGCATTATGACCGGCGAGATTCACGATCAGCATTTTCGCGATGAGCTATCTGCCAAGCTGGCCATGACTCCTGAAAAGGTTGACCTTTTGCTGTCTGGCGCTTTAAACACCGGGGTTGCTAGGTGTACAGACCCCCTCAATGGAAGGTTTGCTCCCCGGAATGGTACGGCCAATTGCCAACGGTTTCTCCATTGCTTCCGATGCCCTAATCAAGTCGTCATTGAATCTGATTTATACCGGCTGTTTAGTTTCTATTGGCTTCTTATCAAAGAGCGCGGCCTGCTAGGCAAATCACGCTGGAAATCAGTTTATGCGTGGGTGATTAGAGCAATCGACAACGATATAGCGCCTCATTTCGATCCAATTATTGTTGAGCGTGAGAGACAACGCGCACTAGCTTCCCCACACCCTATGTGGCGGGATAGAACCCTTTTGGGAGGTGAAGGTTGAGCTACAATACGCTAGGTACGAAAAGACCCCCTTGTGCGACACTCCGTAAAATCGTACCCGAAGACCGTCACGATATCGCCATCACCTACGTATCCAATGCGGACGGAAAGCAACTAACTCTCTCAAAATACGAAGATCATAAGTGGGATTTTGCTCCATACATTGATAATAAGAATTATGGTACGACGTGTATCAATTTTGATTTTGATATTTCACCTGGCGTTAGCCTTATCAGCGAAACGCATCATCAACTTTTAAACGCTGTTAAATCCTTTTTATACGCTCGCTGGCTAGCGAAATCTCCACGCACTGGAAAGTATATTAAAGCAGCAACACTGAAAACAGACTGGACAAACTTAAAGGCTTTGATTCGCTGGATGAATACAGTCAATCTTATATCTTTTAGCGAACTATCACCTAAGATGTGCATGCAGTACGCACATTCTATTATCGGTGATGACAGCACTAAACAAAGGTTGAAAATTACAAGGCTAGAAGTGGTAGAGCTACTTTATTTGTTTAGGCATCAGATGGATAGCCCAATGGCTGAGCACCCTTGGCCTGAAGAGACGGTGTACACATTAGTAGGTGCAAGAAGAACTGATGGCATGTATGACGTTAAGACAGAGCTCATTCCAAAACGTATCTATGAGATTGTAGGCAAGCAAGCTCTTACGTTCATTGAGTACGAATCAGAGCGCATTTTACGAGTTTGGGAGGCCTTTCATACTGCGTATCGTGATGAAATTGAGCTTGCCGAGTACCATGTTGAAAAAAGGCTAAAAGCGGGGAGTTCTAAACGCAACCAACCCCTAGATAAAGCTATCTATGAGATCGCAAGGGTTAGAGCTGTCTCAAAAATGAAACCTAGCCTCCTGGCCAATGGTTTCAAACACCTGACGGAACTAGACACAGAAGTTAGATTTCTACGAACATGTTGTTACGTAATAATTGCGATGTTCAGCGGAATGCGTGACTCAGAAATTACCTCACTTCAAACGAACTGTTTTGAGAGTTCGACAGATATGAGCGGTGAGCTGTATTGCTGGCTGCATGGGCTCACGTACAAACTGGAAGATCAACCTAAACCTGCGAAATGGATGGTGCCAGGGGTCGTTGAAAAAGCGGTTAACGTCGCTGTTGAGATTAAAAGGCCTTTAGTCCCTTATATTGGGTTCCATCAGGCGGAAATAGCAAGCAGTAACGCTCAACTGATTAACCAAAACGATGACTCTGCGATACTGTTGAATAACCTTTTTGTTAGCTGGAAAGCTCTGGGTACACGACCAGAATTCCTGCAAAACAACTCATCTAACCTGCAACTAAAATCTCTTTCTGAAAGATTTAACCTTTTGGTTAATAATGAGGACTTATCAGAGGTCATTGACCGTAACTCAATCGTTCCAGATAAGTATTGGCCTCTAGCAACACACCAGTTCAGAAGGACGTTTGCGGTGTTTGTCGCTAGAAATGTCTTGGGCGATGTCCGCTATCTACGCCACCACTTTAAGCACTGGTCGATAGATATGACGCTGCACTACGCCAAAGACCCCTTATTCGATGACACTCTGTTTGATGCTGTCATGTCCAAAAGGGACGAATTGCAGGCAAACATTGTTGCTGGATGGCTAACGCCAGGTCATGACCTGGCTGGTGGTAGAGCCCAAGACATAGCGCGTTTTCGAGGCCGCGCTGAGATTAAAACCGCGAAAGACCCGCAATCCCTAGCCAAAGCGGTTGGAGAAGGCATCTTTATTCGTGGTACCGGTCATTCCTGGTGCCTCGCAACCACAAAAGGATGCGGTGGTGAAGGACTTTATGATGCTATCCGCTGCACCAATTGCGCGGAAGGAGTGATAGACCAGAACCACTTGATTATATGGCAACGCATCCGGGAGCAGCAGATTGAGGTGCTGTCCTGGCCTGACTTGGGAGACCCTGCCTGGGAGCGTGCAGGAAAGCATCTTAGAGAAGCCGAGCGTGTACTTTCAGAGCTAGGACATACAGTGACGTCACATCCCCTACCAGAACCTCCGTCGCGGCTATTTAGACCGCCTTTAGGAGGCGTGGATGAGCCGTGATAAAACAAAGCGTGCGATTGAGCTTGCCATTATCAGAATCAACAAGGGCCGGCCAAAAGTTGTTGCGCCTACACGCAAGCTGAGTATTGCCTCAGTTGCCGAGGAAGCTGGTATCAGCAATGCTACGATTCACAACCGCTACCCTGCTCTTGCCGATCAAATACGCCAAATAAACAACAAAACGTCTAGGGAAAAGCTGGCGGGCAAAGAGACTGCGCTTAAAGATGCTGACCTCTTGCTAAAGGAATTACGTGAGGCTGTTGCAGAACGAGAGGCCGACCTAAAAAAGCTTGCTGTAGCGAACCTGCGCTTAAGCACTGAGAATAAATCTATTCAGCAACAAAACTTATTGTTGAAGCAAGAGAATGAGGGGTTAGTGCTTAAAAATCGAAAATTATTAGCAGAGGTTAATAGGCGCGGAGGTGATGTTACAAGGATAAGATAATCGCGATGCTGTCAGTTTGAGAAATTGATGCGACAGCCATGTAAAGTTCAGAAATTGGAGCGACACACTGGGTGTGAAAGGAGGAAGGTATGGAGCCGGTGGATTATTTTTATGTAGGCGATGAGGCGTTCCAGAAAGGGAAGCGCGAGTGTGATATGCCGAGCACCCTTACTAATGATGAGCAACACTTCTGGTTAGGTGGGTTTCGAAGTGCTGCGCGCCGAGCAGAGAACCCATGCATTTCAGCGGAGGAATACCATAGGATTGCGGATTCAGCCTATAGCGCGGGTAAGAAGGACAGGGAAAATGGCACTATGCGCAACAATCCATTTGATGCTGATCGAGAGCCCGAGCAGAACGACATATGGGCATCAGTCTATTTAGATGGACATGGCAGCGGTTTCGATGATGTCGAAGTACTAGGCCATCCCAGGGAAATCATCGATGGCCAGTCATTGTGAACGGGGCAATGCGGCTATTTCTGAAACATCGCAACTATTTCTGAAATCGATAGCTGTCAATTTAGGTCAGCGGTTCTCACGGGTATGCCACATTCGCAAAATATATACTGTGGCATCCGCAATTTCGTACCGCAGCTCATATTGCCCAACAAACATTCGCCTAACATCACGCGGCTCAAACTCGTCAAGTCGCTCGCCTATGCGAGGGTTGGACGGAAGCGTAATTGGTGCTGCAGTCAGTTGCTGGACGGTTTTGGCAGCCGCTATTTGGTTTACGGCTGCCAAAAACAGATACAGCCTTTCTAAATCGGATAGCGCTTTGCTTGTCCACACCAATTCCATCAGCGAGGTACCGGCAATGGTGAGTCGGTGGTTAAGCTATCGGCCCAGGCTTGCACCGCCTGGTGATCAATGACCCGCCCCGCGTCCACATCTGCCAGCGCTTCGCGAGTCAACCGGCTGCGCTCTTCTTCCTGATCGAGCCAGTCGGCCAATGCTTGTTTAACAATCCAGTTTTTGGAACGTTCCAATCGGCCAACAGCAGCATCAACACGAGCAGCCATATCTTCAGGCACATGGGCAGTAACGGATCGCGTCTTTAAGTTGGTACCCATATCAATAACTCCTCCTACTTCTTCTTGAACTTGATATCGCCAGAACCAAAGACGTTGTGGTCGCGAGTTGCTGGGCTTCCTCGAACCACAATGTCACCTGACCCTGCCACACGTGCTTTTACGTTGTCTGTCACGAAGGCATCAATATCTCCAGAACCGGCAACCGACAGTTTAGCTGCCCTTGATACCAGCTCGCTGGCATCAACATCGCCCGAACCTGCCACTTCAGCATCCAATAGTTCAACACGTCCGAATGCCGTTATGTCGCCTGAGCCTTGCACGCTAACATCGAGCACTGGCTGATCAAGGTCATATAGCGTTACGTTGCCACTCGACTTCACCCGGATCAGTGGTGCTTCAGGCATTGTGATCCCGATTAAGCAACGGCCTTGGTCGATAGCGAAATCTCCTACTGAGCCAGGGAACCGCATTGTCTGCTTTCCACGACCGCCACTGATGTAAATATTGCCACCAGCGATGATATTGCCGTTACCAGAGACATTGATGCTGCGGCCACCACCACTGATAGAGACGCCTTCTTGCTCAATCACCAGCTTGCTTCCCTCAAATCGAGTAATGACGTTCTTGATTAAGCTTTGTTCATCACTCGCAACCACTAGCTGAGAAGAGGACTCGCGGAAGAAGACCACATCCACAGCACCCTTGACCACGATCTTGGTCACTGAGCGCATAGTACGCTCTTCCTTCAGCATTTTGGCAGCAGGCTCCCAGGCGGTCTGGCGGTAATTATCGGCTTCGTGGGTGAGGGAGCTGGCTTCATTCATTGATATGCTTTTCCAAGAGGGTGATTAACTTTCAATCATAATCAATAGCCCGAAAGCAATCAATGCGCCAGCTTACATCCGGTACGCCGCGTACCCTTAAGCTGGCCACCAAGCCCGAGCCGACCGCAGTATTTGTAACAGTATTTTTGTTACACATCATTTAGGTCAGTGATGGCAATGCTTTTGGATGATGTAACAGTTTAAAGGGTTACATTTTTCTAGGAAAAT
>NZ_JBQSVC010000056.1:0-9916 GCF_052376035.1 Halomonas sp. AOP7-E1-9
CTTATGCGTAATCAGGATCACTTTTATCGAACAATTCACGCACTGATAATGCTGCAATAGCACCTGCCTTGCCATGAGTGCAATTGATTAAAGAAGCTGCCCGATTACCAATAAGAGCTAATGTTTCCGCTAAGCCCTCACGCAAATTGCCAGAATGCGGCAACACCTTTCCGTGGATGGCAGCAGCGTATCGCTCTTCACCAAGCAACTCAAACGAGGGATCATCAATTCTGAGAACCTTTAGTGCAACAGCTTTGAAAGTATCCAAGTGATCGTCAAAAAGCCTGCTTCCTAACTCTTGCCAGGATTTCAAACGATCTTTGAAACCCCATAAACCATTTTTATAAGACAACGGACAATCATGAACATGCAAGGTCTCTCGCAGATCAACTATCCAGTTGTTGTAGTCCTCGCCAACTATCTGCGAAACAATCGCAATGTCTGCCTCATTGCTTTCTTTCCAACTACCGATTAAATTTGCAACCGCCAGCTTTTGAGCAGATGAGTGCTGATTCCAATCAGTTGCAACTGAATGTACCTCACTGTCACCTTCTACTTCTTCCTTGGCAAGCTCTTTAGGTATATGTGTGATCTCACGCTCTCTGAAATGCTCGACCAAATCATCTGGTAGAGTATCAAGTGTGATTGTTCCCGCCTGTTGATTAAAGTTTTGTACCTCATTGACTATCTGGCACCAAATTTTATCAGGGATAGCTTTATTGAACTGAGCAATGTGCGAATTCAGCAGTGATGAAATGACACTTCCCTTTTTTGCAAGGTCATAACCGAGAAGATGAAAATGTTTAAGGAACTCGTATAAATCCTGTTCTTCAACATCACTGCCGTTGTTGGCGACTTTGAGCTGTTCTTTAAAGGCTACCAGTTTATTCCTGACATTATCTGAGCAAAAATTAGCCCGACTTACTTGGGTTATAAATTCATTAGCGTCGCGCGTATGGCGGGCTTGTTCTAATAGCCCATTAACACCATCGGTATCGGTGGCATTGATTGGACCTGTAATTAGAGCAATGACGTCCTTTCCTTTAGTAAAGACACCCGGATTGTTAAAGTCATTCCAAGCCGCTTGAATAACCTCGGAAAATAATTTGTTCTTGGTGGTGATTGCTATCGAGTTTTTTACCTGCCCAAGTAACCGACGGCGATCATTGTTTACTGGGTTTTCAACGAAAACTATCAGATCATCTGTGCCATAGCCTGCTACTGAGCCCTGTAGTTTTATTTCTACGATTGGCCATGAGGGTAGGCAAGGGGCGTATCCACCACTTAACATTAAAGTAACAAATGTGGCCTGGATATTGGCCTCAAACCTGGCGCCACCACTGCCTGTTGAAAAAGGATTACTGAGTTGCTTTCCATCCGTTGCCATTTATTGAAATAATCCCTTTTATCTTGTTTTATTTGTTTGGTTTAGCATAATTTATTTGTATCAGTGAGGCTCGATTTCTGCCGTATAACAGCTGTATTATATAGCATGCTTGATATTCCACTTGAACGAGCACGCGCGTTCAAGAATGTTATGCTACGCGCTAGCAGCTCACCTAAGCCATTGAAATAACAGAATATTAAATCTTGCTCGGCTACATAACACCAATCGCCGCGCATGCAGCATAACACCGGTGAACATGCTGACTGCCTTTGCCGGCACTTCCGCTTTGGGTCGAAAGCAGCCCAAATAAAGCTGGTGAAGATCACTCCACCCCCAGTGCTTTCACCACGGCATCCACCGGTTCGGCGTAGAAGCTGGTCTGGAACTTGGTAAACAGTTCGGCGGGGATGGTGGCAATATCCGCAGCGCTGGCCATGGGCAATGTGACGCGCTTGCCACCGGCGTCGAATGCTACTTGCAGGCATTCAGCGAGGCTTTCCACGGCCTTGAGGCTACCGCCCAGGCTCATGTCGCCTAGCACGACCATCTGGCTTTGGGTGGGCTTGCCCAGCAGCCCCGAAGAAAACGCCACCAGGCTGGCTAGGGCAAGATCACTCAGTGTGCCGGTATTCTGCAGGTCGATCACATGCAGGTGGAAGTCATGTTCCAGTACCTTGCCTGAACCGCTGATGCGGCTGGCGTTGGCCTTGAAGTAGTCAAACGCCATCTTGACCTGTTCCTTGGCGGCGGTGGAACTGCCCAAGCCAGACATGGCGAGTTTGCCGCTTCCGGCCGTTACCTGTAGCTCGATGCGGTAGACTCCGGGCATGCCTTTGTCACTCAACCCGATAGTGTGCACCACGCCGGGCTTACCCTGTCCTTCGGGGATCAGCCCGCCGCCTCCTTGCTCCTTCACTGAAACAAAGTGCTCTTCCAGAGTTTCTTTGTCGATGTAGCTGAAGTGCACATCGTAAAACTCCATGCCGCCGATCTTTTTGAGCTGTTCTTTAATGCGGCGACGCACCTGCAGGGCATATTCTAGCGCCTGGCGAACATCGTCTTTCTGATACTCGCCGTGAGGGAACAGCAGCTTGAGCAGGCCAGAGACCGTTTTGCGCACCGCGATCACATCGCGCTGGTTAAGGTTATCGCCCAAGCGGTAGCACTGATCGATAGCATCGGCGAAGCTGCGCTTACGCATCTCGCGGAAGAACTCGGCCAGGTAATCGACGATGAAACCGTAGCGCTGGGTAAAGTAAGACGGCCGCATCTTGGGGATTTCCCAGCCCGGAATGTAGGCGTGGAAGCGGTCGAAGAAAGCCGCGTCGATCATGGCGTCAGGAAACGGCACCAACAGATGGCTAGTTTTCACCAGCGACTCAACGCTCTGGTTGATATTGCCAACAAACACCATCGAGGCCGAGGCTTCCATCTGCTCACGGCCCCGAGCGAATGAGCCGGAGGCCATGTAGTCCTTCATGATCTGCACGCCGTCCTTGTCCTTGAACGAGATGCCGGCCACTTCATCGAAGGCCACCAGATCCCACATGCCGACCAGACCGATACGCCGCGAACTCATGTTGTAGAACAGGTTGGCGACGGTGGTCTGCCCGCCGGACACCAGAATGCTGTTGGGCGAGCATTCCTTATAGATATGGCTCTTGCCGGTACCGCGAGGTCCCAGCTCGCAAACGTTGTAGTTGTTCTCAACAAAAGGAATCATCCGGGCCAGCAGGTGCCATTGCACGTCGGCGTCCAACTCGGCCGGCTCCATGCCGATGGAGCGCATCAACACCTCGCGCCACTGTTCGGTAGTGAACCCGCGCCGCCCCTCAAACAGCTCGTCCATGTTCATGTGCGGCATCTGGATCGGCTTGAGCTGGCTGACGCCAAACGGTGAGCCCGACTGGCCCTCTTCGTGGTAGTAGCTCAGGGTGGCAATCACCCAGATACCGCCCACCAGCAGCTTCTCGTGCGCCTTAACGATACCTGCTGAGATTTCGGCGTCCTTTATGCCTAAGTTGCTGAACACCGCCTCATAGCGATCTTTCTTCTCGTTCAAGCGTACTGTAACTCGATCGATCACCTTGAAGCTGCCGCGTTCGCGAACCAGCGACTTGATCTTCTCGGCCTCGTCGGGGCGAACGTAGTTATCGGTGAGTATTTTCTTGACGTTTTCCAGGCCTTCACTGATCACTTCCACATCGTCAGACGCGCAGTACATGCCAAGTAGATACTCCAGCACATACACCGGCACGTTAGCGCCTTCTTTGACCCGCTGAGTCAGATCCTTGCGCACCACACGCCCAGCGAAGTGGGTATTGAGCAGATCATCAAGATCGCTCTCTTGCTCGGCGGGCGAGGAAGTTTCAGTCTGTGGTTCACTGTTGGCACTGAACATCACGCTACACTCTCCAGAAATATTCTTATCACCGAGCCTGCATACGGCTCACGCAAGATAACAGTACCGATCGCCGACAGTGGTCTGGCTTGCGGCTTAAAAGAAATCATCAGTAAACGCCAGGTCGATGACCACGCGGTAGCGTTCCAGCTCGGTGCCCAGGTCCTTGTCGCGCAGTACTAGGAAGTAGTCGCGCTTGCGGTCAAAGTCGGTGCCGGAGAGCGACAGTCGTACGGCTTTGGTGCGCTCGTTCATGGTGTCGCTGGCACTGTCGAAGGTGACGGTTTCTTCGCTGGAGACGGCTTTGTTGCCTTCAAAAATCGCCACGGCTAGGGTAACAGGCAGCAGCTGCTCGCTGACGGCTTCGGTCTGCAGCAGGTCGAAGCGCTGGATGTTGTTGACCATCTTCAGCGAGGCCTTGGGCGAAATCACGTCGACCTTGCGGCGGGTGCGCCTTTCAACTTTTTCACCGCGCAGCTGTTTGACGGTGAGTACAGGCACGGCGATTTCCTGGGGCATGATGCCGCCATGCACAAAACGTGCGCCGCCCACAAAGTGAAAGCGGTGGGCTCCCTTGGGAATCCAGAACTCGGTGTTGCAAGCGGTACCGGCGGTGTTGCGGGTATGGCCGTGCCATACGCTGGCGTTGTCCGGAAGATTGGACCCCAGCACATAGCGTTTCTTGCTCTTGAACGCGCCACTGGGCTTTTCACTCAGGCTGGTGCGGTCCGTATCGTCCAGCTTGCTGCGCTGGTACAGGAAGCCATGGTCAGCGGTGACCAGCACGGTGCTGGTGTTGAAATGCATAAGCACCTTGCGGGTCAGCGAGTCGAGGTCCTCAATGGCATCTTCCACCGCAGCAAACGTCTCGCTCTCGGTGCTGGCGGTATCTCCCCGGGCATCCACTACGTTGTGGTAGACATACACCAGCTGCATGCCCTTGAGTGCCTCGCGGCCTTGATCCCGCGACCAGCCCTTGAGTTGTTCCGCAGTAACGGCCATGGCCTGGCCGTTCAGAGCGCTGCTCAGGCACTGGCTACGATTGGCGGTGCCCTGGCTGGATTGACCATCCACCAGCACGCTGTCGCTACCCGGTTGATAGCTCAGTTCATGATGCGGCAGCAACGAGGCCATGCCTAAGGTGGTGTAGCTGGGCACCACACCCAGCTGGCTGCCCAGGGTGGCCTCGCTGTAGCGTTTGGCGTTAATGCGTTCGCGCAGTTCTTCGGCGGCTTCAAAGCGGAAGGCATCGCTGATGATGACCACCAGGCGCTTGTTGCGGTGGGCGTCCAAGTGCGGACTGACCACATCGCGGAAGAAATGCTGCTGGTTGGGGATGTGCGACAGCGTCCAGTCATCCAGACGGCCTTCTGCGTCGACCCGCTCGCTCCAGTTGCGCGTCAGCTGGCCGAGAAACCATTCGTCGTAGCAGTGCTCAACCGCCTCGTCGAGCCGTTTGAGCAGCTCAACGCCAGTGCTGTCTGACGCCACGGCATAATGGCGGTACGCCGTATCGAAACGGTACAGCTCACTGCAATAGGCGCGATACAGCGCATCAACGCTCGGATAATGAAAACCATCACGGTGCTGCTGGCGCAGAGCAAACAGGTCGATGGCGGCACTTAGCGCGGCGTAGAGCTGGCGATAGCGAAGGCGGCGTTCATCATTCTTGTGCCGCGAGGCCCAGTAACCGTCCAGGCGGCTGGCGATAATGCCGCGAAACATTTCCAGGTCGCGCCCATCGGCATCAGGAATGGCCTGGCACAGCTCAACGATAATCCGCTTTTCAACCACCTCGAAGGTGGCCACCTGAGCCAGCTGCTCCAACGAAACGTCACGAATCCTGTCCTCAATACGCAGCGCCACGGCCACCCAGCCAGAGATCACATCAAACGCTGGATAGAAACGCGAACTGTCTCGCCAGCGTGACAGCAATGCCCGTGACGTAGCCCGCGCATTTACCGAGGCAATGGCGTGGTTCTTGGCCCACTCGGGAATATCCGCAATGCTCTCGCAGTAGCCGGTGGCCAACAGGCGCAACATCAGCTGGCCAAATGCCAAGGGGGCTTCACCGCTGAGCTCAGCCTCAGTGGCGGGATAGCCGACCTCCAGCTGCAGCGCTCGAATAAGGCTCGGCACCAAGCCGTACCTGGCCATCGTCTCAAGTGACGCGGGGTTGTTCTCCAACCCGGTATCTTCGGCTACGGCATCGTTGGCCAGATGGAACAACAGCGTGCCGATATCTGTGGAGGGCGCACCTACTACGGCAGCGCACATGGCCAGATCCAGACCGTCTTCATCCAGCTCTGGGGTCACTAACCGCTTGAGCGCCGCGATGCGCGCCTTTGCGTTCAGAAATGCTTCGCGCTGGGCCAGATGTTCGCGCAACGCATGACGACTCAGCCCCAGTTCGTTGAAGATCATCGAGATCTGGTCGGCATAGAAACGCCCAGAATACAGCTTGATGTCCAGCAGCCAGTCGTCTTCCGGTGCCGGCTCGGCGTGGGGGAAATACAGCAGCGTCGGCGTTTGTGGCTCGTCCAGCTCTAAGCGCAGCTTCACGCCAAAGGTCGACTGCCCGGCCATGTTGATCGTCTGTACGCCGTCCAGCGCCAGGTCATCCAGTGCATCAGCGAAATGCCCCGGCGCGTCGTACCAGAAGACTAAGCGATGACCATCAGTGATAAAGGTCTGCTGCAGACCGCTTTGCAGTTGCTGTGTATCCACTCAAAACACCGTTAAGAATTATGAATTATCAGCCCATTTCTTCATGATACACGCCATAGAAAACCCATATGACCAACAAGAATATTGATATAAAAACCATCCAATACCAAAAAAACTCTGATATAAAAAGCTTCAATGAATAATACTTTTTTTCCATTCCTTGAGAGCTGGAAACCAGATAATCAATTTGATCATGAACTATATTTCCATTGAGTATCTTTGCATATTCTTCACTTTTTTCACCATATACTTCTTCCCTTGACTTACCATCTCCGGACTCATTTTCTAACAGTGGCCTAAAAGAAATTCTCAAATCACTAATAGCCATAGCTTGCTTTCTGTAGCCTTCAGCTTTAACACCAAACCCACTTTTATGAACCAAGACTGAAAACGCCAAGGCAAACACTGACATTGATGTTATTGAAAACCCAACAAATCTATTATAGTCATTGATGAAAACATTGTCATCATACAATTGAGACATCATTGAAACGATAATCAAGCCAAAAGACAAGGTTGTCATCGCCATGAGCGATAGGTTGTCATGCTTTTTCATTCTTCGGCTGGCATGAAAACAGCTTTCCTTAGTAAATCCTGTTCGTCTATAAAGATCTTCTAGCTGGGATTTCAATTTAAAAATCACTCAAAATAAAAAACCTCGTGACTAACAGTTTATTAGCCACACTTAAATTCCACTGGAAAGGGAGTCGACAACCACCGGCCCAATGAAAACCTTCTTCCATATTGCTCGACTAAGAGGTAACTTTTATCGCAAGATCAACATACTCTCTTATCTCAGCAATATCTTTTTCGACCTGAGAAAAAATATCTTCCATTTGTGGCATTGTTTTTTCAATCATTGTTGATAACGCAGCAAGACTGGCGAAGTGAGCATTTTCCACATCCTCTGCTTTCCCCCAAGAGCTGCTATAGACTTCGTAACCATCTATCTCCGATTCTTGATAGTAAGGATACGCCGCCCGGTACCAGGTATCATATTTTTTTGATAGACCGCTAGAGACATAAAGCTTGTTCATCTCTATCACCTTTCTACACCTTTCAAAGTAACCGTGAAACCTACCTGTGACACTTTCAAAATCATCGGACACCTCTGGCTCATGACTTTCATTTCTGTATCTAGTAAATTCATTTTTTATTTTTGAAAGCTCAGTATAAACTTCGATTTTCTTTGAGAACACCTTCGCCAATGCAGGTTGAGAAATAGAGTTCAAGTGTTGTAACCCAACAAGGTCTTTCTGAACACTAGATTTTAATATCTCTAAGTCTTTGCTGAACCAAGCCTTAACCCAATGCTTTGCAACAAAAGGAAGCAGAGATATAACCGCCAGTACCAAAAGGCTGACAACGTTTAAAATTCCTTGCATCATTTCACACCCGCAACCTGCTTCACCTCAGCCAACAAATCTCCAAACTTCCCATAGTTCACCTTCACTCCATCATCCAGATCCAGTGAGATTCGTTGGTCGGCGTAGTGGCGGAGTTTTTCGTCGAAGGCGTTGAGTTCGGTTTGCTGTTTGTAGAGTTTGCTCAGCTCTTTCTCGATGCGCTTGGCTTCGGCGGCGGAGGCGCTGGTGTCTTTGTCTTGCTCTAGCCGTTCGGCGTGGCCGGCGAGGCGGTCGATAAGTGGGATGACGTAGTCGGTGCGCATCTCGGCCAGGGTGCTTTCGTTGTAGCGGTGCAGATAAACCAGGCATTCAAAGGCTTTTTGCTTGCCTGAGGAAAACAGCCAGTAGATGGGGCGTTTCTTGTAGGTGCGCAGGTGGTCTTTGAAGAACTGGGTGCTGAGATAGCGGCGGATGGTGTCCAGCGCACTTTCACCTTTGCGTGGTTTGATGGCGTGCAGGCAGAGGCTTTCAGCGACGAAGTCGAGGTTTTCCTGCAGGTGCTCCTCGCCCCAGACGATGCGCACGAAGTCGCGGAAGCGATTGGTGGCGTCGTCGGGGAACCACTCCTGATCGGTGAGCGGGATGATAGCGTTTTTATCCGGCGCGAAGCTGGGCGCGGGGATCTGTTGTAAATAATCGCTAACGGTTTCGCCTTGGCTGGCGAGAACCAGGCCGAGCTTGTCTAGTGAATAACGGCCCATCATGCAGCCAATGGCGTAGCTGACCAGCTCCTTGAGGGTGTCGCATTGGAGCAGGGTTTCCAGCTCTTCCTCCGAGCGGTTGCCGCCGTAGCGATAATGGGGGTTGCAGGTGAGAGTAATCTCGCTTAACGGCACTTTAGGGGGCAGCTCGTCTTGCAGTCCGTAGGCGTCGATGAGGATAAGGTTGTTCTCTTCTTCCAGGCGCTGTATCTCTAGCGTCATATCCTGCCAGTAGTTGCTGAGGTGTCGATAGGAGGTTTTCAAAGTTACTTGGTAGTAGCCTAGGTCTAATAGCGGAAAACTAGAAAAGTCCCACGATTGCTCGTAAGAATCCCAGTCATTTTTTGAGATTCTCACACATCCCTTGGCGAGAGTTTGATATTCTTCGGATGATTTATATAATTTATAAGATAGAGGTATTTTTTGTATTTCATTAACATTAACAGTTAATGTTGGGTTAATGAACTCTACCACTTTATGTGACAAGTTGCTATTCAGAAGAGAAAGGGCAGAATATAAGTTTAGTGGCTCTATAACAAAACCAGACGACCCCCTTCCATCAAAAAGAAATCCAGAAGGCATATGGCGAAAAGCATTTTTTGAAGAAGTGACATCTGTCCATGTAACACCCTCTTTAAATATAAAGTTAAGGTTATAGTTATGAGACCTTATCTTTCCTGTTTCACGACCAAAGTTCTGAATTTCGTAACCATCTTTTTCCCAGTTTACTACCAGCCAGTTATTACCATACCACTTTCTAAACTCTCCACCCTTTTGATATGGAAACCATTTTCCTCCAGAGTTATTCGCTGATTCTCTTGTATGATTAAAACCTATTTTATCAAAGGAGACTTCATGCCAATATCGACAAAACCTTTCATTGCTTGCTGTTGACATGCCAAGCCGAGTATGAAAAAAACTTCCTAAAGGCGGCTCGTTTTCAAAAATCTTAATTATGGCCTGAATCCGTGATGCCGGCGTCGACACTTTCCCTATCGCCGTCAGCGAGCATTTTTTGACCTCCGATTCCGTCTCAACCGCCGAATGCATCTCTGCCATGGCCAACCATAGCGGCATCGGCCGGCGACGATGACCCGTTTGCTCATGCATTGCTACCCGCCGGGTACGGTGATGCTGGCTGCCGGTGACCGTCAGCCCTCTGCGTGGTGCCTTTGTCCGACAGACGATCAGCATGGCGTGCCTCGCGGATAGCGCAGGCGGCTTCGCAGGGTGTTCAACACCGTCATGCGTCCGATGTCCTGCCCGAAGTCGAGGATGATCTGCCGCGCCTTTT
>NZ_JBQSVC010000057.1:0-9143 GCF_052376035.1 Halomonas sp. AOP7-E1-9
CAACAAAACACCCTTCGCCACCATTGGGCGGCAACAACCGGCAGCGGCTTCCTACCCGGTGCGATTTAAACAAGCGATATTCCCCTTCCACCTCAGCCACCACCAAATCCGCGTGGCCAAACGAGCGCGCTTCATCCACTACCAGCACATCCCCCTCCATCCATGGCCCGCCCGGTATCGCCTCTTCGCTCACCTCGACTAAAAAATAACTGGGTGAAAACCGCCGTTGATCAAATTCCGCTAACGCTGGATGTTCAACCCTCACCACTGCTGGCCCCAAGTAGTTTACGCGCATGCCCTTGCCCTGAAGTTTTTGATATTACGCGACGTATATTAGTGTTTGCCTGTCGCGCTCCCAGAGCTTAATACTGTATAAAATGACAGCATTACACAATAGGTAAGGCAAATTATGATTGGTTTTGTCGACTCGATAAGCACCGCCAACAGCTCATGGCCACCATAGACGCCAATGAGAAGATGGGAAAGGGAACGGTACGCTTAGGGCTACCAGAAAAGAACGCCCCCTGGCACCTACGCTGCGCGAGCCGAAACCCGCGGTATACGACTAACTGGGATGAGTTGATGGTGGCTTATACGGATGAGGGAGCTGCTAGAATTGGAAGCGCTACATTTTCCAAATTGAGTATAAAGCCAAGTGACCATAAATAAAGTAATTAATATATGACAATATCCTTCGCCGAACTAAAGAAAAAATCTAAAACTTCATCAAAGATATTTTGGTCTACACCTAATAGGCCTGCAGATGAAATCTCAATCTTCCCGTGGCCAAATTTAGTTTTAATGCGAATACGGATATTACTTATTTTATAACTCTTTCTATCTAAAAAATTTTCAATATCTTGGTAGGCATCTCCAGTAGATGAAATCGAAATATCTGCATACGAAGAGCCACTAACCTGAACTCCTTTCGCCCTTACTTTATCAACAGTAAAATGTGTAAACTCTTCAGATAAAGCTGCACTACTAACAAAATTTTCAATCGAAAGCTTCATCTCTCTAAAATAAATTTTATTATTTAACTCTAATGTTAAGAAATTTATCAATGCTTTTAAGCTTCTAGGAGGGTTAAATATCAAAAGCAAATACTCACCCTCTTTACCAAAGTGCTGAATTTGAAATTCATACCGAGGGTATCGAACAACATCAATCTCAGTTTCATTACCGTGAATATCAATAACAGTTTCACGGGCAACAACTTTCTCAACATACACTGCAGACAATGAGGAATCATTGTACTCAACCAAAGTACAATAATTATCCTGAGGGCCAAAGTCAGTCAAGCTAGCAATCTTTTCAACAAAGTGTTTCAAAGATATATCAAGTAGGCACTTAACTACTTTCACCTTGATCATCATCATCTCCTAGCTGCTCGGAATCAGTGTTTGCAATATGCTGTACAGCTAACTGTGCGGCCTTCTCAATTTTAACACCAAGTTTTCTTTCCATTATATCACTAAAACCATTTCTGCTTGAATTATATTCACCGCCTTCTTTGTACTTATAGTATCCTCTCGCCAAGTAAGAAAAACCAGTAAACTCCTCAGCATTCTTAAACTGAGCTTCAAACTCATATATATCAGAATCAAAGCTATTCTCAACAGCTTGCCAAACTATTTTCCAAATATAAAATCCTTTATCATAAAGTCCTTTTATCTCTTCAGAAAGCAAAACTTTCTCGCCTTTCAAAGAAGCTCGGGTAATATGTACGCCAAGATCTAATACTTCTTCCTCAATATCGCTATCTGAATCTTCAAAATCATCACTTTTATTTTTTGGATTATAAATATACACATCTGTAACATCATGATGAGCTAGCCCATCAAGCTGATGAACCAAATGCTCAAAGAACTCAGTACGCTTTTCAGCACTACTAATGCCTTTCATGTTAATACTTTCAATCGACAACTCAACATCATTATTAACTGCTACGGATTCAACCAGAACCTCCTTCACATTTTCGACAGTATCAGTTAAAGGACTTCTTATTAAGAGCTTACCATCTTCAATTTCAAGATCAATAACTCCTTCTCTGTTAACAACCTGACTAAACTCGTTCTTATTAAAATTGGTTATTCTGTAATTCACTAAGACTTCAACTTTATCTCCAATTCTATTTACTTGAGCTGTAGCATCATACTCCTTAATAAGGTCACTTAACTCATGGGCAGCATCTTCTACCTCATCGATTGTAAGCCCTCCCATATCAACATATGAAATTGTTGATTTATCACGACGAGAGCTTGAACCAAGCCTCTTGGCCAAAGCTTGATAGTCATAATAGTCATGTAAAAGTCTTGAAAAGTATCTTGCTAAATCTTCTCTTGAAGCATCTGAAGAAATCACTATCCCCCTAGCTAAAAAAAGTTCTTTCAAATCACTTTTCGTAAGCTTTGACTGATGTAAAGCGTCATAAATAGCTTTATCATTAATGCTATATAGGTTTCCCGAGTTCATTTCTCCCACCCCACATTAATAGTATTAAACACTTTACTCCATGTATCAATTAGCACAAATTCAATATCGTTAAGCAAATTTATTTTATAATCATCGAAACCCCATGCTTGAGAGTATGCAACAATCGCTTTCTCAAAATTTGCTCTTATCTCACTATGTCTTTCAGAACATGCAACTCTAAGTCTTATTTTCTCTCCCCTATCCAAAATCTGAAACCTTGAAATCATGTCGAAGAAATATATAAATTCTCTATGATCGTTACCTGGTCGATTATAATAAATGACATATCCTGAATCATAACATTTCTCTACCACTTTAGTCTGTTCGTTATACTTCATCACCTCATCATGTTTGATTATCAAATAAGGAGCAGTTAGAAGCTCAATTGTTGCAGCACGCGTGTGTGCTTTACCATGAGTTTTATGAAGAGTCAGCTCAGGATAAAAAAATGAATAATTGTCTTGTGGAAAACTCCTATCATGATGCAATCTTTTCACATCGTTGACTACTGTAGTCAAATAATTAATAGCCATTGGATCTAGAATATGGAGGTATTGTTTTTTCTTAATAGGGAGACTATCGGTATTTATAGAAGATGCGTCTTTATCATCTTCATCGGGAGTTATGAAATTATAAAACTTATTATCATATTCTCCATCATGGTTATATACAAAGAGCATACCTCTAACATCTGGCGATGTATTTTCAGACAAAGTGTATCTGCCCTTCCAAACGGGGCTAACACGAGCGCACTCAATCGTATAACCTAAAGATTTAAGAGCACTTCTAACGTTTGATTGCCTTATAGAACCCTTCTTATAACTCTTTAAGTCTGTGTTTAAGAAGACCATTCTGTTTAGGTATGGATCTGAGTATGAAAAAACCACATCCACGGGATGAGTATGGGTTTCATACTTAGAATGATTCAAAGGTTTACAGCATGGAAAATTCTCATCCATCAGATCTGCTTTATCCCACCTAAAGAATGAGAAAAGCTCTTCAGAAACAAACTTTGCCATGATTTCAGTATTACTTGTCTCACCAGCCATTTATGATCCCCATTAATCAGGCCAAGCTAAAATTTTTAATTATGAACTACCTTATCCAAGCTTGACGCCATGCTTGTCAAAAATATCAATTGATTAATTTATTTCCTATAATCAGCTTTAACTGTACAACTGAATTAGGCAATGAAATGTCTGTAACTTAAGAACAAAGCCAATTCACTTCCATGGCATTGTAAAATGAATCAAACCAACACAAAGAACCATTGCAATGCGGGCAAGTTAAGGCATTAGCTGGATATTCAAGTGAGTAATAACTCACTAAACAACCCGCCCGATCCGAATCTCACACCGCCCCAGAATCTCCACATCCCCCATATCCTGCGGCTTGATCATTTCCGGCTGGTAAAGCTCATTATCACTAATCAAATACAGCGCGCCCCCTGCTAAACGCTGCACCCGCTTGATTCGCCTTTCACCACTCACTAACAGTAAAAACACTCCTTCCTGCTTAGGGTCACGATTGCCACGGTTGACCAGCACCCAATCCCCATCGTCCAGAGTACCCAGCATGGAGTCACCGCGCACCTTAACGCCCACGATCTGCGCTGGGTCCAGCCCCTGCTCGGCTAGCTCGCTTTTGGGAAATTGCAGAACGGTTTGAACCGGCTCACCTTCAAAGCTGCGACCTGCACCGGCAGCAGCTTCGATGTCGTACATGGGTATCGGTGTTAACCCTTCAGATAAATCTACTGGCTTTACATTCGATGAAATCGAACGATTCCCTGTAAGCACGTAATGAGTGTTCACACCGACAGCATGCAAAGCCGAAAGGTAATCAGCCTTGGGGCTACGCTTCTCACTTTCATAGAGCATCTGAGTGTTTTTCGTGATGCCTGCGATGTCACCAAGCTCCGTTTGAGAGAAGCCTAGCCTTACCCGCTCTTCACGCAAACGCATCCCTAAAGAACTCATTTAATTTCATTCTCCATTGACAATGAAATCATTTGATTCCATCCTAATAATGTCTTTCACTTCACTACACATCGCAAAGGGAGCCACTGCCATGGTCACCATCATTGCCACAATTTTTGTACCGCCTTCCCCCACCACCCTGTTTCGCGGCGTTGAGGTAGAGCTGGAACGCTGTTCGCCACGTACCCGCCGTGCCATTGAGAAGGCGCTTGCCCAGGGCACCGAGCAGCCCAACCCACTGGCGGCTCTCGAAGCGTTGGAAGAACGCACTACCGCTGAGGCGGTTGGCCAGCTCGCTGCCACGATGCTGACCAACGGCACGCCAGCCGTCGATATCGAAGACGCCCTTTGCGAGCTGCGTACTCACTTGGATGAGCACTGGCTGCAACGCAAATTGGTGCGTCTGTACGAGCGTTGAGCTACTGCGTTCCCAGTCTTTCACTCTCTTACACACTGTTCTGGAAGCCTAACCCATGACCTCGCCCAACACCATTACCCCAAAGCCAATTTATGCCCCCAAGGGGTGTAACTCTCCCATCATGGCCCACGTGACCGAAAGCGAACGCGGCGATATTGAGCGCATTGCCCAGCTTGAAATGCGCACCCTTTCGGCCACGGCCCGCATGTTGATGCTGCGGGGCATCGCCCAGTACGACCAAGACACTCTGAACGCCGAATGACCTGCCTTGCATAAGGATGTTTGCCATGTACCAGGACCCCAAACGTGTGCGCACCCGTTACGCCGCTCTCAATTTGGATCAGTACGAGGCCCAACTGATTGATGCATTGGTGGACTACACCGGCATCGAGCGGGCGTCGCTGCTGCGTCAACTGGTGCTGAAAGAAGCACTGGAGACGCTGGGCGTTGCTGATCTCTCTGTTAGCACTATGCCCCAGCAGGCGTCGTAAACGCAGGCCCTTTTGAGGACCTCAAGGAGCACTGAAGTATGGCTGACCAACCCGCCCGCAGCGATCTACGCCTTCCGCTGGATGACCAGTTAGAGGCCGTGCTGCAGCAGGTATGCGAACAGCAAGATTTTCAACGCCTGGATGACGCCGCCGAGTGGCTACTTCGTCGGCGCTTACGCAAAGGCACCCAAGGACTAACCGGCCGCGGCCGCGCTCTTTACCCCATTGAGAGAAAGAACTGATGACGACTAGCAAACACCGTATTCCTTGCCCGCACTGCAACCAGAACCTGCGCATTCGCAAAAGCCAGGGGCTAACACCGGTGTACAGGGAGGCGATCGTGGAATGCCGCAACGACGACTGTGGCTTTCGGGGTAAGGCTCGGTTCGAGTTGTGTAACACGCTGACGCCCAGCGACATCCCCAACCCAACGGTCGACCTGCCGTTTGCGCCCTCGTTGCTTAGCCAAGCGATCAAGCAGGCGCAAAGGTCATCGTGAACGCCTAAACGGCACCGCTACTTACTGTGACATCAAGGAGGCGAGCGTGAATTTATCGCTGCGCCAAGACATTGTTGCGCGCTTAATCAGCGATTTTGAGGCGATTGAGCGCGGCCCCTACCTGCAACGGGTGCGCTGCCCGGAGTGCGGTAAGCGTGAGGCGTACATCAACGCCGAAGCGCCGTGGATGCTGAAGTGCGGGCGGGAGAACAACTGCGGCGCGCAACTTCATGTTAAGGCGCTGTTTCCTGACCTGTTCCGCTCCTGGAGTGAACGCTACAGCCCCAAGGGTAACGAGAAGCCCACGTCCACCACGCCAGTGGCGGATGGCTACCTACGCGATGGCCGGGGCTTTGAGCTTTCCCGCATTCAGGGCTGGTACACACAAGAAAGCTATTGGAAGCCTGAGATCGGTGGCACCGCCACCGTTCGCTTTCCGCTGCCCGGCGGCGCTTATTGGGAGCGCCTGCTGGATAACCCGGAACGCTTTGGCAAGCAGAAGGCCAACTTTGTAGGGCGCTATAAGGGCCAGTGGTGGTGCCCGCCGGCACTGACGCTGGGCGACCTGGTGGCGGCTGAGGAAGTGTGGGTAGTCGAGGGCATCTTCGATGCCATCGCCCTTTACCATCATGGCATTGCGGCGGTCTCAGCCATGAGCTGCGGTAACTACCCGGATGAGGCGTTAAACGCCCTTTCCGATGCGGCTCATAAGGCCGGCACCTGCCGCCCTGCGCTGGTGTGGGCACTGGATAACAACCGCGCTGGCCATAACGCTACCCACAAACACGTTAAGCGCGCCCGGGCAGCAGGCTGGGAGTGCCACGCCGCTCAGATCCCCAGCGGTGGCCACGATTGGAATGATGCTCACCAGCGCAGTGAGCTAACCGAGAAACACCAGGAAACCTACCGTTACCACGGTGACCTGTTACTGGCCCCCACGGCCATGGCCAAGGCACTGCTGATGTACAAGCGCCGTGAGCAGCGGGAATTCTGGTTCGAGTTCAAACGCCAGCTGTGGTGGTGGAAGCTGGATATGGACGCGTTTGACCGTGCCCTACGCGCCGATGGACTGGATGGTGAAGACCAGCGGCAAATTGACCCGGCCTTGCGCGACGCCGCTTTAGAGCAATCTGGCAGCGTGAAGCGGATCTGCACCTGCTACCCCACGGCGCTTTACTACCAGGCCAACGCGGTCACGGATGAGAGCTGGTACTACTACCGCGTGGAGTTTCCGGACGGTCGCCCGCCAAGCAAGAACACCTTTAGCGGTGGCCAGCTGGCCTCTGCGTCCGAGTATAAAAAGCGCCTGTTGGGCGTGGCCCCGGGCGCGGTGTGGACAGGTACCAGCCAACAGCTGGATAACCTGCTGCAGGATCAGATCGGCAACATCAAAACCGTCGAAACCATCGACTTCATAGGTTACAGCAAGGAACACGGCGCGTATGTGTTCGGCGACCTAGCTGTAGCCGGCGGCAAGGTGGTGCCGATCAACAGCGAGGACTTCTTCGAGCTTGGCCCCCGCCGCCAGTTGAAGACCCTTAGCCAGTCGGTGTCGCTTTCCATCAATGCGGACCGCAAGGCATTCAGCACCGAGTGGACGCGGCAGCTACTGGGCGCCTTTGGCACCAAGGGCGTGGTGGCACTCGGCTACTGGCTAGGCAGCCTGCTGGCCGAGCAGATCCGCGCCGAGATGGGCAGCTTTCCATTTTTGGAGATTGTGGGCGAAGCCGGCGCGGGTAAATCCACGCTGATCGAGTTCCTGTGGAAACTGTGCGGCCGGCGCGACTATGAAGGCTTCGACCCCAGCAAGGCGACCATGCCAGCGCGCTCGCGTAACTTCGCCCAGGTGAGCAACCTGCCAGTGGTGTTGATCGAATCCGACCGCGAGCAGGAAGGCGGCGCCAAGCAGAAGCAGTTCGATTGGGATGAGTTGAAAACCGCCTTTAACGGCCGCTCGATCCGCGCCCGGGGCGTAAAGAACAGCGGTAACGACACTTACGAGCCGCCCTTTCGCGGCAGCATCGTGATCAGCCAGAACGCGCCGGTGCAGGCCGGTGAGGCGATTCAAACGCGTATCTGCCACCTGCACTTTACCCGGGAAGGCCAAAACAAGGAGACCAAGGTACTGGCCGAGGCACTGGAGCGTACCGAGATCGAGCAGGTTAGCCAGTTCAGCCTGCAGGTCGCCCAGCGTGAAGCCGCGTTGATGGCGTTGATCACTCAGCGCGCCCGGCACTATGCCGACCAACTTGCTGATGACCCGGATATTAAAGTGCTGCGTATTGCCAAGTGCCACGGCCAGTTGATGGCCCTGGTGGAGTGCCTGGGGCCGGAAGGGCTGGGCCTGTTTGATGAGCAAACGCTGGATACCGCCCTTGGCCACATAGTGAGCATGGCCCGTGAACGGCAACAATCCATCAATGCTGACCACCCCTTGGTCGCCGAATTCTGGGAGGCCTTTGATTACATCGAGGGCCTACGCGACGACCCGATGCTGAACCACTACGGCAAGGGCAGCGACCTGATCGCGATCAACCTGAAGGACTTCGAGCGCACCTGCGCCGAATACAAGCTGCGCACCCCGGAGGTGCGCGAGCTGAAGCGTTACCTGAAAAGCAGCAAGACCCGCAAATTTATCGATTCCAACCGCACCGTGAACTCCCGCGTCCGCTTACACGGCGGCAGCGTGAAGTGCTGGGTGTTTCAAGCATGAAGGAGCCTGTGATGACTACTAACAATGCAATGCCACTGGTGACCCAACGCCTACGCGAACGTAACCGCCAAGCGCTGGAGGCCATGATTGCTGCCGAAGCCAACGCCGATGATTACCGCACTCAGGTGGCCACTAGCGGCCTGCCTGCGTTGAAACGCCTGGCCCACGTTGGTCTGGGCGATAGCCACCAACCGCAGTACTGCCGCCGCGTGCTGCTGGCCGTTTATAACAGTGCCGCTTGGCCACTGAAGCTCACCAGCCTGCGAGCACTGGATGACGACCTACGCCGCGCCGCCCTAGCTGTGATCGAGTGGTCAGCCGTTAGCGATCGCGAGCTGCACGAATACCTGCCGCATGGCCACCAGCTAATGCAGCGCTTTGCTGCCATCGAACAAAAGGAACAGTAACCATGGCAGATAACGCCGACATAGCCGCCGAGCTCATGGAACGCCGCATGGAGGCCGCGCTCAGCAGTCGCCTTTCTTTACGCATTCCAAACCATGACCCGGACTACGAGGACTGCGGTAACGAGATCCCCAAGCCCCGCCGCGATGCATTACCTTGGGCG
>NZ_JBQSVC010000058.1:0-9065 GCF_052376035.1 Halomonas sp. AOP7-E1-9
CTAACAGGCGGTATACGCCTTGATGAGTCAGATAAATACAGCAGTCATATAAGCCCACGACTTTACAGCGTCTGGAATATGACGCCGGATTGGACACTGAAAGGGGGCGTGTCTACTGGGTATCGCTCACCCAATATTCGTGAGACGGCGCCCGGCTGGGGGCAGGTTAGCCGCGGGGGCAACGTATATGGCAATCCGAATTTAAAGCCGGAAACCTCGCTCAACAAAGAACTGGCGCTTTATTATGGAAATGAAAATGGATTTAACGGTAGCTTGACGGTTTTCCATAACGACTTTGACGACAAGATCACCCGCATTGCATGCCCTGTTTCAATTTGTGATGCAGGCCCCAACGACTTTGGCAGTGACCCGACGTACCGCATTAACGTTGATGAAGCGATAACGCGTGGGGTGGAAATCAGCATGGCCGCACCGCTTAATGAATCGCTTGATTTAACCGGAAGCTACACATTCACCGACTCCGAACAGAAGAGTGGTGAGTACGCCGGTAGCCCGCTGACGCAACTGCCCCGCCATCAAATTTCAGCATCGCTTGATTGGCAAGTATCCGCTCGGTTAAGCCAGTGGACCAGAGCAACCTACCGGGGTAAGGAGAGCCAGCCGGTCACCGGGCCTTCTTCAAGCTCTACTATCGCGCCTTCTTACACCTTTGTAGATACAGGTCTTGGCTATCAACTGAACGCCAATACGCAGCTTAATGCCGGTATCTATAACCTGCTGGATGAAACGATTACTTACGATGAGTATGGCTATGTGGAAGATGGCCGCCGGGTGTGGTTAGGCTTGAGCGTGGATTTTTAATTCTTCAAGAGCACATTAACCAAGCGGCCACTTTTAAGTGGTCGCTTTTTTTATAGCGGTTATAAAAGAGAGCGCTATAAAAAAGCCCCGGCAAAGCCGAGGCGTAAAGAGAGCATTGAAACAGCAAGCAGAGCCGTTCAAGTAGGAAGTGATTAGAACTCGTAAGTAGCTGAGACCCAGAAATTACGGCCATCCAGGGCGACGCCGTCGGTGGAACGACCTGTCTGAGTGTAGTGATAGGCGATGTAGGTATCCCCTTCATACTCGTAGGTGTCGTGACCTGCGAAATCCTTGTCGAACAGGTTGTAAATGGCGCCCGTGAGGCGAACGTTATCGGAGAATAGGTAAGAGCTTTTCAGGTTGAACAGCGTGTAGCCGTTCAGGTTATTACCTAATTGGTCAACAAGTGCGGCGGAGGAGCCGGTTACATTGCCGCTAAAACGCTCCCGTGAAGAGTAGTACTCCCCTTCAAGCGTAGTGTTCCAGCGATCATTAATTGCCCAGTTAAGATCAGTGGTCAACTTATGCTTGGGTGCATTGGTAAGCGGTTGACCTTCATTCTCTCCGGAAGTGATTTCGGTGTCAGTGTAGGTATAGCCACCGCTGATAGCCCAGGCAGGAGCAATTTGGTAGCTGCTGGTCAGTTCAATACCACGAGTTTCCGCGCGGTCAATATTGATTGATTGGTCAAAGCTAACCTGCTGAGTGAAATTCCCTACGCTTAAGCAGTTAGCGGCATTGGCGTAAGGCTGATTGCCATTACCGTCAATATACTGGCAGTTGGGCAGGCTGTCGCCATCAGCGATACGGTCGCGAAACTGAGTATAAAAGACAGTTGCCCCGGCAGAGAAGCCGCTAAGGTTGTCGTAGATCGCACCCACTTCATAGTTGGTACTTTTCTCGGGTCCAAGGTCTGGCGAGCCAAGACTGACGGATTGGCCTTGATTGCCAAAACCGTTAACACCATCGTGTAGCTGGTTCAGCGTGGGCGTTTTGTACCCTTGGCTAATACCCCCTTTAAGGGTTAACTGGTCAGTGGTATTCCACACTAAGTAACCGCGCGGGCTAAAGTGGCCACCGAACGCATCATGGTTTTCATAGCGCCCGCCCAAGGTTAGCGCTAAGTCATCGGTTAGCAGCCACTCATCTTCGGCAAAAAATGACCAGCTTGACTGAGAAAATTTCTCGTTGCCTGCAGTGCCTTCTTTAAGTTCAGCATCAATATACTGAACGCCTACGGTCACCATGTGGTCATCCAGCGGTGCAATGAATTTGCTGTCGACCACAGTGTCACGGTTTTCCAGAAGACGTGGTTCGCCTCCTTGGGCTATATAGCCATAGTCAGGTGCGTTTCCGGCAGGCAGTGTACGCCCAAGTGTCTCCGTAAAATTATGCGTAACGCTACTCTCAAGGGTGCCTGCGGCGTAGTGGCCGGTATGCCCTACGGCAATTTGGTCGCGGTTAAAGCGCAGCTCATCTGAGTAGCCGAAAAACTCACCCGGTTGAGGTGTGGAACAGTCATTACGCTTTAAGCCATCCAGACTGCCCAAGCGACAATCTGAATTGTCGTACACCTGGCGGGAGCGTTCGGCATCCAGCCAAAATTCGTTGGTATCATCGGGTGTCGCGTTTAAGCGCCCGCCAATCGAGTAGATGCGCGCTTCCACAGGGCGAGGGTCGCGTCCTGCGCTGCCCTCTACCATGCGCTCGGAGCTATCGCGGTCAAACAAGCGCCCACGCAACTGCAGACCTAGCGTATCTTCAACCAGTGGGCCAGAAGTATAGAGGTTAATGGCTGAGCTATTACCTGCATCGCGGTCCTGCTGAAAAGTGTTTTCAAGCGTTACTGAGCCGGCCCATTCAGTGCTAACGCGACGAGTAATTATATTGATAACCCCGCCCATGGCGTCCGACCCATAAAGAGTGGACATTGGGCCACGGATAACTTCAATACGCTCAATCGCTGAAAGGGGCGGCATAAAGCTGGTTGAGGTTTCGCCAAAGCCATTCGGCGTTACATCGCCTGAGGCATTTTGGCGGCGCCCATCAATCAGGATCAGCGTATAAGCACTTGGCATGCCACGGATGGAAATATTGAAGCCACCTGTTTTGCCAGTGCCGGAGCGAATATCGACGCCTGGAATATCCTTGATTGCCTCGGCAATGTTGGAAAACTGGTTTTGCTCCAGCTCTTCCCGCGTTACCACAGAGATACTCGCAGGGGCACTATTTAGCGTTTGCTCATACCCGGAAGCGGTCACCACCATGTTATTAAGCTGGGTATTTTCTTGAGCATTGGCCGCGCCAGCGGTCAGCCCAAGAGCAACAGCGCTGGCTAAAGCATTACGAGTAAAGCGTGGCATAGCGATCCCCTTGGTAAATGATTCGGTAATGATATTTATTATCAAATGAGGGTGGGATTCTAAAAAGAAAAGTTCCCATGCGCGAGCCAATATCATGGAACAGTGCGTTGCTAAAATAGAAACGCAGGGAGGGCCGGTTTAGGGGCTGGGGTATTACACAAGCGGTTTTCTTTGTGTTGCGTAAAATGGAACGTCGGGTTCTATTTAATATAGATGCAAATGTTTTTGAGAATCGTTACTATTCGAACGAATGGTCTAAGAATAGAGGTTCACTATGCTGCGTTCGGTACTGCGTCTTGGCTTGGCCGGTGTGCTATTGAGTAGCTTGATTACCAATGCGCAAGCCCGAGAGCTGGATACTGCTTTTGGAGAAATTGAAGTGCCTGATGCGCCGGAGCGTGTTGTAACGCTATATGAAGGCGCGTTAGACGCATCGTTGGCCGCTGGTGTCACCCCGATAGGCGCCATTGCTTCGCGTGGCAGCAACGATGTCGCTGCTTATATTGGTGAACACACCGATGTAAGCGCGCTGGAAATGGTCGGTGTTACCCGCGAACTCAATATCGAAGCGGTGCTTCGTTTACAACCGGACCTGATTCTTGCAGCGCCCCAGCTTGCTGAAGAGCAGTACCAGTTGCTGTCACGTATTGCCCCCACGGTCGTTCCTAAAACAAGCGGTTTTTCTCGCGATGGCTGGAAAGCAGAAACGCAGCTGTTTGGTCAGGCGCTGGGTAAAGAAGCAGAAATTGATGAAGCGCTTGAAAAGGTAGAGCAGCGTGCCGCAGAGCTTAACGAACGTTTGAGTGATGCCAATGTCGGCGGCACCGCTTACCTGGTGCGGTGGATGCCTGCTGGCCCCATGGTCATGTCCTCTGAGCTGTTTTCAACTGGCGTACTTGCTTCGACAGGGCTGATAGTGGAAGACGAAGGCCTGGTCAGTGAGGGCAGTGCCCATAGCGATGTATTAAGCCTTGAAAACCTCTCACTGATTGACAGCGACTGGCTATTTCTTGCCACGCTAAATGAAGATGGCCAGCAAGCGTTGGAGGCTGCTGAACAGAGTAATGCCTTCACCCGTTTGGATGTTGTGCAACAAGAACACGTTGTGCCTGTGAATGGCCAGGTATGGAGCAGCGCCTCAGGGCCGCTGGCCGCCCAGGCCATCCTGAACGATATCGAACAAGCGCTCTTGCCTTAAGCGTCCTTACTATCAAGGTACGCCTGTGAAGGAACGAACATGTCAGTAAGTTCGCTAACGCAGCGCTTTGAACAACGAACGCTGCTGTTAAGCCTGCTCACCGCCCTAGTGGCGGTGAGTGTCGTTAGTTTGTTGGTGGGGGCTGGCAGCGTTTCGCCATTACAAGCGCTCTCTATGCTGTTGGGTAGCGAAGACAGTGACGCGCATTTTGTCGTATGGGAACTGCGTGCACCACGCACCTTGATTGGAATTGCGGTGGGTATGGCGCTGGGTGTTTCGGGTGCGCTCTTGCAAGCCGTTGCGCGTAACCCGCTAGCGGAACCGGGGTTGCTGGGCGTCAGTGCGGGGGCGGCATTTGCTGTTGCGCTGGCGCTAGTGCTGGGTTCAAGTGCGGCCACCCTGCGTATTTCCGTTGCGCAGTTGGGTGCATTGATAGGCTGCCTCTGCGTATTGGGCGTAGCGCGTTGGCGCGGCGTGGGTAATGACCCTGTGCGCCTGGTGCTGGCCGGTGCTGCTTTCTCGGCGTTGCTGGGGGCGATGACCGCGCTACTGCTGCTGTTTGACCAGCGCTCTGCTGACGAAGTGCGCTTCTGGGTGATTGGCAGTTTGGCCGGCCGTCGTCTGGAAGATCTAATAGCCGTATTGCCTTCTATCGCCTTTTGCACGCTTTTGGTTGTGTTGATTGCGCGCCCTTTATCCGCATTAGCGCTCGGGGAGCGGATGGCATCGGGGCTGGGGCATCATCCTCAGCTGATTCGTGCATTGGTCGTACTTTGCGTAGCGCTTTTGGTCGGGGCCGCAACGGCCATTGCCGGGCCTATTATTTTTGTCGGGCTGGTAGTGCCTTTTGTTGCACGTGCGTTTGCCGGGCCGGATATCCGACGCACTCTATGGTTTTGTTTACCGATTGGCCCGTTAATCGTCGTCTCGGCCGATGTTATTTCCCGCTTGGTGGTCGCTCCCTCTGAACTACCGCTGGGTGTTCTTACGGCATTGTGCGGAGCGCCTGTGCTTATTGCTGTTGTACGCGCCCGCCGTTTACCCATGTTGTGAGTTTGTTATGACGCCTCGCTGGTTAAAAGCTGAATTCAAAAAACAGGGCGCCACGGCTGTGGTCGCGAGAACACCCGATATGGGAATGGTGCGTTATGAAGAAGAGCCGGTAGAGCCGCCAACGGGCTACTGGCGCTGGGGCGAGCGCCGAGGCGATGGCTACAGTATTCTGCTTGAGCAGCGAGCCGTTTGGGTTAACAGTGGGTTAGCGGTCACATTGCTGTTCGCCTGCATTACCTACCTTAGCCTTGGCACCGTCACCCTGGACCCGCGCGATGTAGTACAAGCACTGGCTGGGCAGGGCGATATGATGACCGGTTTTATGGTGCAGGAGTTACGCTTGCCGCGGCTTGTAGCCGCCTGTTTGACCGGAGGCGCCTTTGCGCTGGCAGGTATTTTGATGCAAACGCTGGCACGTAACCGCTTGGCCACGCCCGGTATTATTGGTATTGATAACGGTGCCACCGCCTTTGCGGTGGCCTCCGTTGTGGGGATGAGCGTATCGCTGGCGCCTTCCGCGATGGCCTTGACCGGCGCCGCCACGGCGGCCGTTATTACCTTTGGGCTTGCTGCTGGCAGCGGCACGCAAGGGTACCGGTTTATCGTTGCGGGGATTGGGGTAGGGGCCATCTTTGGGGCCATCACGCAACTGATGTTGGCGCGCGTGGCTATCGATACAGCCAATGCTGCTTATCCCTGGACTGTCGGTTCCCTCAATGCCCGTTCCGGCGGCTCAGTCCAACTGCTGGGAATTGGCTTAGCGCTGGGCTTTGTTGCCGCACTAGTGCTGGCACGCTCACTCACGGTGTTGCGGTTTTCCGACGCTACGGCCAGCGGTTTGGGCATCAACACCACCGTGCGCCGTATCCAAATATTACTGCTATCGGTTGCTTTAACGGCCTTGGCCGTTGCGGTGGCGGGGCCCGTAGGCATGGTGGGGCTAATCGGCCCTGAAATTGCCCGTGCACTTTCCACTCCGCGCCATGTGCCGGTTGTCGCGGCTACGCTGGCAGGTGCGCTGGTGATGGTGTTAGCGGACCTTGCGGGACGAACGCTACTGTCGCCAATCGAACTGCCGGTTGGTATTGTCACCGCCATCATCGGCGGCCCCTGGCTTTTATGGATTTTGATGCGCCCGCAACGGAGTCACGCATGAACGATTTTCGAACCCCGCCCACACTAGCCACTCACGCATTAAGCATGGGTTATGGCACGCGGCGGGTGATCGATGGCCTGGAGGTGACACTGCCCAGTGCCAAAGTGACAGCCATTGTAGGGCCTAACGGATGTGGTAAATCGACATTACTTGCGGGCCTGGCGCGTTTGCATAAGCCCGATGAAGGTAGCGTGTTGCTCAACGGTGAAGATATTCAACGCTTACCGTCTCGCCAACTCGCCACGCAGTTGGCGCTGCTGCCCCAGGAGGCTATCGCTCCAGAAGGGCTAACGGTAACGGAACTGATTCGTTTTGGGCGTCAGCCGCATCAGGGTTGGTTGCGGCAATGGTCAGCCGAAGACCAGCGGGTGGTACAACACGCGCTTTTAGCGGCAGGGCTTGAGGATTTAGCGGATCGCCCCATTGACGCGCTTTCGGGTGGGCAACGCCAGCGTGCGTGGATCGCTATGACCATCGCTCAGCAAACGCCGCTTTTACTGCTGGATGAGCCGACTTCCGCGCTTGATTTAGGCCACCAGATCGAGGTGTTTGAACTGGTGCGCCACTTGGCTGGGCATGGTCGCACCGTGGTGATGGTACTGCATGATTTAGCCAGCGCTTGCCGCTACGCGGACCACTTGATCGCCATGTGTGATGGGAAAATTGTTGATCAGGGCGCGCCCGCGAATGTGGTCACGCCAGAGCTGGTGCGCAAGCTGTATCAGGTCGACTGCACGTTACTTTCCGACCCGGCGACCGGTAGCCCGTTACTGGCTAATGTGCGCCGGGCGACTGAGCCCGCTTAAAAAGATTATTCGCTAAAGGCTTAACGGTTAATCAGCAAGGCATTCAGCGTAATGGGCACGTTATCGTCAATCTGTTGATAGCCAAGCATGGATAGCAGAGTACGGACCGTGGTGTTTGCCATTAACGTCTTGCCATCCAGCGTCATTGGCTCTGCGTGAGTCACCCTCACTTGATTCAAGCCTTCGCGGGTAAAGCGCAAGGGCACCGACTCCTCCCGGCTCACCATTTCGTTTTGTACACGAAAGGTAATGGTCTCGACCAGCGACTCATTGATATCCAGTGCATCCAGCCGTTCCGGCGGCATCTGCCCAACCAGCGTGACCAGCGGAGTATTCGACAGCAGAGCGACCCACGGCGGTAGGTCATTAAAGCGCGAAAGCAGGTCGGTCTGGCTCAGCTTAAGCGGCAGACGCAACGTACCATCGGGCGAAATATCTCCCTCTAAATCGCGCACCTGATGATGATGCGTTTGAGGTGTCGCCCCGTTGAGCTGAGTAATCGCCGCCTCTACACGCGACTCACCAGGATCAAGCTGCCAATCGGCCTGAACCGGCACCGTTAGCAGCAACGGGAAAAGAGCAATCAAAGCTTTCAAGGCGCGTCTCCGCATAAAGAACTCCATCTCAAGACCCGCAATCCCGTAAAAAGTGCCATTCCCGCACGAAGATACATACGTAGGGGTAGCCTCGCCCCGCCACATTCGCTATTATATGCACGCTTTTCGGGCCTATAGCTCAGTTGGTCAGAGCAGGGGACTCATAATCCCTTGGTCGTAGGTTCAAGTCCTACTGGGCCCACCATTTTTCAATGACTTATCCTCGCGCTTCCCCTTCCTTTCTGTACTTTTCCTCAAAGTGGCAACCAAGTGTCAACCGAAGACTTTCGGGCCGTATGTGATTGCTTCCCTTAAATGATCCGGTGCTAGATGTGCGTAACGCATGGTCATTTGTATACTTTGATGTCCTAATATCTTTTGAAGTATTAGTAAGTTACCGCCGTTTATCACGAAGTGGCTTGCGAACGTGTGCCGTAAAACATGCGTGCGCTGCCCTTTAGGCAATTGGATATCTGACGCTTTAAGAGCGTTGGTGAAGGCTTGGCAGGGGACATTGATCAGGCCTTTGTGGTGGTGGGAGCGGGAGGCGCATCACTACCAGGGGCTTCCAGCGGTGTTTTATCGCCGCCTTCTAGCTGGGTAATACCGTGCTGAATTAGGCGCTCGCCCAGGGCTGAGGGGGTTAGGCCGTGGGTGCCTGCCTGGATCAAATACCGGCTATGAATTTCCTGATCGAGAAAGACCCGGATGGGCTGTTTTTTTACTCATGTGTATAACTCCGGAAGGACTAAAGGCCGTTGTGGATAAGGGGCGGCGCGTTAGTCGTGGGGTTGTGGGTCGTTGCGCGGGGAAAACCACTACCGAGGAACGGGGGGAGGCATTGGTAGCAGTGGGACCGCAGGGAGTGGCCGGGGCGAGGCCATAGTGCTTGGTGAGGTAGTTCAGGGCGTGCTGGTAGTGCTTAAAGACGATGCCGTACGTAGTGCCTTCATGGACGTTAGAAACACGGGTAATAGTGGTGTCGTTCAGGTCGAGCGCTGGCAGGTGGTCAGCAGGTACGGCGATAAAGCAGAAGCCGCCTGTCGGTACGATGTGTTGATGTAGCAATAA
>NZ_JBQSVC010000059.1:0-8867 GCF_052376035.1 Halomonas sp. AOP7-E1-9
GTGTGGCTCCTGTCACAAAGATTAACCCTTTAACAATAGGGTAATGGGTGCCGCTACTGAGGCATATCAAATTGACGGGGCCTGGGGAAATGGATGCGGCAAGAGCAAAAGCTGACATGGGGAGTAATAGCGAAATGCACATTGTGATCCTCCTAAACAGTAAGGGGAGTGTGCGATGATGTGGCGACGGGGTATTGTATAAAAATGATATGCGCAAGATTCGGGTCGGCAGGCCGCTAGGGAGCGCTTAAGCTAGGAGAGCTTCGGTATCACACAGAGGAACCGGCAATGGATGATTATGCGCGTATCGAAAAGGCGATGGTCTACATGGTCGAGCGGGCGGTATTGCAACCCAGTTTGGAAGAGGTTGCGGCTCATGTGCATTTAAGCGCCTACCATTTTCAGCGTCTGTTCTGCCGCTATGCAGGTATCTCGCCCAAGCGCTTTTTGCAGGCGCTCACCCTGGAGCGGGGTAAGCAGTTATTAAAAGAGCCGCGGGCATTACTGGATGTTGCCCATGAGCTTGGGCTGAGCGGTGGCTCTCGGCTTTATGATCACTTTGTGCAGTTAGAAGCGGTGACGCCTGGAGAGCATAAACGTCAAGGGGAGGGCGTCTGTATCGAGTACGGCGTGCATGCAACGCCCTTGGGCAGCGTGCTAGTAGCGGTGACTCCGCGCGGCGTTTGCCGTATGGGCTTTGTGGATGCTACGAGCGCCGATGAACTGCTGGCGCGGCTTGCCAAGGAGTGGCCGCGAAGCTCGCTCAATCATCGCCCAGCGGCGACGGCGTATGTGGTTGATGCGCTATTGGCAACTTCTAAAACAAAACCTGGTACGTTATCGCTTCACGTGACCGGTACCAATTTCCAAGTCGCAGTATGGCGAGCACTACTCACCATTCCTGAAGGCCAGCTGGCAAGCTATACGCATATTGCTCAAGCGTTGGGCATGCCTAAATCGTCGCGAGCCGTAGGCAATGCGGTGGGTGCTAACCCAATTGCGTTATGGATTCCTTGCCACCGTGTTATCCAGCAAAGCGGGGCGTTAGGCGGCTACCGTTGGGGCGTCGCTAAAAAGCAGATGGTGCAGGCCTGGGAGCTGGCGCACTTAACACCTGAAGTGGAGCCGCTCGGTGCATCTAAATAGCCAACAAGGAGGTTGTAAATGAGCATTATCGCGATACAAGCTGATATCACTACGCTTCATGTTGATGCCATTGTTAACGCGGCTAACACCTCATTACTGGGTGGCGGAGGCGTAGATGGCGCCATTCACCGTGCGGCCGGACCGGAACTACTTGATACCTGTCGAACGCTGGGTGGCTGCGCCACTGGCGATGCAAAACTGACCGAAGGCTTTAAACTGCCAGCGCGTACTATTATCCATACCGTTGGCCCTGTATGGCACGGCGGAACACGCGGCGAAGCTGAATTATTGGCGTCTTGCTATCAGCGCTGCTTGGCTCTGGCTGAATCGGTAAACGCACGCTCGGTAGCATTTCCGAGCATCAGTACCGGCGTATACCGTTATCCTATTGAAGAAGCTGCACGGATTGCTGTCTCAGCGGTGAGCGAGGCTCTAAGGCAGGGCTCTACCGTTGAGGCGGTTACGTTTTGCTGCTTTTCTGCCGGGGATTTAGCGGTGTATGAAGCGTGTATTAGTCAATTAGACCGTTAGCGTCGTAAAACGGATAAGGGCCCGGGTACTGTTTAATAAAACCTTGGTGCGTCACCATGCCTGCCTCTGCTGACCATTGATGTAGTAAATACCCTGGCGGCTCTAATTGGAAACGGGAAGGGCCGTCTGGGGTTAGATCCAGGCTGACATAATGCGAAACTCCAGGGCAGCTGATGGCTAACGTATTTCCAAAGCGTGCCTGAATAGTGCGGTGTACATGCCCGCAAAGCACGCGTTCAACCTGGGCATGCTTGTTAATTATCTCGGCCAGCGAGTGGGGCTGCTTAAGAGGCTGGCGGTCCATATGATCAATGCCACTGATAAATGGATGATGATGGAGCATCACCAGCGTTGGGGTTTGCGGCTGTTCGGCCAGGGTTTTATCCAGCCAGCACAGGCTTTCCTCGCTTAGCTCTCCGTAAGGCTCGCCCGGCACGGAGGAGTCGAGCCCTACTAGTCGTACTGGGTAGTCATCAATTACCCACTGTAAATAATGAGCGTCTTGAAAGAGATAGTCATGCTCGGGAAAAGCAGCACGCAAGTGCTCGCGGTCATCATGATTGCCGGGGATCAGATAAACCGGCAGCGTTAGCTCCGCCAAAATCTGTTTAAACGTCGCGTACTCATCGGGGTGGCCAAAGTCGACCAGGTCACCGCTAATGAGTACCAAGTCGGGGCGTGGCATTAGCTGATTGAGCGTTTGAATGGCTTGGCGTAGAGCATCGGCAGTATCCACTTGACGATAGGAAAGGCGCCCGCCAGCTTTGATATGCGGGTCACTGATTTGAGCGATAAGACAAGATTTACCCATTGGCCTGCTCCTTGGCGCTTGTGGCGGCTAGTTTTGAATGACTTAGCTCTGGATGAAAAAGCGCTTGCGAGGGCAGGTTCAAACCAATAGCGGCGCCGGTGGGCCAAAGCTGGCGCGATGATGCCTTAACCTGAATCGGTGTAGCGCCACCTGTATCAACCATTAACTGCTGAGACTGCCCTAGAAAAATACTTTGTAGAATGCGGCCTTTTACTTGGGCATCCGCTAGAGCGACCACCTCGATATCCTCTGGACGACAGTAAACGCTTAGTGCCTCTTGTAGGTGAGGCGCGGTCAATTCACCGCCTTGCACCGTGAGGTGACCATCATCCCCTTTTCCGATGACTTCCAAGCGATTCACCGCGCCGATAAAGTCGGCCACAAACGCATTGGCGGGCTGGTGATAAATCTCTTGGGGCGTACCCAATTGTGCAATTCTCCCGGTTTGCATCACTGCGATACGGTCTCCCAAGGCCATCGCCTCGTCTTGATCATGGGTCACATAAACCGCGGTTGTGCCCAGCTCGCGCAGCAGCTGGCCGATTTCCAGGCGCAGCCGGTCGCGCAACTTGGCATCCAGGGCCGCAAGGGGTTCATCAAATAGCAGCACTTTGGGGCGAACGGCAATGGCGCGCGCTAGGGCAACGCGCTGTTTTTGCCCACCTGACAAGGCATCAATACGCCGCTCGCCAAAGCCTTCCAGATCCACCATGCGCATGACCTCGGCCAGCCGTTGCTCAATCTCAGAACGGGGCAAGCGCTGTATTTTCAGACCGTAGGCAATGTTGTCGGCAACACTCATATTGGGAAATAGGGCGTAGTTTTGAAACACCATGCCGACATCGCGCTTTTCAATAGGCAGGGCAGTCACATCCTGTTCGCCAAATTGGACGCGACCGCCCTTATCCGGGCTTTCAAGGCCGCTGATGATGCGCAGTGTAGTAGTTTTGCCACATCCAGACGGCCCAAGTAACACTAAGGTTTCTCCTGCGTTAATGTGGAGATCTAGCGGTTGCAGGGCCTTGTGGTTACCTGAAAAAGTACGGCTGCATTGGGTTAGGGTGATGCTGACGGATGAACTCATATCGATCTCGGGGTTATCTCTTGGCGACGGGGCGAGTTAGATGTTCTGGTTGCTTAACGGCGTGGGCTGGAAAGCCGCCCGGCCCATTGAATAGCCACCAGCAGTGGGACAATCATCACTAGAAAGATCAGTGTGTAGGCCGACCCCACTTCAAGGCGCATGGAGGCATAGCTATCGGCTAGGCCTACCGGAAGGGTTTTTGTAAGCGGGGTATGCAGCATCCAGGTAATGTTGAACTCACCAATTGATAGGGTGACGACCATCAGCGCGCCCGCCAAAATACCGCTAAGACAGTTGGGAATCACCACCGCAAAAAAGCGTTGTCGAAAGTTGGCTCCTAGGCTTGCTGCCGCTTCTTCAAGCAGCGGTAGACGCGCGGTTTGCATAACAGAAAGCACGGCTCGCACCATAAATGGCAGAGTGAAAAGTACATGGCCTACCAAAATGAATAGCCAGCTTCCACGAAATTCCCGGTAGCTACCGTAGGCAAGTAGTAAAGCGAGGGCAGTGGCAAGGCCTGGCACGGCCACCGGTAGCAGGAGCAGTTCCTCAATCGCATTGGCCCAGCGGCGGCGGCTGCGTAGCAAACCATAAGCCGCGGGCACGCTAATCAGCGTTGTAATCACCAAACAGGCCAGCGCCAGCTTGATAGAAAGCCAGATTGTGTTGGAGTAAAGCTGCCATACCTCACTTACCCAGCGCAGCGTCAAACCGCTTTTAAGGCCAACAAAGTAGTTCTCGGTTAGCCCAGCCATGACGGACATGGCCACGGGGATGATCATGAAGAGGCAAACCAGCAGAGTGAAACTCAGCTGTAGGAAGAATCTGATACGTGGATTCATACGGGGGCTCCTACATTGCCGCCCGCCAACTTGCGGGCCAGACTTAATGCGACCCAGGTAATAAGCCCAAGCACAACAGATAGCGCGGCTGCCATGGCGAAGTTGGCGTAGTTGGTAAATTCGCCATAAATATCGAGAGGTAAAATGCTCAGTCGCGTGCCGAGCGTGAAAGCGGTACCAAATGCCCCCATGCTGGTCGCAAAGCAGATAGCGCCGGTCGAAAGTAAAGCGGGCGCAATACCCGGCACAATGACATCTTTAGTAACTTGCCATGAGTTTGCCCCCAGCGAACGGGCAGCCTCTTCAAGACTTTGGTCTAAATTTTCACAAGCCGCCATTACCGTGGTGATGACGCGTGGAATGGAAAAATAGAGATAGCCTATAAAGAGCCCAGCAAGTGAATAAGCGAACATCCAGCGCTCATCGAATAACCACAGGCTTAATTGAGCCAAAGCCCCCTGACGACCACCCAGCATAATCACTAAAAAGCCGACTACCACGCCTGGAAAGGCAAGTGGAAAGGTGAGAATCGCGACCAATATCGATTTACCTATAAAACGGTGGCGTGCCAAAAAAAAACCGGCTATGCCTGCGATGCCCACGGCAACAAGTGAGACGGTAAAGGAGATTGTGACGGTGGTGACGAGGCTAATTAAGTACTGTCGATGGGTAAGAATGGTGAGATAAGCACTGATACCACTACTACGATCGGCTTCAGCGCCCATTAGAATCAGACGAGAAAACGGCAGTAGCCAAAAAGCGAAAAATACGGCTAGTGCTGGCGCTAAGGCGAATACTGCAATGAAGTTTTTACGTTTCGGGGTTTGGCTTATTGCTCGGGTGGCTGAATAAGCAGCCCCTAGGGGCTGCTTGGATATGACTGCCATGATTAACGAACCTCCGAAAGATACCGCTCGGAGAAGCTGCGCTGGGCATTGGCCATGGCGTCATAATCTACCGTGACGGCGCGGGCGTAATCACTATCGGGCAGAAAGACTTCACGGGCCTCTGCTGAGATAGCCTCTTCGCGTACCGGGCGTAGATATGCATCTGCCCATACCGCTTGGCCTTGATCGGAAAGTACGAAATCAAGCACTTGACGGCCGTTTTCCGGGTTAGGGCTATCTTTCACCATGCTCATGACGTAGGGCACAACGACACTGCCTTCTTCAGGAATCACAAAGTCGATGTTGGCGCCATCGCTATAGCGGGCACGGTAAGCGTTGAAGTCGTAATCCAGTAGAATCGGAATTTCACCGGAAAGTACGCGGGCGTAGCTGGTTTGTTTCGGAACGATAGGGGCGTTATCGGCGAGCTGGTTGAAGTAATCAATGGCGGGGGTGAAGTCGTTAAGATCGCCACCCATCGCTAGGTTAACCGCGGTTGCCCCCACGTAACCAACAAAAGCGCTGGCGGGATCAAGATAGCCCACCATGCCCCGGTACTCAGGTTTGAGCAGGTCTTCCCAAGAGGTAGGAACGGGGGCGCCATCCAAGGCATCAACGTTGACCATAAAGCCAAGCGTGCCTGAGTGAATGGCAAACCAGTTACCGTCAGGGTCTTTAAGGCCCTCAGGTATTTCATCCCAATGGGCTGGCTGGTAAGGCTCAACGACGTCGGCTTCCATCGCCTGGATACCAAACGTCACTCCGTAGTAGACCACATCAGCAACAGGGCTATTGGCTTCTGCCACTAGCTGTGCCAGTGACTGGCCGGAGTTTTTATTATCTTGTGGTACCCGGATGCCGGTTTCCTGCTCAATCAGGCGTAGCTGTGTGCCCCAGTCCGCCCACTCGGGCGGGCAGTTGTAGCAAATAGCATTATCACTGTTTTGAGCCATCACGCTACTTGAAGCGCTGATCAGCGTAGTGGCCAATAGCGCTTGATATAGATGCTTAACGTTCATGTGATACTCCTCGATGAAATACCTGGTGGGGTCTTTCTGGTTGTCGGAGCTCCGACACTTTCGCCCTTTCGTAATACATAGGGCAGGGGGGTAAGAACGGGTCTTTCACCCCGAATCATGTTCAACATCGTGTGAATGGCTGCACGACCAATATCCGCACGGGGTTGCTCAACGGTGCAAAGCGAGGGATAGAGATATTTTCCCAAGGCAATGCCGTCAAACCCCATAACGGATAGATCGCTAGGTACCGAAAGCCCGGCTCGTTGTAGTTCGCCTATCAAACTGATAGCGAGTAGGTCATTGGTACAAATCAGCGCACTGAGTCCATCTGTGCCGTGTAAATGCGGCGCTAGACTTTTCAGGTCTGCTTGGGTGTGACGAGGCATTTCAATGAGTGGATATGGGGGTAGCCCAGCCGTCTGCATGGCAAGGCGATAGCCTTCATAACGATGTTGCGCACGGTCGGATTGCAGTAATGGGCCGGCGACCATGCCAATTTGCTGGTGACCCAGCGAAATAAGGTAGTGGGTGGCGGCTTCGCTAGCGGCGTGATTATCAACGCCGACAGAGGGAAAACCGCTTTTGCCGGGAGGGTTATAAACAAGCAGGCAAGGCGTAGTTTCTTGACGTAGCTGAGCAAGCACGACGCTTTTATCAGCTTCAGCCACTGTTAGCACCAAACCATCAACTCGCTGACGTAACATCTCTTCGACAATGTCGTTCTCGCGACTGGCATCGTATTCACTCGTCGTAACAATAAGTGAATACCCGCAGGCCCGAGCGGCTACTTCCATGGCTTGAAGCTGTTCCGCAAATACCGGGTTATCAAGACTAGGTACCATGACGCCAATCATTTGCGTTGCTTGTAAGCGCAACTGCTGAGCCACTTTGTTAGGCCTAAATGCAAGCTGTTGAGCTGCATGGAAGACCTTTTCCCGCGTTGTGTCGCGTACTAAATCAGGGGTTGAAAAAGCGCGTGCGGCCGTTGCTCGAGAGACGCCGGCGAGTTTTGCCACGCTGAGTAAATCTGCCATGCCAGCACCTGTTATTGGTGAAATGAGATCGATCTCATTGGTTGGGTGTCAGCCTAGCGAGGGACTGTTACGAACTGATGTCGAGGAGATGTAAATTTGGCAAGAATTTGATGGCAGTTTTACCATCAGTAGGATGTTGTCTGGTTAGCAAGGTAGAAATATTGTAGTTTTTTATTACTAACCAGATTGTGAGTGATGACTTGAAGGAGTAAAAACGATCAGATCAATGCCCAAACACTGACCAGCCGGTGCGTTGAGCAAACATTTCAAGTGCTTTCGTGCCCAGCAGACTATTGCCATATTCATCCAGGCCTGGTGACCAGACAGCAATGGCGCCTTGGCCTGGGGCGATTGCCAGGATGCCGCCACCGACGCCACTTTTTCCTGGTAGCCCCACCCGAAAAGCAAATTCACCTGAGGCGTCGTAATGCCCGCACATCATCATCAACGAGTTAATACGCCGAGCCCGTTGAGGGGAGACGACGCGAATGTTGCTGGGCTGGTTAACGCCATCAGACGCCAAAAATAGCCCTGCATGAGCAAGCTGTTGGCAGCTCATGGCAATGGCGCACTGGTGAAAATAGGTGCCCAGAACTTTATCGACATCATGGCGCAGGCGGCCAAATGCTTTCATAAAGTGGGCAAGCGAGGCGTTGCGGTCGCGGTGCTCCATTTCAGAAGCAGCGACAGTATGGTCAAAGCAGATGCTGTCGTCGTCCGCGATATAGCGCACAAAGCTTAGCAGTTCGGCAAGCGTTTCCTTGGGTTCATGACCCATCATGATGGCGTCAACGACTGCTATCGCTCCGGCATTAATAAAGGGATTCCGCGGTTTGCCCCCTTCGTGCTCAAGTTGAACGATAGAGTTAAACGGATCACCCGATGGCTCACGGCCTACATTGGACCAAAGCGCATCGCCCATTTTTCCCAACGCAATCGTCAGCGTAAACACTTTCGAAATACTCTGAATCGAGAAAGGAGTGGTGGCACAACCGGCTGAGTAGCGTGCGCCTTCCACTGTAGCAAGTGAAATGGCAAATTTTTGGGGGTCCGCATGAGCAAGCTCAGGGATATAGTCGGCCACCTTGCCACGCTCGGTTTCGGCGGCCATTGCCCTTGCGATCTCATTGAGTAAATCTTGCATTTATAGCCGTTAATTTTGGGTAAAAGAGGGCTGCCAAAATAACCGAAAACGGCGGCAATGTCTGCCAAAAGCCTATCGCTAGTAGGCCAGTGAAGAGACTTGAGCAGTTAGATGGTTATTCTTCTTTATTGTACGAAATAGTGAAATAAGCAAAAAACCGATAAAGATTCCACTTTTTTAGTTTTACGATGGTAAAAGCATTTGCCGATTTCTTTAATTATCACTCATAAAATTATTTTGTTTTAACAAAGGTTTGAAAGGCTAAAGATTTAAAGCGTTTCGCTTGCGGTGCGTTAAGGGGCATCTAGACTTGGCTCTCATGGGCGATTTAAAAGGAGAGCGCTAATGGCAAAGGAAACCGTCACCGAT
>NZ_JBQSVC010000060.1:0-8711 GCF_052376035.1 Halomonas sp. AOP7-E1-9
ATAAAAGCCTGTCAAGAAGCAGGCTTTTTTTCTCTCAAAAAAGCACCTATTTCATACCAATTATTTAACACATCCAAGTATCCCATTGGGGCTCTATCCAACCGGCACTGGAGAAGCTGCTCTTTATTTTTTGGAAAATCCAAATACTCCACCTTACTTAAATATAAATTCTCCGAATGCATTCCAAGAAGAAAGGCATGGTAGCACAGTGCCAAAAGCTTATAACTAACACTGTAAGACTGCTCATCTCTGACAGCAAGATGCTCTATAGGCTCATCCATTCGAACCTCTAAAAAGCCCTTTAAATCCTTATTTAATCTAACCTTTTCTACTGCAAAAGAGGTCACCTCATCTACTCTCTTAAATACCTTATGAATTGAATCAATAACGTCAGCATAAACTATCAATCGACTGTTTTTGATCCACATCATCATTGCATAGGACAATCTCCAAAACTCATGTCTATCAAAGCGACGCCTTATACAAACGTCCACACCATAATCATAACTATGAAGACGTTCAAAGCAACTACCCCCAAAGCTTTCAAAAGCATTAAGATTTAACAATAAACGCTGAATCCTGATCCCATTAGCAAAATAAATACCTTCACTATTATCTATAAACCCACCACTATCGTACTCAAGAGGATTTATAAACAATCGAAAAGAACCGCTTTCATTATCGTAAAAATTAATACCACCCTTCACCAGCCTTTTATCAATTGACTTCAGCAGCACTGGGAAAATATTTAAAGATGCTTGATAAGCAAACTCTACCTCCCGGCTAAGCTTTTCATTACTCAATTGCTTTTTGGTTAATTTAATCTGTTTTTCTTGTTTAGCAATCATCTTATCCTGGCTATCTATCAGAGCCTGCTGCTGCCTCAACGTAATCACAAAAGCAATCAGCGTGGCTACCACCGCCGCCACACCAACGGTTCCTGATATATAAGTAGCAAAATTCGCCCAGTCTTCTGACTTTTTCGAGAAGCCATTAGAACCAAATTGATCAATGTATAAATATGCTGCGACACCACCTACAGCAGCAACTAACCCCACCAAAATGACATTGGTATAGTATTTTCTGCACCAATTCTTCATCCCAATATTCCCTTAGCAGTCATTTTCTCGAACCTTACCACACCCACGGTGTAAACCACCCCACTCACACCCACCGCCGCTACCACCCTCTCCCAAGCCCCCGCACGATACCTGCGTGAATTCACCCTTCTCTTTACAAGACCAGTGAACCTGCGCAGGAGCCACCATGGCACTTGATCAATACCACCACGGCGTGCGCGTTGCTGAAGTGAGCGACGGTACGCGTACCATCCGCACCGTCTCCACAGCGGTGATTGGCGTGGTTTGCACCGCTGCCGATGCGGACGCCACTACTTTCCCCCTCAACCAGCCCGCGCTGGTGACCAATGTGGATACCGCCATTGGCAAAGCGGGCACCCAAGGCACGCTGAAAGATACCCTCACCGCCATCGGCCAGCAGGCCAAGCCCATCATCGTGGTGGTGCGAGTAGAAGAAGGCCTTGATGCCGACGAAACCACCGCCAACGTAATTGGCACCACCACCGAGCTGGGCCAGCGCACTGGGCTGCAAGCGCTACTTACCGCCAAGCAGAAGCTGGGCGTGACGCCGCGAATCATTGGCGTGCCGTATCTGGATACCCAGCCAGTGGCCACCGCCATGGTTTCCATGCTGCAGCGGCTGCGCGCCTTTGGTTATGTGTACGCTCACGGCTGCGAAACCATCACTGATGTAACCGCCTACCGCGATGAGTTTGGTGCCCGTGAATTGATGGTGATCTGGCCCCAGTGGCAAGCGTTCGATACCGACGATGCGCAAACGCTGGATATCAGCCCTGTGGCCATCGCGCTCGGCCTGCGCGCCAAGCTGGACCAAACCGTGGGCTGGCACAAAACCTTGAGTAACGTGGTGGTTAACGGCGTTACCGGCATCAATAAAGACGTGTTCTGGGATCTGCAATCGCCAGATACCGATGCCGGGCTGCTGAACGCTGCCGATGTCACCACCCTGGTTAACCAGAGCGGCTACCGCTTCTGGGGCTCGCGCACCTGCGCCGGGCCAGAAAGCCTGTTTCCGTTTGAGAACTACACCCGCACCGCGCAGATCCTCGCCGATACCGTGGCGGAAGCCCACCTGTGGGCCGTAGACAAGCCTCTGCACGCCTCGCTTGCGCGGGACATTATCGAAGGCTTGAACGCCAAGTTCCGCGAGCTGAAAACCCTGGGGCTGATTGTCGATGCCAGCGCCTGGCTGAACGAGGACCTGAACACCCAGACCTCGCTCAAGGCCGGCAAGCTGCGCATCGATTACGACTACACACCGGTACCGCCGCTTGAAGACCTGGGCTTTCAGCAGCGCATTACCGACTCCTACCTTGCCGACTTCGCCGAGCGCGTTGCGGCCATCGCGTAAGGGCACGTTATGGCACTCCCTAAAAAGCTTAAAGACCTCAACCTGTTTAGCAACGGCGACAGCTGGCAGGGCATTGTGGGCGCCGTCACGTTGCCCACCCTCACCCGCAAGATAGAAGAGTGGCGCGGCGGCGGTATGGACGGCGCTGTGGGTATCGATATGGGTCAGGACGGCCTGCTGACCTGCCAGTGGAAGGTAGGCGGGCTGGTGGAATCCATCTTCGATAACTTCGGCTCTTCCCGCATCGATGCCGACATGCTGCGCATGACCGGCAGCTACGAGCGCGACGATATTGACGAGGCCTCTGCCGTCGAAGTGGTCATGCGCGGCCGCCACACCGAGATCGACATGGGCGATGCCCAGGCAGGCGAGAACACCGAGCACCAGGTCACCAGCACCCTCAGCTACTACAAGCTCACCATCGATGGCACCGAGAAAATCGAGATCGATTTAGTGAACGGCGTATTCAAGGTGAACGGCGAAGATCGCCTAGCAGCCCGCCGCCGCCGGCTGGGTATTTAATCCCACTCCACCTGGTTACTAACGCCAAACATCAAACCGCACCGGAGAAACAGCATGGACCAAACCAAAACCGAGACCAAGAACCCAAACGCCACTGATCCCATCGAGCTGGACGAACCCCTCAAGCGTGGCGAGCAGACCATTGACAGCATCACCCTGCGCAAGCCCAAGTCTGGCGAGCTGCGCGGCGTTTCGCTGGCCGATGTACTGCAGATGCAAACCGATGCGCTTATCACCCTGATCCCGCGCCTTTCCTCCCCTTCACTTACCGCTGCCGAAGTGCGCCAGATGGACCCGGCGGATCTTGTGCAATGCGGCGGTGAAATCGCCGGTTTTTTGCTGACGAAGCGGGCCAGGGGAGTGACCGAATAAACCTGCCCGGCTGCGTGGAAGACGCGATGGCGGATCTCGCTATCGTCTTCCACTGGTCGCCGGAAGAGTGCGCCACGTTCAGCCTGCGGGAATTGATGGCGTGGCGCGAACGAGCGCGCAAGCGCAGCACACCATCGGAAAGCAGAGGCTAGCGTGGCGCGGGATTTAAAGCTTCAGGTTGTACTTAATGCGGTTGATAGAGCCACCCGCCCGCTACGGGCGATTGACCGCGCCTCCCAGGGCGCGTCTCAAGCCATGCGGGAAAACCGCGACCGCCTGAAGCAGCTGCAGGCAACGCAAAAGAACGTCAACTCCTTCCGCACGCTGACACGCCAGTCTACTGACACCACCAACGCTCTACGCGAACAGCAAGAGCGTATTCGCCGCCTCTCGCAACAGATGCGCACCCACGAAGGTGACACCGCCTCGCTGAGGGCAGAACGGCAAAAGGCCATCGCCCAGGCGCGTACGCTCAGCCAACGCTCAGATGATGAACGCCAAAAGCTGCAGCGGCTGCGTACCGTTCTGCAGAACAATGGGCTGAGCACTGCTGACCTTGCCCGTGACCAGCGCCGCCTCAATACCGATATGCGTCAAGCCACCCACGCGGTGGAAGAACAGCAGCGCCGCCTAAAACGCCTGGCCGAACAGCAGCGTAACGCTGCCCGTGCCCGAGGCCAGTACGACCGCGCCATGAGCATGCGCAGCAGCATGGCCGGTACCGGTGCAGGCATGGTGGCCAGCGGCGGCGCAGCACTGTATGGCGGGGCACGGCTGCTGGCACCCGGCGTTGCCTGGGGCGAGCAGATGAGTACGCTGCAGGCGGTTGGCCGCTTTACAGCAGACGACGAGCGCTACCAGGCATTACGCCAACAATCCCGAGAACTGGGTGGCTCTACCGCCTTTAGCGCCGCCGAAGTAGGCGGTGGCCAAGAGTTTTTGCTGCGTGCAGGCATGAGCAGCGAAGCAATCCGCGCCTCGATGCGCGACGTGCTGGATCTAGCGCTGGCCAATAACACCGAGCTAAGCCGTGCTGCGGATATTGCCTCCAACATAGCGGGCACCTTCAAGATCGACATGGAAGAAGACGGCGCCATGGGCCGCGTCGCGGATATCCTCTCCGGCACCGCCAGCCGAGCCAACGTGAGCCTGGAAATGCTCGGCGATACCATGAAGTACTTGGGCGGCGCAGAAGACCTCAAGCTCACCATGGAACAAGCCGCAGCCATGTCAGGCTTACTGGGTAATATCGGCATTCAAGGCAGCCAAGCGGGCACCACCATGCGCGCCATGACAAACCGGTTAACGGGGCCTGCTGCCGAAGGACGCAAACACATGGAAGCGCTTGGCCTACAGGTAGAAGACGCCAACGGCAATATGCGCGCCATGCCTGATATCCTCCGGGACATCAACAACGCCACACGGGATCTAGGCAACGTCGAGCGTCGCAACATTCTCTCTAAAATCTTCGGAGCAGAAGCTGGTTCAGGCATGACCGAGCTAGTTAACGGCATGGCCGATGGTGATTTAGACAAACTCATAGAAGCCTTGCAGAGCAACGCTGGCGAAAACGCCCGCATGGCCGCCACCATGACCGACAACATTGGCGGCGATCTGAAAGAGCTCCAAAGCGCTTGGGCCGAAATTGGCATCGCCATCACGGATACCAATGAAGGCCCGCTCCGCGATCTGGTGCAGAGCATCACCTCAATTACGGTCGCGGTCGGTGACTGGATCAAGGCCAACCCCGAGCTCGCGGGCACGATTGCCAAAGTCGCTGGCACGCTGGCCGTACTCACCACCGCTGGCGGCGCCCTAACGCTAATGCTCGCCTCCATTCTCGGCCCTATCGCCATGGTGCGCTACGGCATGGCGTTGGTAGGCCCGCAGATACTGATGGCGGGCAAGGCGTTTCTATGGCTGGGCAGTGTGTTCCGTACAGTATCCATGTTCCTGCTCGCCAACCCGATTGGCATTGCCATCGCCGCCATTGCGGCGGCGGCTTACCTGATCTACCGCTACTGGGAACCCATCAAGGCCTTTTTTCAAGGCTTATGGCAGCAAGTGCAGGCCGCCTTTGGCGAAGGGATTGGCGCGGTGGCGCAGCTGCTGATGAACTGGTCACCGCTTGGTTTGTTGTACCGGGGCATTACCAACGCGCTTGCTGCGTTGGGCGTACAGATCCCCGAGCAGTTTAGCTCACTGGGGAGCGCCATGGTGAACGGCCTGATAGGCGGGCTAACCGGGAAATTGGGCGAGCTGCGCGAGCGGGTAACGGGCATGGCCGGCAATGTGCGCGGCTGGTTCGCTGATGTGCTGGATATCAACAGCCCCTCCCGTGTGTTTACCCAGCTTGGCGGCTACACGGTAGATGGCCTGAACGCCGGGCTGGACGCCCAACGCGACGAGCCCGCCCGACGCGTGCAAGAAATAGCCCGCCGCGTCACCCGTGCCGGTGCCGGGCTGGCACTGGGTGCCGCCGCCCTACCTGCTGCGGCCATGCCCAGCATTGAGCAGCACGCGCCTATTCAATTTGATACCCGTCCACCGCTGAACGCCCCTAGTGCCCAAGCAGGCAGCGGCTTCACCATGGGCGATATCAATATCAACGTAACGCCCGCCCCGGGCATGAACGAACAGCAGCTTGCCCAATACGTAGCGCAAGAAGTGCAGCGAGCCATTACCAATGCCCAGCGTGATGCCCAGGCACGGCAGCGCTCCTCAATGCGGGACTTGGATTAATGTTCTGTTTTATCGCTTTCGACCGACTGGAACACCATGGCACCTAGATTGAACGTAATGCCATACAGCGCGGTGAACATCAGTGAAATCGGGCCGAAGATGAAGGTCTGATGAACAAGGCTATCGGAGTCGAAAAGGATATCGGTGGGCATTAGACCTACAAGCTGGGAAGACACCGCCATCAGTAAGCAGAAGAGCGCAGCCAAAGCCAATGACTGGCTTTTCGGCTGGCGAATTTTGATATAGCCAATCATGACCATCGCAATGGCTACGTAGGCTGAAGCGTCGAAGCTTTTCACCGTTTCCATAAACACTTCGTTGGTGGGCGAAAAATGACGCGATAGCACGCTGATACAAGCTCCAAAAAGACCAAAGCCAAGGATGAATTGGCCCATAAATCTACTGGACAGTTCGGTTTTAGGGTGTGGCCTTTGTTTGTTCGCCTCCCGCCATTTGAGAAAACGATTAAGGAGATTTTTCATGTTGATGGCCCTTGGCATGTTTGTGTTTGAAACCCGTAGCGTGCCTTATCAGGAACTGAAGCGCATCACCGAGTGGCGCCACGCCAGCCAATCCCGCGTGGGAGAACGTCCCGCCTACCAGTTTGTAGGCCCCGGCGAAGATACGATCACCCTTTCTGGCACCCTACTACCCACCTTTACCGGCGGGCGCTTTAGCCTGGATGAGATCCGCGAGATGGCGAACCAGGGCAACGCCTGGCCATTGGTGGAAGGCACCGGCCGCCAGTACGGCTTATGGGTGATCACCCGCGTGGAAGAAACCAGCAGCCACTTTTTCCGCGATGGAGCGGCTGAGAAGATCGAATTTAATCTCACGCTTGAGCACGTTGATGACGAACGCACCGACCTGATCGGTCGCCTAGCCCTGCCCACCGTGGCGCGCCTGGCCGGGGGATATGTATGAACCAACGCCACCCCAAACCCAGCTACCGCATCACCCTGGCGGGCACCGACATTACCCCACGCATTAACGGCCGACTCATCAGCCTGACGCTACGCGAGCAGCGCGGGCTGGAAGCGGACCAACTGGATATTGTGCTGACCGATCACGATGGCCAGCTTGCCATTCCGCCGCGAGGCGCCGAGCTGCAGCTGGCCTTTGGCTGGCAGGATGAAGGGCTGATGGATAAGGGAAGCTTTACGGTAGATGAAGTGCAGCACACCGGCATGCCAGACCAGCTCACCATCCGCGCCCGCTCGGCGGACATGCGCGGCCAGTTGCCCGGCAAGCGTACCCAAAGCTGGCACGATCTCACCCTGGGCGAGATCGTCACAACCATTGCTGGCCGCAACAGTTTAGAGCCAGTGGTGGCCGCCGTGCTGAACGGCACCCGCATTGGTCATATCGACCAAACCGAAGAGTCCGACTTGAATTTTCTCACCCGTTTGGGCGAACGGCACGATGCCATTGCCGCTATCAAAGCCGGGCGCATGCTGTTTACCACGGCAGGTGAAGCACTCACGGCTGGCGGCCAGGCCATGCCCGCTATTACCCTCTCCCGCCGCGACGGCGACCAGCACCGCTATAGCGTGACGGATCGCGACGCCTACAGCGGGGTAAAGGCCTGCTGGAATGACACCCGGGGCGCAGAGCGTAAAACAGTGTTGGCCGGCACGGACGATAACGCCAAGCAGCTGCGGCCTACCTATGCCACGGAAGACGACGCCCTAGCCGCCGCCCGTAGTGAATGGCAACGCATTCAACGTGGGCTGGCAGAGTTTGAGTTGACGCTGGCACGGGGGCGGGCGGAGATATTGCCGGAGACACCGTTAACCGTGAATGGCTACAAGCCCGAGATTGATGCTACGGCGTGGGTAGTGAGTGAGGTTACCCATAGCCTGAATGATGGTGGGTTTGGGACGCAGATAAAATGTGGGATAAAGCATTTTTTGCATTAGATCTAATATTGTTTAGCTTTCAGCATTACTCTATAGTCCAACTACTAATTTAAACTAAAATAAGTGACCTTATGAACCCATTATTTATAAATCCATCGATTGCCTTAATTGAGCTCGGTATCAAAAAAATCGTCGAGAAAATAAATAACGACGCTACGGAAAAGCTACCCACAGCTGAGCTTGATGAGGAAGCAGTAAGATCCGAACTTACAGCTAGAGCACTTCTGGCTCAGGCGAAAGTAGAACAAGAGCTTGCTATCGCAAGGCGAATTGATAGTGCAGAAGAAGTTGAAATAGAAGAGTATTATGATATAAGTGGCAAAGCTAATGCGGGCCTAACAGGTGAAAAAGGCGAAAGTATTTCATTTGGACTTGGTGGTGCAGGTAAGAAAGTGACGAAACGAATTATAAAATTTAAAGGCTGCTCTCCCTATATCCAAGGCGAAAGCAGTGAAATTTCTAGTCCATCATAATAAATTTCTAAGTACATCCAGCCATCCATGGCCGTGGCTCATCCTATTGCCGCATCCTTCTGGCGAGGCGGAGTCCGTCCCACGTGCTTCCAAGCGACATCACTAGTATCTCAAAAAAATCAGCCGGTTAATGTAAGCGAAAAACGACATACCTTGTAAGCAATTACCTACAAAGCCCAACACCTCGCCTGCTTCACCACCACTCCCTTAAACTGCTCCGTGTTAACAAAAC
>NZ_JBQSVC010000061.1:0-8388 GCF_052376035.1 Halomonas sp. AOP7-E1-9
ATAGTATTCAGCTGAGCGCTTTGATGGGGGCTCTGCTGTGATTAACGGGCGCTCTCGCACTGTCTTGACTTCGATAAGAGCAGGCCTGCGATAGCCATGAGCGAAATGCCAACACTTGAGCATGCTTGACAGGAAGGCGAGTCAGCATAGCGTTTGTGTGGTAGTAACGAGGAAGAAAAGAATGTGGCGGAACACGCAGCGCACTTGGGGTCTCGTGAGTATTCTGTTTCATTGGCTTAGCGCCATAGCAATTATTGGCCTGTTTATATTGGGCTGGTGGATGACGGGGCTTGGTTACTACGATAGTTGGTACAATCAGGGGCCATGGGTGCATCGCTCAATTGGCATGTTACTGTTGATAGCCACGGTTGCACGCATAGCGTGGCGCTTACTGCAGCCGACGCCGGCAGGTGAAGGCAGCCGTTTCGAAGTCTTGGCGGCTCATCTGGGCCATATCGCGCTCTACATCGTTTTGCTTCTTGTCATGCTTAGCGGTTATATGATTTCTACGGCTAATGGCCGGGGTGTTAGCATTTTCGGTTGGTTTGATGTGCCTGCATTACTGCATGGCCTTCCTAATCAGGCCAGCATCGCCGGTGATATTCATTGGTACAGCGCATTAACATTGGTAGTTTTGGCAGTAGGACATGCGTTAGCCGCATTTAAACATCACTGGATTGATCGACACGCTACACTGGTGCGTATGGTTAATCCGGTGCGCCGATCTGAGCATTCATAAGCGATAAATGCTAATACATAAGTACTAATTGAAAAGTACTCATTAAAAAGTACTCATTAAAAAGTACTTCGAGCTTGGTGAGCAAACTCGTAAATACTGGCTGGAATCGCGTTTTCAAGCATGGAGAAAATAAAAAATTCTCTGTGTCTACTAAGGAAAGAGAGGAGATAACCATGATGTTGAAGAAAAGTGTTGTTGCATCTGCTATTGCCGCGGCTGCATTGGTGCCATTAAGCCAGGCTCAGGCAGCTGATTATAACGTTGATACCGAAGGCCAGCACGCTTTCGTACAGTTTAAAATTAGCCATCTTGGTATGTCTTATATTCTGGGTAGTTTTGAAGAATTTGATGGCCAACTCTCTTACGACGAAGACGATGCAGACGCTTCTGCTGTTGAGTTTGAGGTTCAGGTGAATAGCTTGAACTCTAACCATGCTGAGCGTGACCGTCACATTCTGAGCAGTGATTTCCTGAATGCAAGCGAATATCCAACCGCTTCATTTGTCTCGACGAGCTTTGAATCAACAGGCGACAACGAAGGTGTTGTGACGGGTGATTTAACGTTACACGGTGAGACGCAAGAAATTGAAATGCCTGTTACGTTAATCGGTCAGGGTGAAGATCCATGGGGTAATTACCGTGCCGGTTTTGAAGGCAGCACAATGCTTAATCTGGGCGATTATGGTATCGATCTGAGCGATTTCCCCGAGCCCATGCACGAGCTAGAGCTTTATGTGACGTTTGAAGGTATCCGTCAGTAAGTCATCCGTGTTAAAAAGCGCCATCGCCCCAAGGGGCGATGGCGCTTTTGGTTATAAACATTGCAAATGAAGGAGTTACCGGTTTGAGCACTGTATTGAGTCAGCGCAAGTTGGCAATAACTCTATGGCGCCAAACCTGGCCAATGGCCATCGGGGTACTGGCGTTATTGGGTTTTCAGCTTGTTGATAGTGCTTTTGTCGCTCGCCTTGGCACTGCACCTTTGGCAGCGCAATCGTTTACCTTTCCACTCTCCTTCTTAATTATTGGGATCCAAGTGGGGATGGGCATTGCCATTGCGGCGCTTATTTCTCGAGCCTTGGGAGCTGATGAGCATGCGAGAGCAAAGCGCTTAACCAGCCTGGTATTGCTTGCCGGGGGAGCCGTGATTGGTGTGCTGAGCATAGGCTTATGGCTTTTCCATGAGCCTGTTTTTCGTCTGTTAGGTGCAGATAACACGGCGCTTTCTTACATCCGTATTTATTGGGGGCCGCAGCTTTTTTCAGCCTGGCTGGGTGCGGTGCTTTATTTTATCTATAGCGTATTTCGTGCCCACGGTAATACCAAGCTGCCGGGTAAGATGATGGTGCTTAGCAGTGTGGCCAACCTGGTGCTCGATCCACTGCTGATCTTTGGTGTTGGCTCCTGGGAGGGCTTGGGGCTGCCTGGGGCTGCCTGGGCAACGTGTATCGCATTCACTTTGGGGTTAGTGATTACGAGCCAGGCGCTGATACGTAAGCAATGGGTGTCTAACGTTGGGCTCTTGGATGAGGCCAAGCACTCCTGGCGCCCTTATGTGGGCATTGCCGCTCCCGCGATGGTGAGCCAATTGATGCCACCTCTTGCCAGCATGTTAACCATTGCCGTTGTCGCTGGGCTTGGCGATACCCAAGTGGCAGCGTGGGGACTGGCAAGCCGCCTGGAAACGCTTTCGCTGATGGTCATATTGGCGATGACTATGTCGCTTCCGCCTTGGTTGGGACGCTGTTATGGGGCCGGGGATTGGGGGCAAATTCAGCAGTTAATACGCTTGGCGCTTAAAGTGGCTGTTATATGGCAGCTAGGTCTTGGCGTGATACTTGCCTTGGGTGCGCCTTGGCTCGCGATGGCTCTGGCGGGAACGCCTAACGTGCAAAGCGAACTCACACTACTGATTCGCTTCTTGCTGCCAAGTTATGCTGCGCTAGGGGTATGTATGTTGGTGGTATCGGCGGGAAATGTGTTGGGCTGGCCACTGCGCGCCATGCTGCTTTCCAGTGCACGGCTCTTTGTCTGCTATTTGCCTTGCCTGTGGGTAGGCTCTCTGCTCTTTGGCTGGTGGGGGCTGGCTGCTGGCGCCGCAATAGGCAATCTGTTGGCGGGTTTAACTGCATGGGCCGTATTGGTACGTATATTATCCCGCCCGCAACGGCAGGCGGGATATAACGGCTAAGGTGATTCATAAATGGGTAATTAATACATAGGCAATTAACGCTTGTGCGGCGCTTCCTGGAACGAGAAATAGGCAAATAGGAGCGCCATTGCCAAGTAGCCGAGTACAAATTGTGGCGCGGCGTTCAATGCAAGTTGAGGTGCGTGCATTAAGCCCACAAATGAAAAGCCTGCTGCAATCAAGGCAAACACAGCAGCGCGCCGAAACTGATGATCAATCACCGACACCGTCATGGCGCCCAACAAAATAGCCATAAACATGGCCCCTTGGCCCATCACCACAATGGCACTGGAAATATCGCTAACCACTTCGCCTGCGCTACGGCTAAAGCGCGTCATTATATAGTTAGCAAAGTAGGGCAGCATGGCGAGTGCGACGGCGGGATAGTAGCGCGTATCGTTGGCCTGGAATGCCGTGGCAATCATCGACATGCCCACAAAGACTAATATGGGCGCTACCACCGAAACGGGAATAATGGCGGCCAAGGCTGCAATTAATCCTGTCATGGTGGCCAGCGCATAAACAGCACCGTTCAATAAGCTGTAACCGCGCCCGGCGCCCATCCACTTTGCGCCTACCGTGGCGATATACACGGTAGTAGGAAAAACGCCGCCAAATAGTGCGCCGATCATGGTACCTACGCCGTCAACCGCTTGACATTCGCGGACGTCGTATTTGTCGCCAGCTGCCTCCATCGCTTCAACGTTGTTCATGGTCTCAATGGCGTTATAAAGCGTAATAGGAAGAACAACGGTTAGAACAGCGAGCATACCGGTAAATAGCAACCCCAGACCTTCAAACCAGGCCAGGTTGGGAAGTAGCGGGTAAAAGCCCAGGTGCGTAAATGCATCGCTGAAGCGCTCACTGCCAGCATCACCAATCAAGTAAGCCATCGCCGTGCCAACAATAATCGCGAACAGCGAGGTAGGTAGCTTAAAGGGCATGCTGACCCGGGCTACCAGGCCAACGATAATAATAGCCAGCACGAGAAGGCCAATGACCGGTACTTCCAGTGTTTTAAATAACATCTCACCGGCAATAAACGTTAGTGCTACCCCCGCGACAGCCCCCAGCATGGCAGCCCGTGGCAGGTGATACTGCACCCATCGGCCAATCAGGCTAATCGCCGCTTCAATAGCGCCACTAATAAAGCAGGCAGCCACCGCAACCTTCCAGGCCAACTCGGTATCACCGGTCAGTTGCTTGGCGGGTAACAGTACGCCAAATAAAAATACAAACATAACCGGAGTAGAAATGCCGTATGAAAGGGCGGTGACGTCGGTACGGCTCTCTTTCCTGGCTAAGCGTGCAGCGCTCCAGGCGTAATAGAAGTTGCCGACCATAACGGCAATGGCCGCTCCTGGTAGCACCTGACCATAGACGATCGAGGAAGGGAAGCCCATGCCCAGCATGGTAATCGCGATAACGATAAAGTTGGCGATGTTGTTTTGGAAGAGAGCAAAGAAGGCATCGGTGTCTTCTTTTTTATACCAAGGGTAATGTGTGCTGGCTGCCGCCATGGAAAGCCTCGTTAATAAAAGAGTTTAACAGTGCAAACCGTTAGGCAGATAGACCCAGGTGGGGTTGACTGATCGGTCAGGTTGGCGCTGAACAGGACGCCGCACGGGCGGCCTTGGCTCTGGCGGCAAGCGCGCAATTGTACACAACAATACAACCATTCCCAAGATACAAAAACGCCCAGGCAAAGCCTGGGCGCCGAGTAAAGCATTAGGCAACGCGGTTAGTCGTTAACCGCTGCAATTGCTTTGGCAAGGTAAGGGAGATTTTCATGAGAGAAGCCCGCAACGTTGGCGCGTCCAGAGCGGACCATGTAAATGCCAAACTCATCGCGTAAGCGATCTACCTGGTCAGGCGTTAGCCCGGTGTAGGAGAACATGCCGCGCTGTTCAGCAACACAAGCATATTTCTGATCCAGGCCGTAGGGTTTCAGGGCTTCCACAAAATCGCGGCGCAGCGTATTAATACGGTCACGCATTTCGGTGAGTTCTTCACGCCACATGGTGGTCAGTTCGGCATCGTTTAAAATTTCGCTTACGATGGCGCCGCCGTGAGCAGGCGGGTTGGAGTAGTTTTCCCGGGCCACAATGGCCACCTGAGAACGCACATTCTCCATCTGCTCCGCGTCTTTAGCGACCATGATAAGGCAGCCAGTGCGCTCGCAGTAAATACCGAAATTCTTCGAGCAGGAGCTGGTGATAATCACTTCGTCCAGCTGTTCGGCCAGTAGGCGTACGCCGTAGGCATCTTCATCAAGCCCTTCACCAAACCCTTGGTAGGCGAAGTCAACGAGCGGTAGGAGCTTACGTTCACGTAGAACGACCAGCACTTCCTGCCACTGCTCTTGGGATAGATCAAAACCGGTCGGGTTATGGCAGCACGCATGCAGCACCACGACGTCGCCTTCAGGAATTTTTTTCAGCGCGGCCAGCATGCCTGAAAAATCGAGGCGGTTATCAGCATCTACATACGGATATTTATGCAGCGCTATGCCCGCAGACGTAAAAATACCGTGGTGATTGGGCCACGTCGGGTCACTTACCCAAATACCTTTATGGGGTAGCTGAGTCGCAATAAAGTCAGCCGCTAAGCGTAACGCACCGGTACCGCCGGGGGATTGAGTAGCGCTGGCGCGTTTGGCTTCCAGTACGGGGGAGTCGCTACCCAGCACCATGGGCAATACGACATTGCTGTAGGCGGGCGCCCCGTGCGAACCGATATAGGTTTTGGTGGCTTCATTCTTGAGCAGGCGAGCTTCAGCTTCTTTGACTGCGCGCATTACCGGTGTAGTACCCTTTGAATCGCGGTAAACCCCTACGCCCAAATCAACCTTTTGCGGATTGGTATCTTTTTTGAAAGCTTCGATCAGCCCGAGAATGGCATCTCCAGGGACTCGCTCAATATGCTCAAACATTTACTCAGCTACCTCGTCGGTTCTGGCGGCAAGAATGAAATCATTAAGATGCAGGCCATTAATACGATGTGTCCACCACATTACGGTGGTTTTACCCCATTCGGTGATTAACATGGGGTGGTGTCCGGCCTGCTCTGCTATCTCGCCAACACGCTGGGTAAATGTCAGCGCCTTGGCAAAGTCATAAAACGAAAAGCTTCGTGACAGCTTTATGATGCCATCGTGCTCGACAATCCGCCACTCCGGTAATTGCTCAAGATAAGCCTGACACTCGCTTTTATCTAGCGGCGGGGTATCTTTCGAGCAGGGTTCACAGATGGTTTGTGCAAGCCTGAGCATATACATTCCCTCATAAAATCGACGTAGCGCTAGTCATGAAAGTAGGCAAACGCAATCACGACCAACGTCCTTGGCGCTATAAAGCGCTTTATCAGTACGCTCAATTAGGCTGGTTAAAGGTTCACCATAGCGATATTCCGCGACACCGATGCTCAGTGTGACTTCACCCACACCGACACCAAAATCGTGCTGGGAAATGGCTTCACGCAATCGATCGGCAAGCTTATGGCATTGTTGCAGCGGGGTGAGCGGTAACACTGCCATAAACTCTTCTCCGCCTAGGCGCGCCACCATGTCTTCACAACGCAAAAGGCGTGTCATCTCTGTGGCCAGCTGCTTTAGTACGCTATCCCCTTTCAGATGCCCCCAGCGATCATTGAGCAGTTTAAAGTGGTCAATATCGATCATCATGATCGATAGTGGTGTGCAGTGACGTGCACTTAATGATGCTAAGTGAGATAAATGCATCATTAATTTACGCCGATTGGGGAGGCCTGTAAGGGTGTCGGTGTCGCAGAGTTTCCTTAGCCGTTGCTCTTCAAATACTTGCTCGGTAATGTCCATCATAACGCCTGTCCAGCGTACGCCATTAACAGCGGCTTCTGGATTGGCGCAGACTGCAATCCAACGCGATTTTTCGTTAGGGGTCGGTAGTTTAAAGCGTGTGGTCAGTGGTTTCATCCAGCGTGCCGAACGCTCAATAGCCGACATGACCTTCGGAAATTCGCATCCCGTTAAGTATTCAAGTAATTCGCCTGCATCGTTAGCCAGTTGGATGCGATCAATATGGTTGAGTAAATCGCCCCCACCCTCAAGGTAGGGGAATTTCATATGGCCCGAGGTTGAGCGATAAAATTGAAAAATCACGCCAGGTATCATTGGAATGATAATGTTTGCACTCAAGCGTTCGGGGTGGTCATTAACGGACATGCACGATGCTCCAAAACGACTGCCAGCAGTTACTTATGAAGTTTAGCCTTGTTTGGGTAGTGGGGTTGTAAGCTATTGCTGACAAATCAGCACTCCATCTATGCTAAAATATTATTAGTAAATAACTTTTATGAATTAAAAGTGATGTTATAAGTGTAATGATGTATTAAATCGTAAATTTAATTAAATAGTATTTTATTAAATAGTATTTTTCTATATGTGTGCTTGGGTGTTCTTTTGTTAGTGACTCTGTTGTGGTTTTGGTCGCATTTGAGCGCGTAAACACCGTACAACTATGAATTTTGTCAGGAGGTGGAATGAGTGGTTTTGTTAGCCTGGTGGGCGCAGGTCCTGGCGATGCAGAGTTATTAACCTTAAAAGCCTACAAGCGCCTTCAGCAAGCAGATGTCGTGCTTTACGACCGCTTGGTTAGTAGCGCTATTTTGGCGCTACTGCCGAGCAATACGCAGCGCTTCTATGTTGGAAAGGTCCGGTCGCAGCATAGCGTTCCTCAACAGGAGATTAATCAACGCTTGGTCGACTGGGCCATTGAGGGCAAAAGCGTCGTAAGGCTTAAAGGCGGTGACCCGTTCATCTTTGGTCGCGGCGGTGAAGAGCTGGAGGCGCTAATCACTCATGGAGTAGCGGTGGAGGTTATTCCCGGTATCACCGCCGCCTCAGGATGCTCCGCTTATGCTGGCATTCCGCTTACCCACCGTGATCATGCACAGGCTGTCCATTTTGTGACGGGGCATTGGGCGGATGATGAGCAGGCAGTGGAGTGGGAAGCGTTAGCAAAGCCAAACCAAACACTGGTTTTCTATATGGGGCTAAACAGCGTTGGTGTGATTAGCCAAAAGTTGATGGCGTATGGGATGTCGCGTGATACGCCTCTGGCGTTGATTGAGCAAGGGACGATGGCTGAACAGCAAATCCATACGGGAACATTGGCCTCGCTGCCTGAGGCCTTGACGACAGGTGGTATTCAATCACCGGCGCTTTTAATTATTGGTAGTGTGGTTTCACTGCACACAAAGCTTGCGTGGTTCAAAAATGCGCATCCAAGCGAAGCTCCCGCTCATAATGATCTACAGTAGAAGGTGGGCTTGGCTAGGGTCTGTCTGAAAAGTCGACGAGCGAAGACAAGACAAGGCAAAAATTGGCGAAAAAACGGAGTTTACATGTGTAAATGAGTATTTTGAGCCAATTTTTAACGCCGTATTGTCGAGCGCAGACACTTTTCAGACAGAGCCTAAT
>NZ_JBQSVC010000062.1:0-8294 GCF_052376035.1 Halomonas sp. AOP7-E1-9
TTTTAAATTACGCGTAATCATATGATTTTACAGTATATAAAATATTTTTTTGTCATTTTAAGCGTTATCGCTAACGCTGGCGGACGATGGATGTTAAGCGTTTTAGATACGAATTGGCTTAGTTATAGCTATCAAAATGGTTATAACTTATTGATTCAAAGTAAAATATACGGTTTCTATCTTGATTCACGCTTGAGAAAGGCCTATCTGTTTCGAGCAGTGGTCGAACCTATCGCATCAGTGCCCGCAGCTATAAATCATTTGATATGGCAAATATGCCTGATTGCTTTACCCCGCATTCCGCCAAAACTGCAGCGACGTTGCGGACACTACGCCGTGCTGAGCGCCAATATGTATCACGGCCTGCTGAAAAGCCCGAGCAAGCTCTGGCTGGTGGCACAAGAATAACGAACGGATTATACGCGTAATGCGCAGATGATTATGACCGCCTGCTTTTAGCCAAATATGCGTTTGGATCGATAGGTCGGGCTGTGCTGTGATGGCGAAGTCTTCGCGTACCAGTCCAAAAAAGTCCAGCATTACATCAAGGGACTGTTGCTGGCGCTGGCGTAAGGGCGCCTCCCTCTCAAAAGCCGCTTGCACTTCGGTCGTTAATAAAGGGGCAAAGGCGTTAAAGCGGCCCATTTCGGGGATAGGAAACAGCCATTGGATATAGTCGTGGGTATGCTCCAGCCAGAAGGACGGGAATGCCCAGATGTCTTCGAGTCGACGCCCCTTATGATCGTGACCTTCCCCGCGGTAAAACGCGATTAAATGCTCTTCATTTCCCATTATGCGCCCCGCTCTAACGGTGCATCGAGTCCATGAAGCACCATTTCGCGTGCGTGGTGTTCGGTGTCTGGGTCAAGTCGGGCTTCAATTCGTTCTAGTGCGCGAACATAGGCTGCCGGTAATCCGTGTTCTCGTGCTCCAGCTAACAGATGGTGCTTGTACCACGTATAGGGGCGCATACCGATAGAGGTGACTTTGCCAACATTCGCCTGGACTTCAAACTGCCCGTCACCCGCCAGGTCACTTACCGCCAGCCAGGTTTCATCGTGGACAGCGCTGAGCCCTTCATAACGATCCAGTGTAAGTTTATGGTGCAAAGCGACTTCCCAGACGACTGCCGACTGATCGGATGCCGGTACAATATCGCACTTGCCGGAGCCGTCATCGCCTTGCTGATAAAAGGCTAGGCGATACGCGGGCAGCAGGGCGGTGGTCACAAAACGCGCGGGAATCCGCGCGGCTAAGCGCTGGCTAGACATATTAGAGCCATAAGCAAAACATTACTCTTGGGGAAAGAATGCCGGTAGAAAGTCAAAGAGATATCTGGAATAGAATTAAGGATACAGACATTTCATTAAATCTTGCAGCCATTGCAAACTGGGGTTACGAGTTCAGAAAAGAGCCGATTAAATATGATCTTCCCGTTTCTGAAATGAGCCCTTTGGTTAGCCCAAGAACGGCCCATATATTTTCTGAACTTGAAAATCAATTCGGTGAAATGGCTCGATGGATGATAAAAGAACATAAGTTGAGCGATGTTGCTAATCACACGCTGTAAAGTGTTAACAAGCGCAAGCAGTCGGAAAATTTACTCGCTGTCGCTCCTAAATTTCCGCTGTTGCGGGCGTTAAACCGCTATATCAAAGTCGCCTAAAAGGCAGCTTCTGGCCGGGTGCGGTGGCTCAAGCTAATCTGATAGTGGTGAGGCAGTTGACGATCGAGGCTGTGTGAAAACCTAAAAATCAGTTGGCGGTGACAGTGTTCAGTCGTATTGGCACGACTATCGGCTAGCAAGACAGATTAGAGCGCTTTCATTTCTTATGCCCAATTCGACGTTAATCGAGATAAAGCGTAAGAAGCACTTACTAAAGAGCGTTATTGGCTACCACAAGCTTGGCAGAGCTAGGTCCGGACTAAGGCCTTATGCCTGCAATGCCTGGATCAAACCCTTGGGGCCGAGGATATTCATGACGCGTTTCATGTTGTAGGCAAGCGCACATGAAGACTCATTTCCGTTCCGACGTTCTTAAGCCCTTTGGTTAAAAAGTGTGTCGCACCCATCCACGCTTTCAACGTGCCAAAGGGATGCTCAACCGTTTGACGACGGATGCGCATTATATCCGGCGTCTGATCCAGACGTGATGTTACCGCCTCCAATACTTCTTCGTGTTCCCAGCGTTTAATGCGCCGATAAATACCTGTGGTGCATTGCGACTTCATTGAGCAGTTCGGACAGGCCGAACTCCAATAGCAATGTAGCGTCTGGCCTTTTTCGACGTTCTTGAAGCGCCAAATTAGCCGCTCTCTCGCGGGACAGCGATATTCATTACGTTCAGGCACATACCGGAACGCTTCCCTGGGAAACATACCTTTGGCCTGGTTTGGCGAGGTTTTAGGCTTAGGGAGATACGTCGTAATACCGGCCTCATGACAGGCAAGTATTTCATTACCTGTAAAATAACCGCGATCAGCGACGACGTGTAGATCACTGACGCCGCTAGCATCGCGTGCTTGCTTGGCCATCTGGTAAAGCTGACGCCGGTCACTGCCGACATTAGTGACTTCATGGGCGACAATCAGATGATGCTGGCTATCGACAGCCGTCTGCACGTTGTAGCCTACGATTCCCGTTCCTCGCGCAGTCATGGAGCGAGCGTCAGGGTCTGTCAAAGAGACTTGCTGGTCAGGGGACTCAGTTCTTTGAATTTCAATGGATTGTAGTTGCTGAACTTCTTCTGTTAGGGAAGCGGTCTTTTCCTTCAAACCAGTCGTCCGCATTTCTGTGATAGCGGCGGCGCCTTGATCCATTGCATCGAGCTGACGTAAGTAACGCTCAATACTTTTATCAATTTCTTCTGCCCGCCGCTTCATCTTAGCCAAGGTGAAGTTACGGTCTCGATTGTTGACTGCCTTAAGTTTGCTGCCATCAATCGCCATTACCGAATATGAAAATAGCCCGAGACGTCGACATATCATGACAAAGTCGCGGCAAGTAGCTTGAATCGCTTTGCCGTTGTTTTTGCGGAAATCTGCGATCGTTTTGAAATCCGGCGCTAGGCGTTCCGTTAGCCACATGAGTTCAACATTACGCTGTGCCTCACGTTCCAGACGGCGGCTAGATTGGATGCGATTGAGGTAGCCGTAGAGATAGATTTTTAAAAGAATGGCGGGGTGGTAGGCGGGCCGACCCGTCACATGAGGATCAACGCCATTAAAGCCCAGCTGTTTGAGATCAAGGGCGTCAACAAAAGCCTCAATAGCCCGAACCGGATTGTCTTCAATAACGAAATCATCCAGAAGCTCAGGAAACAACGTAGCCTGGGATCGGGATTCACCTGCGACGAAACGTTTCATCGGTACCTCCCAAGATCAGTCATGGGTAGAGTATAGCGACAGCTACGTTTTCACACAGCCTCGGCCGGATTAGGAATCTTATTCCATATTAATAACAGGGCACATGACGACCCAAAACGGAAAAGCTGGTAATTGCAGCCTCGCGTGTACCAATCCTAGCGTGCCATGAACATCAAAGCTGACGATGAGCGACAATTGCCAAATCATGCTGCCCATGACGCCGAGATAAATAACTTCGCTTGGGCCGCCATTAGTATCCGATGGTGCGTCGAGCAACTACCTTGGTATAGAGAGCCTGAGGCTTCTCATTACCGAAAATCATGTACTGCTGTTATTTTATGAATCCACGACTAAGAGCTCCTTTCAAAACCCTTGAAATAGCTCGCCTGCGTGCCTAGCTTAGCTAATATGGCTAAGAAGGTTGTACCTGATGAACTCTGGAAAATTGTCGAGCCGCTCTTGCCACCTGAACCACCCAAGTCTGATGGTGGCAGGCCACGTGTTTCCAACCGTGCCGCCTTAACCGGCATCCTGTTTGTGCTTAAGTCAGGCATCCCCTGGGAGATGTTACCTCAAGAAATGGGATTCGGTTCCGGCGTCACTTGCTGGCGACGGCTGCGTGACTGGCATGAAGCCGGTGTCTGGAAAAAGCTTCATCAGACGTTGCTGGAATACCTGCAAGAAGCTGATCAACTGGATTGGGATCGTGCTTGCATGGATAGTGCCTCCATCAAGGCAAAAAAGGGGGGCAGCCATTGGCCCAAACCCGACAGACCGTGGGCGACCCGGAACTAAACGGCACCTACTGACGGATCGAAAGGGAACACCGCTGGCGGTCGTTCTCTCCGGGGCCAATATGCATGACAGTGTTCCCCTATCTGTCCTGCTAGACGAGGTACCCCCCGTCGCAGGTCGTCTGGGTCGTCCTCGCCAGCGACCTCGTAAGCTTCACGCCGACAAGGCATACGACTTTGCTCGTTGTCGCCGTGCCTGCAGTAGACGCCATATTCAGGCTCGTATAGCCAGACGTGGTGTGGAAGATACTCAGCGACTGGGACGACATCGCTGGGTGGTTGAAAGAACCTTCGCCTGGCTGGAACAGATGCGTCGGCTCGCAACACGATATGAGCGGCGTACTGACATCCACTATGCGTTCACTTTACTGGGCTGCTCCCTGATCTGCTTGAAGCGACTCACGCGACAGTTTTGAAAGGCGCTCTAACACTGACCGCCACATCTCCCACGAAGCCATCTACAACGCGCTTTACCTCTTGCCGCGCGGCTCGCTCAAGAAGGAACTGATTGCCTGTTTGCGCCAGGGTGAAGGTAAACGACGCCCTGGCAGCTATGGCGGTGGAAAACCAGCTGTTGTATCACTCAACCATTTAGACCATCAGTTTGAAGTAACAGCGCCAAATGTTGCTTGGGTGACGGACATCACTTACATCCGAACGTACTAAGGCTGGCTTTACTTAGCGGTGGTTATCAGAGTGCGCGAAAAACCCCGCACTCAAAAAGTACGGGGTTTTTCGCGCACTCTGATAAAACAAGGGGCAGCCCATGGCTGCCCTCTACTGACAGGCTGCGAGATAGGCCGCTTTCCATGGGGTTGCTTACGCTTCGCGTTTGCCATCCACCAAGCGCGACAGCTGCCATGGGTTGCCGTCCTTGAGTGGCTCGGGCAATAGCCCTTCCGGCAACGCCTGGTAGCACACCGGGCGCAGGAAGCGGAAGATCGCAGCACTGCCTACCGAGGTGGTGCGGCTGTCGGAGGTCGCCGGGTACGGCCCGCCGTGAACCATGGCGTGGCACACCTCGACCCCGGTTGGCCAGCCGTTGGCGAGAATCCGCCCGGCCTTGCGCTCGAGTACCGGCATCAGCGCCTTGGCCGCTTGCAGATCGCCGTCGTCCATCTGCAGGGTAATGGTCAACTGGCCTTCGAGCTGGGCCGCGACACGCTTTACTTCATCCTGGTCGGCACACTCGATGACCAGCGAGGTAGAACCGAACACTTCTTCTTGCAGCTCGGTCTCGTTCAGGAAGTCGTTCGCCGTGGTGACAAACAGCCCCGCCTGGCACTGGTTGGGCGACTCGCCCACCTGGCCACGTGCGGCTTCACGCACCTTGCTGCTGTTGGACAGCTGGCCAACACCCTGCTGGTAAGCATCGTAGATGCCCGGCGTGAGCATGGTCTGGGGCGCACTGCCCTTCACGCCTTCTGCAGCGGCCTCGACGAAGGCATCGAGCTCGGCGCCCTTGACCGCAATCACCAGCCCAGGATTGGTGCAGAACTGGCCTGCACCCATGTTGAGCGAGCCGACGAAGCCTTCGGCGATCTGCTTGCCGCGTGCCTTGAGCGCCTCGGGCATCAGGAACACCGGGTTGATCGAGCTCATCTCGGCATATACCGGGATCGGCTGCGGACGCGACTGAGCGGTCTTCATCAGCGCGGTACCGCCGCTCCGCGAGCCGGTAAAGCCCACCGCCTGGATACGCGGGTCGGCGACCAGCGCCTGGCCGATCTCGCTACCCGAACCGAACATCAGCGAGAAGGTGCCTTCAGGCAGCCCGCGCGCTTTCACTGCACGCTGTACCGCACGGCCGACCAGTTCGGAGGTGCCGGGGTGGGCGGAATGGCCCTTGACGATCACCGGGCACCCGGCGGCCAAGGCCGAGGCGGTATCGCCGCCGGCCACCGAGAAGGCCAGCGGGAAGTTGCTGGCACCGAACACCACGACCGGGCCCAGGCCGATATAGCGCTGGCGAAGGTCGGCGCGCGGCATCGGCTGGCGGTCCGGCATGGCCGGGTCGATGCGCACGTCGAGCCATTCGCCGGCACGCACCACGGAAGCGAACAGGCGCAGCTGGCCGCAGGTACGGCCGCGCTCACCTTCCAGGCGGGCCTTGGGCAGGCCGGACTCGGCCATGGCGCGCTCGATCAGTTCATCGCCGATGTCCTCTATCTCGCTGGCGATGGTCTCGAGGAATACCGCGCGCTCCTCGAGAGAAGTCTCGCGATAGGTGGCGAAGGCCGTCTCGGCGAGCTCACAGGCACGCTCGACCTCAGCCTTGGTACCACCCAAGTAGGTCGGCTCGAGGATCTCGTTGGTGGCCGGGTTGATGGCGTTGATGGGCTTGGAACTGCCGCTGACGGCGTCCTGGCCAATGAGTAACTTGCCTTCCAGGGTCATGTCGAACTCCTTGCTGTTTGCTGTCAAAGCGATTTCACGTCGATAGGCGCGCTGTCCGCTTCAAAGCGTAGTGGATTGCGCAACGGACGGCCGAAATCGGCGAGGCTGATCTCGAAACGGTCACCCTCGCGGGTGCGAATGTCATCGGCGAAGCTCAGCGTGGCGGTGCCGAAGAAATGCACATGCACGTCGCCGGGCCGACGGAAACCGACGTATTTGAAGTGATGGTGCTCGAGGTTGGCCAGACTGTGCGCCATGTTGACCTCACCGGTGAGGAAGGGTTTCTCCCATACCGTCTCGTTGTCACGCACGATACGGCTGACCCCCTCCAGATGCGCAGGCAGTTCACCTACCATTAGTTCGGGGCCGAAGCTGCAGGCCCGCAGTTTCGAGTGGGCCAGCCACAGATAGTTGAAGCGCTCGGTGACGTGGTCGGAAAACTCATTGCCGATAGCGTAACCCACCCGCCACGGGTGGCCGTCATCGCCAATCACATAGAGCCCGGCCAGCTCTGGCTCCTCGCCAGCGTCCTCGGCGAAGTGCGGCACGGGGATCTCGGCCTCGGGGGCCACCACGCAGGCGCCGTCGCCCTTGTAAAACCATTCCGGCTGGGCACCGGGGGTGCCAGCCTGGGGCTTGCCGCCCTCGACTCCCAACTTGAACATGCGCATGGAGTCGGTCAGTTCGGATTCGCTGACTTGCGTCTTGGCATGCATGGCCGAGCGCGTGTCCGCGCTGCCTAGGTGGGTGAGTCCGGTGCCGGTGACCAGGCAGTGAGCCGGGTCCGGATGGGTCAGCGGGGGCAACAGGCTTTTTTCGTCGATCAACTGGGCATAGTCGAGCCGGGTCTCGGTCGCTGCGGCTTCGACGATGTCGGCCAAGGAGCGCCCCGCGGCGATGGCGCGGCGGGCCAGGCTGTAGGTATCTGCATCGAGCAGCCGAACTTGGCTGTCACTTTCGACCTGGGCGGCATGCACCTGGCCTTGATATACACATTGAATCAATCGCATGCGACCTCCGTTGGTTAGGTTCTCAATGACGCGTTGATGCCGAATCAGCCAAGCAAGGCCAAAAGGCCTACGGAAGACTCATCGGTTATGACTAAAGTTTAGATGAAAATAGATTCTAGTATACTAGTATATCTCATTGTGAAATAAGCTCAACCGATCGATCCGGTGAGCGTTGCAGCGCTGAGTGCCAGTTGAAACTTGTCAGGCATAGGCATCGGATAATATCAATATAAAATTAAGGGTCTTAGCATGAGTGAGTGTAATTTGGTGCAGGCAAAGAAAGGATTCGTCCTGCTAGTCACGGCTTCCGCAATGATGATTGCTTTGGATTCTCAGGCTCAAAGCACAGCCACAATTAAGGTTGCAAATTACTTTGCCGAAGATCATCCACAAAACGTCGCATTACGGGAACATTTCAAGACATCAGTGGAAGAGAATTCCGACATGTCTGTGCAGATATTTCCCAATAGCGAACTGGGAGATGAGCGCCAGTACACTAATGGCGTGCGAAACGGCTCTATTGAGATGGTCGTTGCTGGCATGGGTCTCCAAACGGCAGAACCCAAGATTGGCTTTACCGAATGGCCGTTTCTTTTCGAAACATACGATCAGGCCAACACTTTGCTAAATGGTGTAGTCGGTGACGAAATCGAGCCGCTGTTCCGCAAGCTAGGTACGGAACCGCTAGGTTGGACAGCGAACGGCTTCCGAGTGGTCTCGAGCAATC
>NZ_JBQSVC010000063.1:0-7185 GCF_052376035.1 Halomonas sp. AOP7-E1-9
CTTTCGTCTTGCGTGGGGTCGAGTCCAGCTAGGTATTCATCCAGTCCGTCTTCGTGGAAATGGTCACGAATGGATAGGCTGACCTTATTCATCCACTCATAGCCACCGATTAGGTAGGCGCACTGTGTCACCAAGCCGGTCAACTGGTCGCGCAGCACAAAGGCCAAGGTTTTATAGTGATGGCTATCAGCGCGTTCCAGGTACGCGCTATCACGCCAATCCTGTAATGCACTGGCCATCAGGGGCCTAAGATAGGGTTCATGCTCACGGTAAAAAGGATTTGCGGGCAGCTCGATAAGCGCTTCCCAGAACGTGCGTATCAGCACGCCGTCGGTAACAGGCTTGTCTTTATCGATTAGATCATCGAGCGTTTGGGAAATACGAAACAGCATCTCGCAATATTGCGCGGCCGCTTCATTATTACGGAGTACGCCACGTAAAAACGTAGCTTCATTCTGACGGGGCATGCAGCACCTCACGGTGGGGCAATTTAAAGGATAATTGTAGCAGGGTTAGGGCGTTAGTTGCTCTTTGAATGCGGCAACGATGCGGTGCATCTCTGCTGGCGTAGCGGCATTTCTAATGTCTGCTTTCGCTTTAATTCGTTTTACTTCGATAGCGTGAGCGTGTTGCTCCCAAACCTCACGTTGCTGAATTACAGCCGCCGCTACAGTTGTTACTTCGACGCCGGTAGCCGAAGCTTCCGCCTCAATTAACGGTCCATAACCGTTAACCGCTTCGATCAATTTGCGCTGGTATATAGTTTCCTGTGCGGGATCAACGTGCCGCGCCTTAGCGGCTTCACTATCCACGAGAGCCAGGTAGTGACCTTCAGCATCCCTGCGGCTAATAAAAGTGTGTGCTTTAAGAGTGGTCAACAGTTACCTCCAACACTTCGTCCAAATAGTCGACCCGGCCACTAAGCGCAACCTGATAGATGCCCGGCACGTCGTATTCAATTACAAGCGGTTCGTCGTCAGTAATTATCGCCATTCCGTTTGTTTCAACATTCAAACCAGAAGGAAGTCCCGACATAGTCAAACTTAACCCATTGATTTTACTTCTTATCATTATTTTTTGTTTGGCTTTTATTTCATCATTCGATATGTCGATATAGTGAGTAGTATCATGAACATCCTCTTCTTCAGGAACTTCGATATACCGGAATCCACCAGTTATAACTTGCAAAATTTCTCCGGTTTGCTTGGCAACGGCATATTTAGGCATTAGCGATTGTCCTTGAGTGTAAGAGTACGGATGAAGCGTTGGTACGCATGGAACTGGAGCCCTCCGCCAGAAGTGCCATTTAGACGTAATTGTAGGATGAAAGTACGCCCTACGGTCCGCGCGGGGAGGACGATGGCAAAGGTATTTAGGCCCGTCCCAACCCGAGTCTGGTACCGCGTCGACTCACTGCTGCCGATCCATTCCTGGAGCCGCACTTCAGGCGAGTACCCGCCGTTGGCAGTCTGAAGAAGCACCGGATGCTGACGAGCAAGGATTCGATGCGAGTACCAATTTGCAGCACAGCGATCGGAGAACCACAGAGGTTTATTTGCGAGCCAAGAAGGTACTTCGAGTCAGCACCTTAGGGGCCGAAGAATTCATTTCTGATTAGACATTAGTCTATTGTGCACTGGTCTAGCCTGAGCTGTATAACGGTAGGTGTTCCCCTCGTTATACTTTCGCCCTTTTTTCGTACCCAGAAACGAAAAAAGGAACCAGCTAAGCAGCTGATTCCTTTCGAATAATGGCGGAGGGACAGGGACTATCCGATTCGTCTTTTAACCTGTTGAAATGCTTGATATACGGCGGTTTTCTGCTATTTTGGGACAAATTATTGGGACAAATAGCGGGAATCACAATGGCAGAAAATCTACTGCTCAAAGGGTCAACCTGGCACGTTCGTCTTGAACTGCCTGCTGATGTACGACATGCATTTGGAAATCGTAGGAAGCTAACGAAATCGCTCAAGACTGGAAGCAAAGCAGAGGCACACGTTAGGAAGCTACCCATCCTTTCGGAGTGGAAAGCCCGTATTCGCCAAACACGGCGAGGTGTCGAGCACGACGACTTTGAGAATGAGTTGCATATTCATCAAAGGGGCGGTCTAGGTCTCAAGAAGCTATATCAAGACATTTTGATGAATCACGTTTACGGCACCTCTGAGTTCACAAAAAAAAACGTCATAAGCAACAATCAACTATACAAAAAGCACCTTGCTTTTATTTTCGAAAATGATGCTAACGGTCTGAAAAAATGGAACGATAAGCTGGACGAGATAGAGAACCGCTTCCCCGATGACAAAAGAGCTAGTGCTGAGCTTGTGTTGGAATATCAGCAAATCAGCCAAGACATCGGCAATCTCATAAATCACTGGGGGTTTAAAGATAGGGGGTTCAGTGAAAAACAGGCTGACGAGTTAATTAACACGATAAAAAATCCAGAAAATTTTAAGCCAAAATCTCCCTTCACATCCCAACGGCTTGAAGCCTTCGCTAAGCACCAAGTGGAAATCAAAGGCTTGGCTCAAAAAACTGTTGATACCTTCACATCAAAGCTGAAAGTGCTTAAAAATTACCTTGAAAGCGAAGGTCTTGAATTATCATTTGAAAGCTACCAGCAGTTTCTAGATGGCTTGAATGTAAGCACAAAAACAAAGAAAAACCACATCCATGCAGGTTCCAGCTTTCACAAGTGGGCAAGCAAGTATGACTCAGACTACAAGAGCCGATACGACACAAGAGACAATCCTTTCCTCGGCCATGAGTTGCCAAATGACAAGAAGAAAGGCAAGAAAAAGGAAGAGAAACGACTAGCCTTCAAAACTGAAGAAGTAAAAAAACTGTATGAGTTCGCTATATCGAAGCGAAAGCACCAGGTGGCCTATGCTATCAAAATAGCGGGTTTAACGGGCTGTCGTATCGAAGAGGTATGTAGACTCACAAAAAGCCATATCGTGGCTGAAAACGGGGTTTTAAGCCTTTATATTGAGGAAGGTAAGACAGATGCGAGCATCAGAAAGATACCCCTGCATTCGAGTTTAAAGCCACTTATCGACCAGTTGGTTAAAAATGCCGACGATGGCGGTTATTTAATCCATAGCCCTGGAGGCAATAAATACGGCATACGTTCCGACTCTATCAGTAAAGCATTTGGGCGAATCAAGCGAGAGCTCGGCTATGATGCTCGCTATGTGTTTCATAGCATTCGCAAGACAGTCATCACGTCATTACAGCATAACGACGTTAAACCTCTTGTTATCGCTTCAATCGTCGGGCATGAGACTGGCACAGTTACATTCGACATATATAGCGATGGTGCGAGTGCAAAACAGAAGCTGGAAGCAATAAACACACTTTCAGCAATCTAAATATTAGTGTGCTATAATGTAGCCAGCACCTTTTCAAGGTGGACTCACTCCCCTTTAATGTATATACACCGTTCCGGCATATATACATTAAAGGCATCCTTCGGATGGTGAGTTTTCGCTAAAGCGAAAAATATAAAATAATAAAAATGGAGGACATGGATATGTCTAAATATGCGATATTGAGAATACAAAAATTAAAAACGATACAAAACGTAGCTGGTAGCGGTTCACACGTCTTCAGATTGAGAGAAACACCAAATGCTGATCCAACACGAAAGAATGAAAATCAAACCTTGGTTGGCGATGATTCAAACTTACTTCACCATATGGTTCATGACAGAATCGAGAAGGGAGGCACAAATGCGAGAATTAGAAAAGACAGTGTAAGAGCCATAGAGTTTATGCTTACTGCATCGCCCGAATGGTTTGAAAATGCTTCCAAAGAACAGTTTGAGAAATGGCAGGAAGCCAACATAAACTGGCTGAAAGAAAAATATGGCGAGGCCAATCTTGTCAGTGCCGTGCTTCATGTTGACGAGCAGACACCCCACATACATGCTCACATAGTGCCCATAACCGCCGACGGTAGGCTTTCAGCTAAAGATTTTATCGGTGGTAGCAAGCACAGATTACAAGAGCTACAAAGCGATTATAGTGAGTCTATGAAGCAATTTGGTTTAGAAAGAGGTTCAGAAAAGAGCATTGCTAAGCATCAAGATATAAAGACTTACTATAAAAACATAAACGATGCTAAAAGAGAAAAAGAAAAAGTTCCAAAGATTGATAAGCCACCTCTTTTGAATCGAGATGAATATCAGAAAAAGATGCAAAGAAGAGTTTCGAAACTAGCGAAAAGTGCTAAGCACTTGAAGTATGAATGTAAAAGATTATCTCAAAATTCAAACATCAAAGCTGTTGAAGAAGCTGAAAGGAAAAGAAAAGAAGCAGAAGAGCAACAGAAGAAACTTTCAGAAATGTGCAACAAGCTACTCGATCAAAAATCAAAGATAGATGCTGAATATAACAGATATAAAGAGACCGCTGAAAAAGAGCTGTCAGCTAAAAATGAAGCTAATCAGCGACTAATCGAGAAGAACAAAAGGTTGAGAGGAAAGCTAGAAAAAAAGAACGTCAAAACTTTCTCTATGTAAAGAAAGGGGCATCATTCGCCCCTCATATTAAGCATTTCTTCTTTCAATAACTCATTCTTGCTTTCAAAAATGGCTTGCTTGTTATAATACACAAAGCCATTTCCTTCTTCCTTTAGCACAATACCATCTTCAATAACTTTGGAGGTGTCGATTGGTTTTTCACTGAATAAATCGCAGAGTAAACTTTCCATACCACCACCTTAAGCTACTTTTTTAGCAGGTGGCTTTAAATAGTCTTTATCAACTTCGAAAGGATCTTTTCTAAAGTTTGAATGACAACCAAGATCATCAAGTTCCCAGATAATTTTTCTATGGAAGTTTACATCTTTTTTCCACAAAATGCGGGGAGAAATTTCAATTCTCTCGAAAGCTGAGCCTGACTTTTTAAAATCTATAATATGTAGCTCTTTTAGTTTTTTGAAAGACTTTGAAACTGCTGTTGGATCAAGAGCTAGCTCTTCCGCTATCGCTTTTTGTGTTTTTTTTACTCTGTTCATATTTACAACGTTATGCTTAGAAACTCTGTCAGTTAAATAGTTGTATATAGCATTGTCTGTATTATTTATAAGCCTAGTTTTTAAGAATAAAATTTCTTTTTCTATATTTTTTTGCTCATCTGAGTCTAGCGATGCTTTCTTTTTTTCTTTCAAATCGAGTATTTTTTTTCTAATTTTTGTTTCGTATGTTTGTAATCCCATACTGTATCCTCCTTTATTTTGACCGTAAAGATAAAAGCCTCTATAAAAACCACCTAATTTATTTACTTCATCTTCACTATTGTTATTCTCTTTTTCTGTGTTATAATTATTCATATAAGGTTTCCTTATCGTTAAAAAATAAAGTTCAAAGCACTCTTAGCGGGAGTGCTTTTTTATTATACCACAAAAAAATAAAATTGTAAGCCTTACAAGATAAAATGTAAGGCTTACAAGTCTAGTTTTCTACATTTTCAGCAGAATTACTTGAAGATTAACTTTTTTAAAAAACGACCTATTTATATAGTCTTCTATGCTGTGAGCATATTGTAAATCTTTCAATTATTCTTGAAAGTCTTTCAAGTCATGATTTTGATATATCAAGCAAAACTACTAGAGAAATAGGTTTTTTCAAAATCGACCTATTTATATAATCTTCTATGAGCCATTTTTTTTGTTGAAAACCACACCCAGCCCGCCTTGGCGGGCATTTTTTTGTTTTCGACTTTACCGCCCTTGCGGGCTCTCGCTCGCTTCGCTCACTCACTGCGGGGCTTCGCCCCTTGGCTATTGAGTAAGGAAGTTTTGGGCTTTATCTGTCGTTAGCCTTTTTGCTTAGTGGTAATAGCGACCCATCACGGCTAGAAGGCTATCAAAGCTCGCCTAAGCGGTTTTGTGTGTGAAGGTAGGGAAACGGGCAGGGTTGAGCTAGGAAACGGCTCAAGACCGCTTTTATACGGGGTAGGTTTTGGGACAAATTGTTGGGACAAATCGACATAAGAAAAAGCCCGTAAGTCATTGACTCACGGGCTTTTTTTCATAATGGCGGAGGGACAGGGATTCGAACCCTGGATAGGCTATTAACCTATGCCGGTTTTCAAGACCAGACTACAAACGCCTTTTTTCTATTTAATATCAGCTAGTTAATTGCCATTAGTATAACGATTAACCGTTATACTAATGGTTTTTCTCCTGATTACCCACCTCCTTCCCCCTTCAAGCAGTTACCCGTTTCTCTGAATTCTCCCTCTCATTATAGTTGCACAAAGTGCGTCAGTGACGCACAATTACACCATGTACACTATCGCTGAAACCGACATCTTCAAGACAAGTGCTAATTCACTATTACGTGAAGACGAACGAATTGCATTCTTTGAGTGGCTAGCCAAAAACCCTGAGGCTGGTGACGTTATCCCAGGTTCGGGCGGATGTCGTAAAGTCCGCTGGAAGCTTCACGGAAAAGGCAAAAGCGGCGGTGTACGTGTTATCTATTACAACTGCTTACCGGATGGAAAGATTTGGCTTCTGGTGATCTATGCCAAATCAGTGCGTGGGAATATCCCCTCTCATATCCTCAAGCAGATTAAAGAGGAGATTGAAGATGCATAGTAATGACTTTATGACTGGTGAAGAGCTTGGTAATACACTCCTGGCCTCCATACGCCAAATGAAGCAAGGCAAGCCCGCTCGCGAAACTCAAGTAGAAGTACCCAAAGCCGCAGAAATTCGCCATCGCATGGGCTTATCGCAGGGGGAGTTCGCCAAACTATTGGACGTGAGCCCCGGCACCCTTCGTGGTTGGGAACAAGGCCGTCGAGTCCCTACAGGTACTGCACGTACACTGCTTCGAGTAGCTGAGAAGCATCCTGAAGCGTTGACTGACCTTTCCTAGAAATTTCGTACTAGCCCCCGCCTGGGGGCTTGCGAAGTGGCAGTATCATTTGAGTTACCGAAACCATTTTTTCAGAGCCAGTGGCAGAATTCAGCTGCGATCAGCGTAAGTCATGCGGTCAGATGAGTTCGTGTGAAGAGGCGATGTTTCATCTTCTCCAGTGCGGAAACGGGCGTCTGGACGGCAATAATAACGGTGTGCCATGCCAATCGATATGCCGCTAATGCCTTGTTTATTGTGCAAGGCATACACACCTGAACCCAATGCTATACGGATAGTATGAAGGCTTTTACG
>NZ_JBQSVC010000064.1:0-5850 GCF_052376035.1 Halomonas sp. AOP7-E1-9
CTATAACCTTTGTAAATGAAAGGAAACCACCATGAGAATCAAAAAAAAATTAACGCTAGCGGCAAGCATGTGTGCCTTGTTCGTGGCCATCACAGCGGATGCATGCACGCGCGCGGTATATCAGGGCCCTGATGATATGATCATTACGGCGCGCTCCATGGATTGGAGGGACGAAATACATCCCAATATCTGGTTGTTTCCAAAGGGAATGGAGCGTGATGGTGCGGCTGGACCCAACTCCGTCACTTGGACATCCCAGTATGGAAGTGTCGTTACCAGCGCGTTTGATATCGCAAGCACCGATGGCATGAACGAAAAAGGCTTGGTGGCTAACCTGCTATGGCTTGCTGAGGCAGAGTATCCTGACTTTGGGCCGGATGACCAGGGGCTTTCCGTGGCTGCATGGGTCCAGTATGTTTTGGACAATTTTGCGACCGTTGATGAGGCGGTGGAGGCGCTGCGCGATGAGCCTTTTGTGGTCGTCTCTGCTGAAATACCGGGCACCGCTCGATTTGCTACTCTGCATCTGTCAATTTCAGATGCCAAGGGTGATAACGCAATATTTGAGTATATCGACGGTAAGCTCACTATTCATCACGATATGTCATACAACGTGGTGACAAACTCGCCCACCTTCGAGCAGCAACTTTCGCTGGACGACTATTGGAGACAGATCGGTGGCTTGGTCATGCTGCCTGGCACAAACCGTGCCGCGGATCGATTTGTCAGAGCGTCGTTCTACATGGATGCCATCCCTAAAACGAGCGATACAAGAGTCGCTGTTGGCAGTGCCTTTAGCGTGATTCGCAATGCGTCTGTTCCTTTCGGCATCTCATCAGCAGAGGAGCCGAATATTTCTTCCACCAGGTGGAGAGCGGTATCTGATCAGAAACACCTTGTTTATTATTTCGAGACGGCACTTACGCCTAACACGTTTTGGGTGGATATGAAGGATGCCGACTTTACTGAGGGCGCGCCTGTTCGCAAACTGAGCCTCAAGAATAACAGTGTTTATGCAGGCAATACGGTCAACGCGTTTGAGGACGCCGAGCCCTTTGAGTTTGCTGGCCTGTAAGGTGCGCTAAGGCTAGTTAGCGCATGAAATAGCCCCCTGTGTCGCGGTTGGCGCAGGGGGCTTTCTCTTACTTAATAAAGCCAAGGGATAGAAAAACTGAGGTTGGCTTGTTCGATTGTTGTGATTAATACTAAAGTAATGGCGGCTGGTACCGATATTAAATTAAGCACACCTATTTACTGATCGCTGCCTAGAGTTATCCATGCCAAAAATCGTGATCTGTTTCATTACAGCCCTGCTACTGCTGGCACCTTATGCTCAAGCGAACACCGATGCGGCTGAGGCCGCGGCGCTGGCATGGCTTGATGCAATCGATAGTGGCGAGTATGAGCTGGCTTGGGAGGAGTCATCACCGCTTCTTAAGAGTCCGCTTTCGCCCAGTATGCTGGAGCGGATCATTAGCGCAGCGCGTCGTGACTTCGGGTCGGTGGAGGCAAGACGCCGCACACGCGTCATCACGCAAACCTCTATGCCCGGCGCTCCCAAAAATGATTACAAAAAGTTCATCTATCAAACGCGTTTTGCCAACAAGTCTGATATTACCGAAACCATTACGCCGCACTTTGAAGACGGCGTTTGGAAAGTAAGTGGGTACTATGTGAACTGATCAGCAACAAGTGGATTGCCCCGTTGCTACAACCGTGGGGTGTTGAATCTTCACGCAGGCAAAAATGGCGTTCCCCGAAGTGGTGTTCCACGGCGTGATAGCTTCAAAGTTGTGCTCGAATACGTGCACTTCAAAGTAGGGCTCAAGCAGCGTAATTAGCTCGGCAAAACTAACCGCGACCATGGGGTGCTCGTCGTTCCATACTTGGGTATCGCACGCGTTGGTTTTTGCAATACTAAGTTTGAGGGCCTGTTTTTCACCGCTACCGCTGTAATGCCACCCGGAACGAAACGTGAAGGCATCGTCGGCTTTTTTAACGGTGTGGCTCACAAACAGATTGTTATCGATTTTATCTTTATCGACTGCGTTGAAGCAGAAAACCCCGCCACTCATTAAGGCGCTGTGCGCACTTTCAATACACGCTTTGAGCTTTTCAATTCCGTCGCTGTAGTGAATCGAATATAAAAAACAGGTAATCAAATCCTGCGGGTCGCTTACCTGGAAGTTGCCCATGTCCTGACACGTAAACTGGGCCTCGGGGCAACGTGTGGCGGCAATATCCAGCATGGGCTGGTTAATGTCCAGGCCGCTGCTCACGTAGCCATTATCAATAAAATGGCGAACATGAGGCCCGGTACCACACGCGACATCGAGGTGAAGGTTGCCACCGTTACCAAAAATTTGGTGAAGCCTTTGCACGGCGTTGCTTTGCGCCCGGTAGTCGATGTCTTCGCACATCACATCGTAATAGCCAGAAAGGTCGGTATAGAGTGCGTTAAAGGACATGGCGGCCTGGGTAGCTTGGGAGTGAGGGTGGCGCATAGTAAACGAGTGGAGTGGCTTTTAGAAGCCAGCCGTGCGGAAGGGGATTTTGATCAAGACATCGCAGGCCGTCGCACAGGCTTGCGATGTCTTTTTCGGTTTATAGCGAGATGTCAGGCACAAACTGCATACTTACCGCCACCCGGTTCCAGCTATTAATGGCTAGAACCACCGTGGTCAGCTCAAGAAGGTCCTGCTCACCAAAGGCGGCCAGAGCATTCTGGTAGACGCTGTCGCTAACAGACTGTTGGCTGATTAAGGTAAGCGCTTCGGCCCACTCAAGGGCTGCACGTTCCTGTTTATTGAAGCAGGGGGCTTCCCGCCAGGCAGGCAGTACATCCAGCCTTACCTGATGCTCGCCGTCGTCTCGGGCTTCCTGAGTATGCATATGCTGGCAGAAGCAGCACTGGTTGATCTGGGAAACGCGTAGCTGAACGAGGTGGATGATGGTAGGCGTTACCGCGCTATTAGCCACTACTTCGCCCAGAGGCACCAAATGTTTAGCAAGGCGAGGGGTTAGCTTGTAAACGGCTTGTCGAGAAATACGCTGAGACATGGCAGTGACCTCGTTGATTGATGAGGTCTCAGCTTATAAAGGTGTGCGTACTACGCCTTGTAAATTTGCGACAACTTGCGCTGGCGGTAAGAGGCGGGTGTTTCGTTGGTAAAAGATTGGAAGGCGTGGGTAAAGTGTGGCTGATCATAGTAGCCACAGTGGAGCGCTATTTCTGATAGCGGCCGGTCAGCTTCAAGTAAGCACCGTCGCGCTCGGTGGAGGCGAGCATACGTCACCAACGCGCCTGGCGAGACACCGACTTCACGTTTTAATCGACGTTCCAGGGTGCGTCGGGTTAACCCAATATTGGCAGCTAACTGCTCCGGTGGGAGTTGTAACTGGTTAATCGCCTGGATGATTCCTGGCACAGGGCTTTTACTCGTTAGTCGACTTTTGAGTAAACCCAGAAGCCATGTTTCAAGCAGGGCTAATCCTTTGGGTGCATCAAGCTGATAAAGGCGCTCCACCACTGGCATTAAACTGTCCATCCAGGAGGGTTTTATGTCATCGCCCAAGCAAAGATGCGCGTCTATACACTGTTCCGGGGCTAAGCCCAGGAGGCTATACATACTGGCCGGTTTAAACCGAATGCCCATCCGGGGGGTGGACGTATCAAACGTCTCAAGCAGCATGTGTCTGTTAAAGCAGAGCGTGACGATGGGAAGAGAGCTTCCAAGGTGAATGGTGAGGCTGGCGCCTGCATCGGGATAAAGCTTTTCTACGATGGGATGCACAAGGGGGCTTTGCCCGCCCATCGACCAAAGGCATTGCACCCATGTGCGAAGGTTGGTGTCGGGCAGGCGCTGCTGGAAATTCAAATGAACGGCGTTACCGGGCAGAATAAAGTGGGCCATGGCGACAACCTGCTTTGTTGATGAATGGACTTCATCGCATAAGCTGTATTAAAGCCTAAACACAGGGGCTGGGAAAGTGGCTATGCTTGGACAGTGAAGTTCTCACTTCGCAATGAACTGTTTAATCATCAATTCACGTGGTTGTGCCCTTCAAACCAAGCGCCAAGCTGGGGCTCTTGCCCGCTGTGCCGTAGGTAAAGCACCATCTCACGCGCAACGATATTGATTTGATGAGTAAACACCAATAATTAGCTATGGAGTCTACTGCTTCGCCTACGGTATGCTTTTTAAAACCGTTTTCAGATCAAGAGAACTTCATGGCCCTTATCGCAACGACTCCAGAGCCCCCGTATTACGCTGTTATTTTCACCTCTGTGCGCACGGGTATTGAGGATGGCTATGATGACATGGCGGAGCGTATGGTTGAGTTAGCCATGCAGCAGCCAGGTTTTTTAGGCGTTGAATCGGCTCGAAATGAGGTGGGGGTTACGGTTTCCTACTGGGCTGACTTGGCCTCGATTAAAGCGTGGAAGGCGCATGCCGAACATAAAGAAGCGCAGCGGCTTGGGCATCAGCAGTGGTATCAGCACTTTAAAACTCGGATTGCCAAGGTCGAGCGGGATTACGGTATCTAGCGGATACTACTTCCCTGGTCTTCTGCTTTATGTCAGTTACATCATCAAGCGCGTGAGTGCTTGTAGCCCCAGAGCAATCAACAGCACTATTACGCCGCCTATCAAGCTGGTAAACAACGCATGGCGCTTCCATAGCAACAGCACTCGATTACCGAAGCGATAAACCAGCCAGGCTAAGCCATAGTAGCGAAGGCCACGAGCAATTAATGCCGCCAGCAAGAACAGCAAGACAGGGTAGCCCGAAATGCCCGCCGTTATCATGGCTATCGGAAAGGGGATAGGCAGGATACCCATGGCTATAATGGCAGCGAAACCGTATTGATTAAAAAACAGTTGAAACGCCTGAAAGCTCTCCTGCATACCGGTGACGTTGATAAACCATGTGCCTACCGACGTAAATAACAGCAAGCCTACGCTGTAGCCCACCAGGGAGGCGATCAGACAGCCCAATGTAGTGATGGTAGCCAAAAGCCAGATCCGCTGCTTGTTGGCTGCCATGAGCGGGATGAGTATTAGCTCAATGGGAATGGGTAAAATAATGGTTTCAAGAAATGAGAACATGCCCAATAGCCATAGCATATTCTTTGAGCCGTTAATGCGCTCGAACCACACTTTAGGACTTTTTGAGATAATGGCCATGGATGGGGTCTACATCGGCGGACTAATACGGCGGTACATACTGGGTCAGTCCCATGGTATTGTCTAGCGCGAGTGGTGAGGTGGCGACACGCAGGCGGTAGGGGCATTTTGCTCTTCATCACTTCTCTTATTGGCTGAGATATAACAGATGCCCCCACACTCTTCTCCTTTCGCAGCTCCTGTTTTTTGGCGTGACCCAAAAATGCCGTATATAGAGCTTCGCAAAATAGGCAGCTAGCAGCCAATAACGCTGCAAGCAGTCGATTAATAGCGACTAACAATCGAGGCGTTTGAATATAGCGCTTTAAGAAAGCCCCCGCGTAAACCCAGCTGGCTAACGATAACCAGCAAATAGGCAGGTAAAGCGCCGCGAACATGGCTATTTGAGCCGGGTCGTTACCCGTTGTATAAGCGCCAATGCCAGAAGCCGATGCAATCCATGCTTTGGGGTTTAGCCATTGCATGAGCGCACCTGTCATAAAACCAGGCGGTTTGGTGGTTGCTTGCACAGACAACTTGCCGTCATCCATTGCTAACCTGACACTTAGGTAAAGCAGAAACGCTACTCCGGCCCAACGAAGTAACACTTCAAGTAGAGGCACGGTGGTGAGCAAAGCGTAAAGCCCTGCACCAATTCCTAGAAACAGCGCTATAAACCCTAG
>NZ_JBQSVC010000065.1:0-5325 GCF_052376035.1 Halomonas sp. AOP7-E1-9
CTGAGAAAGCAGCGCCCCGCGCTGCCGGGGGGTGGCTAACACAGCACACCCTATAGGCCAACGGCACAAATGTAGTGCGCGGTAAGCGAAGCGCACCCGCAACGCAGTGCGCAGCACTGCCGGGGGTTGGTTAACACAGCACACCCTATAGGCCAACGGCACAAATGTAGTGCGCGGTAAGCGAAGCGCACCCGCAATGCAGCGCATAGCGCTGCCGGGGTAAGGGCAGCTAGCGCCGCCATCGCCGAGTGAACTCAGCTCCCACAAAACCGCTGCCCCGCTCATTGTGAGAAACCACCCGCAATGCAGTGCCACCCGCTGCCGGGGTAAGGGCAGCTAGCGCCGCCATCGCCGAGTGAACTCAGCTCCCACAAAACCGGTTGTGTCGATGTGTTGGGGGGCTGTGTAGACTGCTTACTCACTCGGGCTGCTTTTGTGGGAGCCCACTTCAGTGGTGGTCCGACACATCGGCGAAGCAGCGCCCCGCGCTGCCGGGGTTGAGTAACACAGCACACTCTATAGGCCAACATGGCAGCTAGCGCCGAGTAACCTCAGCCTCCACAAGAATCAGCATAAACGTATCCCCCACAAAGTGCTTGCCATCACATGCCCTGTGTCGAATGTTGATAATCCCCTCATTACCAAAAATTACATAATTTTTTACTACTTCCCCCTAAAGATTTCCTCCGTTGCGCCGTTATTAAGTATAACGGCGCACAACACGCCGAACAGCGGGCCACGTGGCCAGTCTTATTGAAAGGGGAATACCACCATGTCAGTGATCAATACCAACATCACAGCAATGATCGGTCAGCAAAACCTGAGCAAATCTCAGAGCGCGCTGTCTACCTCTATGGAGCGTCTGAGCTCTGGTCTGCGTATCAACAGCGCGAAAGATGATGCAGCTGGTCAAGCCATCGCTAACCGTATGTCTTCACAGATCACTGGCTTGTCTCAGGCTCAGCGTAATGCCAACGACGGTATCTCTGTTGCACAAACCGCTGAAGGCGCCCTGAATCAGGTAAACGACAACCTGCAGCGTGTACGTGAACTGACGGTTCAAGCCCAGAACGACACCAACTCTGCTGACGACCGTAAATCCATCCAGGATGAAATCGATCAGCGTCTGACTGAGATCAACCGCATCTCTGAGCAGACTGACTTTAACGGCGTTAAAGTACTGGCTGAAGACCGCAACCTGTCTATCCAGGTAGGTGCTAACGACGGCGAAATGATCGACGTTAAACTGGAAAAAATTACTGCTGAAACATTGAAGCTTTCCAGCTTCAATGTTAATGGCCTTGGTGAAGGCCTTGGTGCAGCCGTAGCAGCTGATTATGAAAAAGCCTACGGTGAAGGTACAGGCGTAACTACCAATACTGTTAATGATTTCTCTGCAGATTTGGCTACTAACTTAGGTATTACTGCTGCAGCTGTAGATAGCGCCTCAACTGCACAGGTTGATGACAACGGTAACTGGTACGTTAACGTTGAAATCACTGCTCAAAATAATGCTGAAGCTAAGGCTCTTGGGTTACAAGGCATTGAAGCAACTTCAGGTACTGCAGTGACCTTCCAAGTCTCAGTGGAACCATCCGAGGCGGCTATTGCAACTGGCAACGGCACCGCTGCTTACACGATTGAAGGTTCCGAGCTTGGTGCTAAAGATCTGCTAAGCGCAGCTACTTCCAATCCGATGGAGCAGCTTGATAATGCTCTGAAACAAGTTGATGAGCTGCGTTCAGGTTTGGGTGCTATTCAAAACCGTTTTGAATCCGCGATTACCAACCTGCAAACCAACGAAACCAACCTTTCTGCAGCCCGTTCACGCATCGAAGATGCTGACTATGCCTCAGAAGTAAGCAACATGACTCGCGCACAGATTCTTCAGCAGGCGGGTACTTCTGTACTGGCCCAGGCTAACCAAGTGCCGCAGAACGTTCTTTCTCTGCTGGGCTAATAAGCTGGCGCAGTACACTTCCGCTTTGTCGGATAAAATACAGGCCTCCTTTGGGAGGCCTGTCTTATTTTGGGTGTTACGCTTGCCGTCAGTTAGGCTATCTATTAGCCGCTTTTCCTACCTTTGCCGCCCCTTCTATACGCGTATGCTACCCAGCAAATATAAATGCGGAATGCCTTCTCATGTCGAAAAAAACATCTGCTTCCATGCCAAAGAAAGCTCGCCAGAATAGCGTCACTGGAAAGAGTGTTCCGTCATCGCTGCATAAGGCAAAAAAACTGGCAGAGCGCCAACCGCAAAATGCTGCTGCCTGGAAACAGCTTGGGGCTGAGCTTTCAGAGGCAGGCTTGCGCCAGGAAGCGCTAGAAGCCCTTGATAAGGCGCTTATGCTGACACCTAACGATGCGGAGGCACTGGCTGTAAAAGGCAGGATTACTCACCAGCTAGGTGACCCCGAGCAAGGCTTGGCGCTCTTAAAAGAAGCGGTAAAGCGCCAGCCAGGTTTTGCAAAAGCCCAGCACTATATTGGCTATATTTACTACACGCAGGCACGTTACGACGATGCCCTAACCTACGCAGATGAAGCGTGCCGCCTGGCGCCTAATGATGTTGATATGCTCAACACGCTAGGCAATGTGTTGATGCAAAAATTTGAATATTCGCGCGCGCAGAAAACGTTAGAGAAGGCAGCGCAGCTTGCACCAAATAATTATCTTTCCTGGAATAATCTGGGGAATGTATATAATGCTGTGGGCGACCTTGATAAAGGCTTGGATGCTTATCAACAAGCCCACCGTATTAATCCCCAGGCGCCTGGCCCTTTCTCAAATATTATAACCACATGCCATTATCATCCTCATAAAACGGCTGAGGAAATCACCGGCCTTTGTAAACAATGGGACAATAAATTTTCTGTTCAAACAACCATTAAATCCTACGACAATTTAGTAGACCCTCAAAAGCAATTAAGAATTGGGTTAATTTCTGACGGTTTTCGGGGGCATCCCGTTGGGCGAATGATAACGTCTGCTTTGGAGAATGTGTCGAAAGCGCAGATAGCCCTCTACCTCTATAGCACCAATAATGCGATTGATGGTATTACACAACGGTTACAAGCAGCATCTGAAAAATGGATGAGTATTCAGCCGCTTAATGATGAGCAAGTCGCGGAGCAAGTCGCCAGTGATAAGATTGATATTCTGATTGACCTGGCGGGTCATAATGCGGGCAACAGGGTTCTTGCTGTGAGTAGGCGTCCCGCACCGCTTCAGGTGAAGTGGGTCGGTGGTTTAATTAATACCACGGGGCTCTCTGCTATTGATTACCTTATTAGCGATAGCGTAGAAACTCCCGAGGGAGTGGATGAAGAGTACGTTGAAAAACTCATTCGCCTACCTAACGATTATATTTGCTATGTGCCTCCTGGTGGTTACGAACCCGAGGTAGGGCCCTTACCGGCACGACAGAACGGTTACCTCACCTTAGGGTGCTTTAACAACGCGACGAAGCTTAACGATGTCGTATTAGAGCAGTGGGCAAAGCTAATGGATGCGCTGCCTAACTCTAAGCTAATGTTAAAGAGTATGCAGTATAAGAGCGAGGAACGTTGCCAGAAAATTAGAGAGACCATGGCACTGCATGGCATCGAAAGCTCACGGCTTATTATTGAAGGGCCCTCTTCGCACGCTGAATTATTGGATGCGTATAACAAGATTGATATTTCACTGGACCCTTGGCCTTATTCAGGGGGCTTGACCACCTGCGAATCTTTTTTGATGGGCGTTCCCGTTGTAACGCTTCCCGGTCCTACGTTTGCAGGGCGTCATAGTGCGACCCATCTTGTTAATGCGGGTATGCCGGAGCTAGTCGTCACGTGCTGGGAAGAGTATAAGGCGCGTGTTATCGACCTGGCATCCGATCTCGATAGCCTGGCCGCTATCAGACAGCACTTGCGTCAAATACTGTTAGCGTCACCGGTGTGTAACGCCCCTCTCTTTGCGGGACACTTTACCGACGCCATGCGCGCTATTTGGCAGCGTCACTGCGAAGGTAAGCCGCCTGCTGCACTCACGTTCGATAAAGCAGGGCAAGCCACTTTCAAAGATGAAAGCGTACCGGTTGAAGTGGCTTATGCAATAGAAAACGAGGCTGCAAGTAATGATTTTAGCTGGTCGCTGCCAAGTAAAATCATAACGCTGGACAATGGTGCCGCGTTGCTGCGCCAACAAGGGGTAGAAGGGCTTCGCCAATTAAAGGCATTCGGTATTGTGGCATTCGACCCGGCGAGTCATGTACAAAACGCTGACCAGTTCCAGGGCAGCGATGATATCCAGGTTTTTCCTCACACCGCGCTTGGTGATGGCAAGCCCGCAACGCTTTATGCCTGTTTAGATGAAACGTTGAGCAGCACGCTTGAACCTTTGCCTGAGCCGACAGGTAACGAGGCTTTAGCGACGCAAGTGCTGGCCAAACTACCGATCAGCACCATTACGTTAGATAGCATCGAAGGTTTGGAAAGCCTTGACTGGTTGATTCTTGATGGCCTTAATGATGCTGTCGCTATATTGGAAAATGGCGAAGCATCACTAAGTGAGACGTTGGCAATTCAAGTGCGTATTGCGTTTCAACCTACCCACTATCGTCAGCCAAATCTGGCAGAAATACAGCATTGGATGTCCCGGCACGGTTTTCGTTTCTATCGTTTTAATAATACGCAGCATACTAGCCAATTGCCCGATTCTGTTCCTTCGGCGCTTCGCCAGGCAACGGAGCTACAGTCCGCCGATGCGCTATTTTTACCCAGCCATGCGCGGATGAGCACGCTCTCTGATCAACAGCGAATCAAGCTCGCATTTTTGCTGCATACCGTATATGGCATTAAGGATATGGCGTATCATCAGTTATTCTGTGTTGATAAAGAAAAAGCGGAACAGTATCTGGTCAGCAACGGACTTTCTGAATCTTCTGAGCGTTATGATGCGGCTAACAAAAAGGAGAATCAATCCAATACGAATAATAATACTTTTGATGTGCCTGACGCGCCCTTTATGACTGAAGCTGAGCGGCTTTTTTTCAAGAAAGCGTTAAAAGGCGCTACTCATTATTTTGAGTATGGATCAGGTGGTTCAACCGTTTGGGCCGTTAATGAAGGTTTGGAAGTACGGGGCGTTGAAAGTGATGCTAAATGGGTCGATGCATTAAAAAATAAGCTGGGTCATAAGTGTCAAGTAATGCCTGTTGATATTGGATTCACGAAAGAGTGGGGATATCCTGCGTCTTTAGCGGAAGCGCATAAATTTGAAAATTATAAGTGATTATGCATAAATTATAGTGTATAAAGAACAAAGACCCAACAGAGTAAAACA
>NZ_JBQSVC010000066.1:0-4843 GCF_052376035.1 Halomonas sp. AOP7-E1-9
ACGACCAACATTCAAACAAAAAACAAACTACGCCAACAGTTTAACAAAACCAACCAAAAGAGAATACGATTCACTGATCATTTATCGTAACTCTTTCATTAAAAACCCGTAACATATAGCTACTCAAATACGGATATAGCGTTACTCTATAAGAACATGACCATAAATAAACTCACTATCAAAACCTGTTGCTGCCGCCATTTCCTCCGGCTTAAGGAGCTTAATACTACTCCTCGTTTTACGTATAAACTTCTTTTGCTCCAGCGCGGTCATGCAGCGGCTAACATGGACACTAGTAATGCCTAATAGCTCGCCTACCACATCCTGGGTAATAGGAAATGCGTAAATATTGGTCTTCAACAACCCTTTAAAGCAGAACCGTGTATAAATTTCTAATAAAAAGTGGGCAACACGCTCTTCAGAACGGTGGTGCGTACAGCTTCTTAATCGTTCAATCGTAATATTGTCATTGACCATGATATAGGACATTACCGCTTTTCTAACGTCCATATCGGTTTTAAAAAGTTTATGTATATCTTCGACCGATACTTTTTCAAACTTACAGTTAGTAAGCGCTAGTATAGTAATATCGTGGTTGTCAAAAAAGCTTTCTCGAACACCGATGATATCGCCAGGCATAAATACATTACATATATCCTGGCCTCGCTTATCGGTGGCATGGCAAAGGCTCGCCCATCCTTCTTTTACTAGAAACATATCGGCCCGGCCATCACATAATGAGAGCATCTTTTGATTTCTCTTTAATTCGACCGGTTTTTTGCGCGTTGACCGCAAGCTTTCTAAAGAGTCGCTGCCCAAATCTCCATACAACCCCAGAACACTCTCTAGTGTTATATCAAAATTCAAGGCATCGAAATCATCAGTGCCACCATTAAAGCTAAAGCTTTTTTTGTCCATAATATCGTAATTTCCTGCCATTACCTTATCCATTTCTACACTCCTTTGTAGTTAGACGTAAGCTATACATGATAGCCAAAAGGTAAAAAGTTTATATAACTAAAATAGGTAAGAGGCAAAAAAAATATAGTCAACGAAAAAAAGATAAACAAGGATTATTTATTTGCCCCACTTGGATAAAGGATGTTACTAAACTATTAAGCGATAAAAATTAACAATTGTTAACTTTTTCATATTATTTCTTATCATCAATCATCGACTTACGCTTTTCAGGTAACGCAGGTTTGAAAAAAAGCGTTACGTTTACAAACAAACTGAAACTTACCGGGTCATAAACAAAGATCAGCCAACCGTAAGGTAGCTAATAAGCAAGTTAACTAATAAAGAAAGGGATTGATCTTTAATAAATTACATATATCAAGGATAAACGCTACCAGCTGTCTTACGCTAATTATGCGGCATTAGGAGAACGACCTTATTCACGGAGAGAATAATGATGAAACGTAATATTTTTGTAATTGCTCTAGAAGATAAGCAGCGTCATGCGATGGAGACCTTGCGTGAGGCAAAAGCATTAAATATTCATGAACTGCTGAGTGTGGATACCGCGGTTGAGGCTGAAGAGCTATCGTTTAATCAGCTTTTTGAAGAAATCAAGGCGAAACTAGACAGCTTCTCAGGGTCAATAGATGGCATTATCGCGCAGTGGGATTTCCCCACCAGCGTACTCGTTCCTCTCCTCTGCCAGCATTATGACCTTCCTTCTCCTTCTATCAAGAGCGTTTTAACGTGTGAACATAAGCTCTGGAGCCGCCTGGAGCAGCAAAAGGTGATTCCTGATGTGGTGCCTGCCTTCTGTGGTGTCGATCCTTTCAAAGATAATCCGATTGACCAGGTAACCCTCGACTTTCCCTTTTGGGTAAAACCGGTAAAGGCCTTCTCTTCTCACCTGGGGTTTAGGGTGGAGAATCAGGCGCAGTTTGACCATGCGATTGAAGAAATACGCATGGGTATTCGTCAATTGGGCGACCCTTTTAACGAAGCGCTTGCGTATGCTGACCTGCCCGAGGAGATTCAAGCGCTGGATGGTAACTCCTGCATTGTTGAAGAGATCGTCAAGGGTGTACAAGCCGCGCCTGAAGGTACGGTTTTTAAGGGCGAGTTCAACGTGCACGGTATTATCTCCCAACCTAAATCGGATGGGTCACAAACACTTTTTGACCGCTTGGAGTATCCAAGCAACCTGCCTGAACATGTTCACCACAAAATGGTAGAAACGGCCAAAATGTTTCTTACCCATATTGGCTACGATAATGGCTGTTTTAACGCTGAATTTATGTGGGACGAGGCGACTGACAATCTTTGGCTGATTGAAGTTAATACACGTATTTCTCAGTCACATAGCGAGATATTTGTCCTGGTTGACGGCATGTCCAACCATGAAGTGGCTATCGATATTGCCTTGGGGCAACGTCCTTCACTATTAAACCGCCAAGGCGTGGCGCCTGTGGCGGCAAAATGCTTTATTCCCTACGCCCATGAGGATGGCATCGTGACGCGGGTGCCTAGTCAGGAAAATATACAGGCGCTTCAACAACGCTTACCGCACACCGATGTCTGCCTTGATGTTGCTCCAGGCCAACGCCTTGGCGATTTACTGCATCAGGACAGCTTTTGTTATCGACTAGGCACGCTTTACATCACCGGCAATAACCACGAGGAGATCGAAGAAAACTATAAATTTTGTTTGGATTTTTTAGATTTTGAGATCGAAAAAGTGGATCTTTAAAAGGAGGTAGCATGGAAGTTATCAATGACTTTCCTTATAACGTCCGCGAGATAGAAAACGTCTTTATTCCTATGCGTGATGGCAAGCAGTTGGCCGCGCGTATCTGGCTCCCCGAGGCAAGCCTGGCGTCGCCTCTTCCCGCGATTATGGAGTACATCCCTTACCGCAAGCGCGATATTACGCGAGGCCGCGATGCATCCAATCACCCTTACCTTGCTGGTCATGGCTATGTGTGTGTTCGTGTGGATATGCGCGGTAGCGGTGACTCTGATGGCGTATTAACGGATGAGTACACCCAGCAAGAGCAGCTTGATGCGGTGGATGCGATCGAGTGGATTGCCCGCCAGGCCTGGTGCGACGGCAATGTCGGCATGATGGGTATTTCCTGGGGCGGCTTTAATAGCCTGCAAGTCGCTGCTAAACAGCCGCCTGCTCTTAAAGCCATTATTAGCCTCTGTTCAAGCGACGACCTGTATGCCGACAATATGCACTATATGGGTGGCTGCCTACTGGGAGACAATTTATCGGAAGCGACCGTAATGCTGGCGTTTAACGCCCTACCCCCGGATCCTTTGATAGTGGGCGACCGCTGGCGGGACATGTGGCATGAACGCATGGAAGACAGCGGCCTTTGGATTGACAAGTGGCTTCGCCACCAGCGCAGGGATGCGTACTGGACCACCAGCTCAGTGTGTGAAAATTATGATGCTATTCAGTGCCCGATTTATGCGATTGGTGGGTGGGCCGATGGTTTTACCAATACCGTCTTCAGATTAATGGAGCATCTTGATGTTCCACGTAAAGGTTTAATTGGCCCCTGGGGTCATAAGTACCCTCACCAGGGAATACCCGGGCCCGCCATTGGTTTTTTACAAGAAGCACTGCGCTGGTGGGATTATTGGCTGAAAGGTGATGACAACGGCATTATGGATGAACCCATGCTGCGTGCCTGGGAGCAGGATAGCGTACCACCTGACAACGCTTATGAAGACAGACCCGGCCGCTGGTTGACAGAGTCCGAGTGGCCATCGAGTAATTTGCAAGAGCAGTGTTTCGTCTTGTCGCCTTACCGGCTTACTCCCCAAACCTGCTCAATCGGTACGTCTGAACCTAACGTTGAGCCTGCCACGATGGGACTACAGTCGCCGTTAAGCGTTGGCTTGTCAGCCGGCAAATGGTGCTCCTACGCCGCGACACCTGACTTACCCGGCGACCAGCGCGAAGAAGACGGCGGCTCCCTTGTTTTTAGTACAGATGCATTAACCGAGTCGTTAAATATCTTTGGCACGCCTTCTTTAGAGTTGGAAGTTTCCAGCAATCAGCCACAGGCCATGTTGGCAGTCAGGCTTTCTGATGTCGCGCCGGATGGGAAAGCAACTCGCGTCACCTATGGTCTGTTAAACCTTACCCACCGTGATAGCAATGCAGAGCCAACGCCGCTTGAACCGCATCGCACCTACCGGGTGACGATAGAGATGAACGGTATTGCCCAGAAATTCCCCGCAGGACACCAATTACGGCTTTCTATTTCAACCTCTTACTGGCCTCTTGCCTGGCTCCCTCCCAAGCCTGCCCAAGTGAATATGACCTTTAACCAGTGCGTGCTTAAACTACCTGTGCGTACCGCAGACCATCATGGGGATGGCTTAACGCATTTTGGAGCGTCCCAGTCGGCACCGCCTCTTGAGATCACTCACTTGGCACCCAGCAAACATAATTGGTTGTTGCATCAAGATCTGGCGGCCAAGGGTTCAACGTTGGAAGTCATCAATGACCAAGGGTGCTTTCGCATTAACGATACTGGTACCGAGATTCACCGGTGCGCCCGCGAATATTACACCACGGTAGGTAATGATTTTACGTCAGCACGTGGCGAGACGATGACGGAAAGCTCGTTTCAGCGGGATGACTGGCATACAGAAGTGTATACCCGGACCGTGCTGAGCTGCACTGAAACGGACTTTATTATTCATGCCCAGATGGATGCTTATGAAGGGCAGTATCGGGTATTTTCCAAAAACTGGGAGTCTACAATTCCACGCGACCTGCTGTAGAAAAGTTGGCATGGAAAGAAGGCGGGGATTAACAACCCACCCTCCCCAACCGAGCAAAGCCGCCTACATGCATTAGGCGGCT
>NZ_JBQSVC010000067.1:0-4244 GCF_052376035.1 Halomonas sp. AOP7-E1-9
AGCTTCAGCCATCTTTAACAGCCGGTAAGGCATCGGTGGTGTCCGGGCTGCCACTGTCAGAAACCGTGGAAGCATGGCCGTGAGGTCATAGCGCCGGTTGAAGCGATATTCGAACTCGGCGAGGTAGCGAGGAACGTGCTGCTCACGGATGGCGTGGTAAGTCCCGGTGATCGCGTTCTTGACGTTGCCCAGCACCGTGTTGACCCAATTGAACGCCGGGTTCGCCACGCTGGCACGCCCACCGCCAGTGATATGGCACTCATGAACGTAGGTGGGCGTATCGAAGGCTCGGAAGCACCCCAGGCCGTCGCTGATGATCTGGCTGGCAGGCACAATGGCCTGCTGGGCGTAGCGACGTATCTCGGCAAGCGTAAAGCCGCTCACACAGCGTAGCTGGACACGCTGCGGGTGGCCCGCTTCATCGGTTTGTACGGCCGCCACAAATGGGAACTTGTGCTCAGCGCCGCGACCGCGCTTTCCCGGGCGTTCACCGCCCAGGTAGGCATCATCGATCTCGATGCGCCCGCTCAATGTCTCGCCCTGGTTACGTTCCAGCATGACCTGCAAGATCTTGTGCTTGAGCTTCCAGGCGGTGTTGTAGCTGACTCCGAGCTCGCGGGATAGCTGCAAGGCAGACACGCCATTCTTGCGCTGAGTCAGCAGGTAGATGGCCAGGAACCAAGTGGTCAGTGGAAGGTGTGTCGCGTGGAAGATGGTGCCGGCGGTCAGCGAGGTCTGATGATGGCAGCGATGGCACTGGTAGAGACCGCGCGATAGCCGACAGGAGGTAGTGTTGCCACAGTCGGGGCACACGAACCCCTTAGGCCAGCGATGCGCAAAGAGAGCCGCCCGACACTGTGCTTCCGTGCCGTACTGCTCAAGAAACGCCGGCAGCGACAGGCCGGCCTGAAACTGGATCGGATTGCGTGCCATGACGTCGCCTCCTTTACTGGATATAACTTCAGTATAGGCTAAGCTCCCGGAATGGTGGCTGAGCAAAATGGGTAATCAGGAAAGTGATTGGGTCCGCTGGGGTAGCCTAAACAGCTTGCTACCAATCCTATCAGAAGCGAGTCCAGACGAGTTTCTATCCGCTGTAGAAAATGCTATAGCTTCCACACCTTCACCCTTTGATAGGTTATTTGAGCAAGAAGATACGGGGGTTTTCGGAAGAAACTATATTACCGGTCTTCTATGGGCGCTTGAGGGTATCGCTTGGGAGGAGGCTTACTTGAGCCGCACTGCGGTTGTTTTAGCAGAGATAGCCTCACAAGACCCGGGCGGTAATTGGGCAAATAGGCCTGGTAATTCACTGACAGATATTTTTCTTCCCTGGTTACCCCATACATTAGCTTCCATTGAAAAGCGACAAGCAGCACTTAAGACAATCTGTGCTGAGCAGCCCGAAGTCGGATGGAAGTTGCTGGAAAGCTTACTTCCAAATCAACATTCAACGACTTCTGGAACGCATAAACCGAGCTGGAGAGAAACGGTACCTGATGAATGGGAGAAAGGCGTTACGAAAAACGAATATTGGGAGCAGTCCCGGTTTTGTGCTGAATTGATTGTTGAGCAGGCGGGCTTTGATATCGTTAAGCTTGCGTCTTTGGCGGGTAACTATGATCACTTGCCACCGCCAGCCTCTGAAATGTTGAGAGATAAGCTGGCATCTGATCATTGTTTAAAGCTTTCTGAGGAAGAGCGTTTGCCACTCTGGGGGGCATTGTGCAAATTAATTGCGCACCACCGCCGTTTTCCAGATGCCAAGTGGTCCTTGGGGGATGATTCTCTGCTTCCAATCGAGGAAATAGCAAGTCAATTGGCGCCCCAAAGCCCTAGCCTACTGAACAAACGCCTGTTTTCAGATGCTGATGCTTATCTTTATGAAGGCGATGGTGATTGGCAGGAAGAACAAGAGAAATTATTCCAAATACGGAAAGCGGCCATAGAGGATATCTTGGCCGAAGGAGGTCTCCCTAAGGTTCTAGAGTTTGCTAGGACAGTTACCAATGCCCATCTTGTGGGTGACGTGCTGGCGGACATGGATCAACCTGAGTTTGATACAGAACTCTTACCCGGTTTGCTGGATATGGCAGATCAAAAGCTTTGGTCGTTCGTTGCTGCCTATGCATGGCGTCGGAGGTTCATGGGTAGCTGGCAGTGGTTTGATGATATTAATAAGGCAGGCTGGGAACCAAAGCAGATAGCCTTACTTCTGTGTGCTTTGCCGTTTGAGAGAAATGCCTGGGATAGAGCTGCACAGTTGCTTGGTGAAAGCGAAAATGAGTACTGGAATAACACCAGCGCTAATACCTATCAGACAGAAGACGATACTGAATATGCTCTCGGGAAGTTGCTTGAGTTCGGCAGGCCAAATGCTGCGATTGAGGGGTTTGCGAGAGAATTATATAAGAAGAAAGATATCAACCCAGAATTGGCCTGTGACGCTTTGTTAGCGCTAGTAAAGACCGAAGAGCCTACTGGAAGAATTGACAGTTACCACATCACCAAAATCATTAAAGCTCTTCAAGAGAATGCTGATACCGATCAAGATAAGCTCTTTCATGTTGAATGGGCATATGTGTCTTTGCTAGATAGGGACAGTGATGGTTCCCCAATCACCTTGGAAAATAGGCTTGCTTCCGACCCCGGCTTTTTCTGTGAGCTTATTCGATTGATCTATCGTGCTGAGGACGCAGAGCCAGAAGAGCCTTCCGAGCAGCGTCGTAATATTGCTACCAATGCATACCGTTTACTTTCTTCATGGAGAGTTGTCCCAGGCACTCGGGCGGATGGAGACTTCGAACCAAATGCATTTACGGAGTGGCTGACAGCTATGGAAGAAATAGTCAAAGCCTCGGGGCATTATGACGTTGCGATGATTCAGTTTGGGGATGTGCTCGTTAATTCCCCAGAGGGACCAGATGGCTTATGGATTCACCCCGTGATTGCAGAAGCAATGAATAGCAGAGAACGCTCTAGCTTACGCGATGGATATCGCACGGGCATTTATAACTCTCGAGGTGTCCACACAGTTGACCCGGAAGCCAAACCTGAGAGAGCGCTGGCCGAAAAATATCGACAGCGAGCCGACCAGGTTGAGAATGCTGGATACCAACGATTAGCTACGACCTTGCGGGGCGTGGCCGATAGTTATGATCGAGACGCTGAACGGATCATTTCACGCGGTGGTGTTCCACATTGAGGAGCTGTATAACAAGCCACTGCACTCGGAAATTTTACTCGCTTCGCTCCTAAAATTCCGGTGAGTGAAGCGTTATATTTTTCAGGCACGGAGCAGTTTTCTTGGATAAAGACAAGTATCAAATATCTAGAAAATCGGATTTTATCTGCTTAACGATTTTGCTAGATGACTTGAACAGCTACAGGACTGCCCTAGATCGACCTGAGCAAACTAAAGATGGCTTAGTTACTACTCTAAGAAATACCAGAAATGTATTTGTTTCGCTCCATAACCTTCGGGACTCTATGAATAGAATTAGGTTGTCGGGTGATGAATCATTTATAGCGAAAAGCCGAGCCTTGAGAAAGGAGTTAGACTTTATAGCTCATATAAGAAATAAGGGTGTTGGCCATCTTGATCGTGATTTGCTTGAGCGAGCAGCCCAGTGGATGCCGCAGATATTTGCCGAGGACTCACAAGAAAAGGATGAATATATTGCATTTGAATGCTACCGAACAGTCTTGGAATCCGCAATCAACTCGTATCTTAATGAAGATGGAGGTCAAAAGGTATTTGAGACGGAAATAGACTTTCTTTATCCGCCAAACCAACAACAGTTTTATGATTTTCTAGGCAGGATCATCGAGGATGCTATCAACTGGCTATCGATAGCGCGAGAGATGGTTAAGTCAGAAATTCAATTTCACTCCGCAGATATGACGCAAGAGCTAGGCGCAATAGCTGGTCAAACAAACTTCAATCTGAAGGAGGGCTCGAAATTCACCTACAGTGAAGAGCAGACAAAAGAAGCACTTGCAGCTTTGCCGGAGAAGTTGCGGGAAATAGGCACTGATGAAAAGGTTATACTGTTCTTTGAAGAACAGTTTCTAAAAAAATATAACAAGGCCAGCCAGAGGGACCAAAAAACCGCCGCTTCGCTCTGATTTTTCGGCCCCTGCTGGCGGCGTTGAACTAAACCGCTTCGCGGTAGCTGTCGCCGAATCCTGTCTTTCGCCTCATCGAACAACACTGTTCCTTGACCCACTTGGGTCGATGAACA
>NZ_JBQSVC010000068.1:0-3929 GCF_052376035.1 Halomonas sp. AOP7-E1-9
GGCAAAACGCATAGCCCAGGCGATTCGCAAACGCCTTGAGCGCCTGGAGCCGCCATTCTGGCAAGCGCTAAGTCACGGCGACGAACAGCTGGCCACCCAAGTCGCATTCTGTGCGGCACTGGCCCGCAATCTGTTATTGCTGGAGTTCCTGGAAAGCGTAGTGGCCGATGCGTTTGTGACCCGCGCTGAAGCTCTGCAGCCCTATCTGTGGGAAGAGTTTCTTACCGAGCGCACCGAGCGCGACCCGACCATAGCCCGCTGGGCTGATTCCTCACGCAAAAAGATGGGGCAAGTAGTCTTTCGCATGCTATGCGAAGTAGGCTTAATAACAGACAATCGTCATCGTCGAATACAACCGCTGGTGGTTCGCCACGATGTTCTGGCACTGCTTGAACGTCATCGTCAGGACAGAATCCGCCACTGCCTGCTCGCCTTGCGCCCTCGCTAAGCACTTTCGCGCCGTCTACGGGAGTGTCTTGAGGGGGGCGGTAGTGTGCCCGGCACAGAATACCCCGCGCACTTGCGGACAAAAATTTGCCCAGATCCCGCACAGTCATGTCAGGAACAAGCCATTGCCTTCATTACAACAAGCCACGTCGAATCCGATTGATGATCAGCTGCGCGATCGTCTTAATCAGATTCCGGAGAAGATCACCAGCGAGGCTTTTCTTTCGGGCCAAAGGCTGAGTGGCGAAATCGGCTTCTGGATCTTCGACTACCCGCCAGAAAAAGAACTTCAGGTACGTGAGTACCTGACATTTCTGGACGACCTGCTGGCCCGCCAGCACGCGGAGTTAAAGGTCGATCACGTCAACCTGCTGAGTGTACTGCGTGATTATCTGCAAGAGCGTGGCTTTCTGGATAAAGCCATTGCCATGCAGCAGGCCAAGGGTGATGCCGCTTTGCTCAAGGCGCTGCGCGGTCCGTTACACATGGACAAGTTTTCCCCTTACCTGCTCCGACACGCTCTGTCGGATAATCCTGATATGGTGCTGATATCCGGCGTGGGCAGCGTCTGGCCGCTGATGCGGGCCCACAGCCTGCTTAACGCCTTGCATAGCAAGCTGGGGCACAAGCCATTGGTGCTTTTCTATCCCGGCGGTTACGACGGCCAACAACTGACGCTATTCAACCGCGTGACCAGCAACCCGTATTACCGCGCATTCCAGCTCGCACCATAAATAAAAATGCAGGAGCAGCGCAGCTTTTATTCCATAAATTCAGGCCCTTGAGTCCAGGAAGGAACCGATACCCCCATGCAGATTCAGGATCTTTTTCTCAAGCCGTTGCACCGCGCCATCAATGGCGTAGTAAAAGCGGATCAGAAAGACCGTGAAACCGTCTACCAGGAACTCGATGAGTACGTGGTGACCAACGAGTTGGAGACGCATTTCCGCGCCTTCTTCGAGTCCTATGCCACGCCGCTGAATGATCCCTCCATCGCCAACCGTGTCGGCGTCTGGGTCTCGGGCTTCTTCGGGTCGGGTAAGTCGCACTTCCTCAAGGCGTTGTCCTATCTGCTGGCCAACATCGAGGCCGAAGACGAGGCCGGTAACCGCCGCCGCGCTGCCGAGTTTTTTGATGAGCACAAGCTGCACGATGCGATGATTCGCGCCGACGTCACCAAGGCGGTGCAGCAGCCCGCTGATGTCATCCTGTTCAACATCGACAGCAAGGCCAGTTCCAACGACGACGGCAACCCGATCCTCAACGTCTTCCTTCGCGTGTTCAACGAATACCAGGGCTTCAGCGGTGATCACCCGCATATCGCCCACATGGAACGCCATCTGGCCCAGCGCGGTATGTTGGAGCGCTTTCGTGAGGCATTCCAGCAGTCCAGTGGCATGGCCTGGGAAGACGAGCGCGATGGCTACCAGTTCTATCAGGACGATATCGAGCAGGCGCTTAGCCAGGTGCTGAATCTCTCGCCGGATGCTACCCACAAATGGTTTGAGGGATCCGAGCAAAGCTTCAGCGTCTCGGTGGAGAACTTCTGCCGCTGGGTGAAAGACTACCTGGACGCCAAGTCCCCGACTCAACGCATCGTCTTCATGGTGGATGAAGTGGGCCAATTCATCGGCAGCGATACCCGCCTGATGCTGACCCTGCAAACGCTGACCGAGAACCTGGGCACCATCTGCGGCGGTCGCGCCTGGATCGTGGTCACCTCTCAGGCTGACATGGACGCCGTGCTGGGCGAAATGACCGCCGCCAAGGCCAACGACTTCTCCAAGATCGCCGGACGCTTCAAGACCCGCCTGTCGCTGTCCAGCTCAAACTCCGACGAAGTCATCCGCAAGCGGCTGCTGGCCAAGACGCCTGAAGCCGCTGACGAGCTCGCCCGGGTATATGACGAACAAGGCACCATTTTACGCAACCAGCTGACCTTCGACCGCTCCGGCCCCACGCTCAGAAATGTCGACGGCCAGGACAGCTTCGTAGCCAACTACCCCTTCGTGCCGTACCACTTTCAGCTGGTTCAGAAAGTCTTCGAAGAAATCCGTAAGGTCGGGGCCACCGGTGCTCACCTGGCCTACGGCGAGCGCTCGATGCTCGACGCCTTCCAGATGGCCGCCAAGTCGGTCAGCGACCAACCCATCGGCACCCTGATACCCATGCACCGCTTCTACCGCGCGGTGGAAGGCTTTCTGGATACCGCCGTCAAACGCACCATCGACCAGGCCAGCGAAAACCGTGCCCTGGAAGCGTTCGACGTGGAGATCCTGCGCACCCTGTTCATGATCCGTTACGTCGATCTGGTCAAGGGCACGCTGGACAACCTGGTGACGCTTTCCATCACCCGCATCGACGACGACCGCTTGGCAATTCGCGAGCGCCTGGAAGCCACTCTGGCGCGGCTGGAAAAAGAAAGTTTGGTCACTCGCAACGGGGAAGAATTCCTGTTCCTCACCAACGAAGAGCGCGACATCACGCGCCAGATCAAGGCTACCGAGATCACCAGCAGCGATGAAAACAAACTACTGGCCGAGATGATCTATCGCGACCGCCTGGGCGACCGCAACAAGTACCGCTATCCGCTCAATAAAACCGACTACAGCATTGGCCGCTACCTGGACGGCCACACCATTGATGGCCGCCTGAAGGGTCAACTCCGCGTGGAAGTGGTATCGCCGCTGGATATCGACTACACGCACCGCTACTCGGTGCACAGCGGTGAGGCGGGCTGCCTCCATCGCAGTGGAGAAGACAGCGGTCAGGTGCTGTTTCGCCTGGGTGACAACAAGGCCTTCTTCGATGATCTTCGCACCTATCTAAAGACCGAGAAATTCATCCGGCTGAATACCGCCTCGGGCGATAACAGCATCGAGCGCATTCTGGCCGACCGTGGCCGAGAAAACCTGGAGCGACGCAAGCATCTGTTGGTACGACTGGAAGGCATGCTGCTGGATGCCGACGTTTACGCCCTGGGCCAGAAGCTCGACCTCAACCGCAGCCAGCTTGGCAGCCGCCTGGATGACGCCTGCCAGTATCTGTTGGAAAACACCTACAGCAAACTGGGCTACCTGCAACAGCTCACGCCAGACCCCATGCGCGAGCTTGTCGCCGTAATGACCGCCGACAATATCGGCCAGCAGGCCATCGACCTGGACGGCGAGGAAGGCAACCCCCAGGCAGTACGTGAAGTCGAGCAGTACATCAGCCTGCATGGTAGCGAGCCAGTGCCACTTAATCCGCTGTTGGAGCGCTTCAGTAACCGACCCTTCGGCTGGCCGACAGAAGAAACCCTGCTGATCCTGGGGCGGCTGTATGCCGCCGGACGCCTCAGCTTTCATACCGCAGGCCCGGCACTGTCTGGAAAGGACGCCTTCGAGCTGCTCAACAACAGCCGCCGGCGCAGTGAAGTCAGAATCCAGAAGAAGCGCCAGACCGACGATGCCGTGTTGCGTCAGGTGCGTAATCTCACCAAG
>NZ_JBQSVC010000069.1:0-3758 GCF_052376035.1 Halomonas sp. AOP7-E1-9
GTCAGGCATAAAAAACCCGCCTGGTAAACCGGGCGGGCCTTGTTCATCGAGATCAAATCACTTTCCCTGCACTTGATCAGTGCAGTTTTTACGCACTGCGCCGAGGCCTAGCAGCAGACTTGTCCATTGGCACCACATTGGATTTAGGGTTAGTGACAGCAGCACTGATGCCGTTAATAGTATCCAAGGCTTGGCGGGTTGCGTTTTCGGCACTGTTGCGGATAACCGTTTCTACACCACCAGCCAGGCGGAGACGATACTCGCGAGCTGCCGCACCATATAGCATCTGAGTGCCATCCCAAATAGGTGAACACCATGAATCTTTCATCGAGAATCCCCCTCTTTTTGAGCAAAGCGACTGCCTCGCTACGTCAACCCAAGTTTAGGCGTTCAGAGGACTGTCTACCAGCAACAGAATTGCAAGCCTAAAGGACACGGAAAATAGTTGTTCTACCCAATGGGCTACGTGTCTCCATCCAGCACCGCTTTTAGCTGCGCCATCCGCTTGGGCCCAAGCCCTTTAATGGCAATAAGTTCACTCTCGGGTGCCTAACAATTACTGAAAATGACACCTACGTTTATAAGCCCAAAAAAAAACCGACCTGTGCAAGGCCGGTTTTTGTTTTTAGGTGCCTGGTAATTAACCAACGGCACCTTATTAAGTTTTCTTTATTTATGATTATTTAGAACCGATATTTCATCAGAAAATCTTGGGGTGGTAAGTTGGCCGCTGGGCCTGTTATTGCGTTGATATGTGCCTCTTAATCAAGGTGCCCTTTTGAACTTACCCTAAAGGCCACGAAATCTTCACGTGTAGCCTCCCGGACGCTATCCCTAGGGCCAATCGATACCGATCCATTTTTCCAGTCATGGCCGCCTTTCAGCACTAAGCCGTGAAGTACCATCATTAACTGACGGTCCGGCCCCAGGAAGTAGCCAAGCGTGTGTTCATTGAGCACCACGTACTTGACGTCATTGTTTACGATCGTGCCTCTATCCGGATGTACCGGCGATTCTGACCTATACATGCATGAGCCTCTGTCTTCTTAAGCAGCTGGTCAGCACCTTCAGGGTGCTGACCCAGTCTGTTTATAGTCCCTAAGCTTAACGAGCAAGTGTCATGTGGAGCGTAAGCGCGCGTAAGTGCAACTCGCTCCCCTTACTTGCCTGCAAGTAAATATGCTTCAGTGCCGACGCGTCATCCGCGAAGATACAAAGCTCATCCTCTCTCTCTATGCTCCAGATTGTGAATCCAAATTCAGTACCATCGCTGGCAAAAAGATTCCATCCCTCACTGCGCGCTTTGGCTGAATCCATCTTGCTCCACGCGCTTTCTGAGCTTGATGCACTCAACTGAGTTGACAAGAGTTGCTCTACTGGATTTTGTTTTAACCGCTCCATTTCATCGATTTCAGCTTTGCAATAGCCGTCTTGAGCTGCATGCGTTGGACTGTAGTGCTCCAGGTCCCTCTTGCCGAGGCCCAGCAGCAGAACAATATCGTTCCATTGCTGCGAGGGTAAACTAACCGTGATGTACGTCTTTAGCTGCTCACTTTCTCTGACGATGGTATCAAAGTCGATACCATCGTCCGGTGACCAGACAGATGTCACACCACTGTTTGGCTCATACGCATCTACCTGCATCTCGCGGAATTCAACAACCGTTCCCTGATACTTGCATTCGCTACAGGTGATCAAGGACGTGTCGTCGAATTCTAAGCCAGTGGATTCGTCAACCTCGTCATCCAAAGTTGCTAAGGCTCGTGACACAGTTTGGACGCGAGATTTATATCCACAATGCTGACATGCGATACCTGCCAGGCAGTTGGTGTTGGGGGTCTCAGAAGACATGGAATTTCTCCGTTATAAAAGCTCAGTCCCCGCTAATCCCTGGATTACGAGCGACGTGTGCAAGTTATAAGCGCTCAACGGAGCGCTGTTGAAAGGCCCTAGTCCTATTGGGCAAGGGTAATCGTTTGGAAGTGCCTAGAACGCATGGAGCAAGTGCCGTAAGCGCTGAGGGCACAATATGCCAGGCGGGCGTCGTCGCCCCTAGAGGCTAGAGCACGTGGCTGGTTTAGTGAGTCGCTCAGATGAGCCTTAAAAATGCCGAGGTTCCGGCGTATTAGCATTGCGATGGGACCAAGAACCGCTGATGACCGCTATAGAGAGCCAGCATTGGCGTCCGATGCCTTCAGTGACGCTGCATGGCTTCTTGCCAGGATGGGATCGTCGATTAAAAGCTGCTTAGCAACCTTCTCTCTCAGTTCATCCATTTTTTGGTCAAAAATACCATCAGTTCCATTCTGAACCGCCTTCTGACGTGCGCATTCGTAACCTAGCAGTCCGAACGGGAAATGCTCCATGATGGCCATTTCAGTCGCTAACGTAAGGTCATTCTTCCATTGCTCACGCAAGCAAGAGTCTTCACCACCAATTTCGATTTGGCTTTGAAGCCGGCCGCTACGCGATTGTATTAATTCTTTCATGTTAACTCCTTGGATAGGAAAATTACCCACGCGTAACCCGGACCACGGGGACCGAGTTCGATGGATAAAGAGGTGGATCGCTCAGATGAGCATTTGAAATGCTGGCGCTCAGTGCCGGCAGAGATGCATAAGCGACGAGTGTCGACTACTGCAGGGTAGAATGCTGCTTTCATAGAGAGGCCAGCTACCTCTATCGCTCCCAAGAGGGAGAGAACTTTGCTTTCCGATATAAGCTTGTTCTGCACTCACATTGGAAAGCCCCCTGTGATAGGGAGCTTCATAAATTAGCATTTAACAATTTTTAAAAAAAGCTATCAGCGTTACTGCTTATTCTTCGAGTTCATGAACAGCTCTGCCAGTTTGAGCCACAATGAGCATAATCTCCCCCATTGTGTCCGCTCCCCATTGCTTACCGCTCATGACCTTTGCAATTGCATCTAATGCTTGCCCATCAGTGGCCGTCGCAGGCACACCTACCCCTTTTTCAAGTAAGAGTGCCTTGGAGGCATTGGTTATCTCTTCATCCTCCGGTAAGCGATGGTTTTCTACCATGAAGGTCATAATCCACTTGCCCATCGGTTCTGCCAATGAGCATTCCAGGTTACCGTCGAATTGCTCAACGGTTGTCAGCTCATGGAAGACTTCGTGCACTATGGCCGCCGCTTCACAGAGAAACTGCATTAGCTCGATCTCGTGTAACCCTAGTTGTAGATACGAAATTTTCGAAGCATCGTTGAATGCTTTCGACTGCCTCGCGCCTAGTGCCAAATACACAAGCGTTGTTGGTTTTACTGTATTCATGAGTAATCTCCTCATCAGAACCTGATAAACGCCTTACCAGTGGAGAGGCGCCAGCAGGGCAGTTTCATTTAAGATTTCGTGCACTACGGTAGTTGTAAAAGAAAAGCACCTGCAAACGCAGGTGCTTTCTGGTCAACCATTCTGGATCGATCAATTCCGGATCGGTGAAAACGCCTGCTCAAATTTCACAGAGTCAACGCCGTTTACCGGATTTTACGCCTTCTTTAGCTTTCCCCTATGCTGGCCATCCTTCTGGCGAGCCCATAGGAATAATAACGTGGATACAACCAGTGTTGCGGCAATAATGGCACCAATTCCATAGGAAACAGACATTATGTTAGTCCTCTTCTTCAGATTGTAACGTCTTCACTATAGCAAGCAGTTTTACAGCCAACCATCCGAAAAGGATAGAAGCTGGTAGCGTGATCACCACGACAAGAGCAGACGTTCCACTACCAATGGCCAATA
>NZ_JBQSVC010000070.1:0-3275 GCF_052376035.1 Halomonas sp. AOP7-E1-9
AATAAGTGCCTGACGATGACCTACTCTCGCATGGGGAGACCCCACACTACCATCGGCGCTAAGCGGTTTCACTACTGAGTTCGGCAAGGGATCAGGTGGTTCACGCTCGCTATGGTCGTCAGGCGTAACTGTCAATGTACATCATGCTGTGTCGTGTGATCGTCTCTCGTGCCAGGCGTTTGCTCGCCCAGCGCGCGTATCCGGTAGTCATCGTTGTCACTGCGACCAGACCCCTTGGGTGTTATAGGGTCAAGCCTCACGGGCCATTAGTACACGTTAGCTCAACACCTTGCAGTGCGTCCACACCGTGCCTATCAACCAGCTGGTCTCGCTGGGCCCTTCAGGAGGCTCAAGGCCTCGGGGATGTCTCATCTTGAAGGGGGCTTCCCGCTTAGATGCTTTCAGCGGTTATCCCGTCCGACCATAGCTACCCGGCAATGCCACTGGCGTGACAACCGGAACACCAGAGGGTCGTCCACTCCGGTCCTCTCGTACTAGGAGCAGCTCTTCTCAAACATCCAACGCCCACGGCAGATAGGGACCGAACTGTCTCACGACGTTCTAAACCCAGCTCGCGTACCACTTTAAATGGCGAACAGCCATACCCTTGGGACCGACTTCAGCCCCAGGATGTGATGAGCCGACATCGAGGTGCCAAACACCGCCGTCGATGTGAACTCTTGGGCGGTATCAGCCTGTTATCCCCGGAGTACCTTTTATCCGTTGAGCGATGGCCCTTCCATACAGAACCACCGGATCACTAGAACCTGCTTTCGCACCTGCTCGACGTGTCTGTCTCGCAGTCAAGCACCCTTATGCTCTTGCACTCATTGCACGATGTCCGACCGTGCTGAGGGTACCTTCGTGCTCCTCCGTTACTCTTTGGGAGGAGACCGCCCCAGTCAAACTACCCACCACACACTGTCCTCGATCCGGATAACGGACCTGAGTGAGAACGCCAATGATGCCAGGCTGGTATTTCAAGGTTGGCTCCCTTCGAACTGGCGTCCGAAGTTCAAAGCCTCCCAGCTATCCTACACAGGCAACATCAGCGTCCAGTGTGAAGCTATAGTAAAGGTTCACGGGGTCTTTCCGTCTAGCCGCGGGTACACCGCATCTTCACGGCGATTTCAATTTCACTGAGTCTCGGGTAGAGACAGCGTGGCCATCATTACGCCATTCGTGCAGGTCGGAACTTACCCGACAAGGAATTTCGCTACCTTAGGACCGTTATAGTTACGGCCGCCGTTTACCGGGGCTTCAATCAAGAGCTTCGGACGAATCCTAACACCATCATTTAACCTTCCGGCACCGGGCAGGCGTCACACCCTATACGTCCTCTTGCGAGTTGGCAGAGTGCTGTGTTTTTAATAAACAGTTGCAGCCACCTGGTATCTTCGACCGGTTCGGGCTGAAGGAGCAAGTCCTCTCACCCTACGCCGGCGTGCCTTCTCCCGAAGTTACGGCACCATTTTGCCTAGTTCCTTCACCCGAGTTCTCTCAAGCGCCTTGGGATTCTCACCCTGACCACCTGTGTCGGTTTGGGGTACGGTCGCACATGATCTGAAGCTTAGAGGCTTTTCCTGGAAGCGTGGCATCAATGACTTCGACACCGTGGTGTCTTCGTCTCGTCTCTCGGCTTTGAAGGGTCCCGGATTTACCTGAGACCCAGGCCTACTGACTTTCACCAGGACAACCAACGCCTGGCCCACCTAGCCTTCTCCGTCCCCCCATCGCAATCATGTCCGGTACGGGAATATTAGCCCGTTTCCCATCGACTACGCCTTTCGGCCTCGCCTTAGGGGCCGACTCACTCTGCTCTGATTAGCATCGAACAGAAAACCTTGGTCTTCCGGCGGGGGAGTTTTTCACTCCCCTTATCGTTACTCATGTCAGCATTCGCACTCGTGATACCTCCAGCAAGCTTCTCAACTCACCTTCATCGGCTTACACGACGCTCCTCTACCGCTCATCCATAGGATGAACCCGTAGCTTCGGTATCTGGTTTAGCCCCGTTACATCTTCCGCGCAGGCCGACTCGACTAGTGAGCTATTACGCTTTCTTTAAAGGATGGCTGCTTCTAAGCCAACCTCCTAGCTGTCTGAGCCTTCCCACATCGTTTCCCACTTAACCAGAATTTGGGGACCTTAGCTGACGGTCTGGGTTGTTTCCCTTTTCACGACGGACGTTAGCACCCGCCGTGTGTCTCCCACGCTTGCACTCACCGGTATTCGGAGTTTGCCTCGGGTTGGTAAGTCGGGATGACCCCCTAGCCGAAACAGTGCTCTACCCCCGGCGGTGATACGTGAGGCGCTACCTAAATAGCTTTCGAGGAGAACCAGCTATCTCCGGGCTTGATTAGCCTTTCACTCCGATCCACAAGTCATCCAAATCTTTTTCAACAGATCCTGGTTCGGGCCTCCAGTTGATGTTACTCAACCTTCACCCTGCTCATGGATAGATCGCCCGGTTTCGGGTCTATATCCAGCGACTGTGTCGCCCAGTTAAGACTCGGTTTCCCTACGGCTCCCCTATACGGTTAACCTCGCCACTGAATATAAGTCGCTGACCCATTATACAAAAGGTACGCAGTCACAGAACTAGTCTGCTCCTACTGCTTGTACGCACACGGTTTCAGGATCTATTTCACTCCCCTCTCCGGGGTTCTTTTCGCCTTTCCCTCACGGTACTGGTTCACTATCGGTCAGCCAGGAGTATTTAGCCTTGGAGGATGGTCCCCCCGTCTTCAGTCAAGGTTTCTCGTGCCCCGACCTACTCGATTTCACAGAATCAGATTTTCGACTACGGGGCTATCACCCGCTATGGCCGAGCTTCCCAGCTCGTTCGTCTAATCAGTCACCTGCTTAAGGGCTGGTCCCCGTTCGCTCGCCGCTACTGGGGGAATCTCGGTTGATTTCTTTTCCTCAGGGTACTTAGATGTTTCAGTTCCCCTGGTTCGCCTCCTGCACCTATGTATTCAGTACAGGATACTGACCTTGTGGTCAGTGGGTTTCCCCATTCAGAGATGTCCGGGTCACAGGTTGTTTGCCACCTCGCCGAACCTTATCGCAGGCTTCCACGTCTTTCATCGCCTCTGGCTGCCTAGGCATCCACCGTGTGCGCTTCATTGCTTGACCCTATAACCCGAAGGAGTCTGGTATCTCGCAATGACAACGATTGCCGGATACGCTTGAGACGTATCACACAACAATTACGTATCAACGTTTAAAAAAACGTTAATGTCAGCATGATATACATTGTTAAAGAGCGACTG
>NZ_JBQSVC010000071.1:0-2796 GCF_052376035.1 Halomonas sp. AOP7-E1-9
CATTAAAAAGTAGCAGGTTAAACGAATTTCGATAGGTAGCGCTTAACGTTTAGCGCGCTGGCCATCATCATCAGCACGCTGTAAAAATTGTGTGGTCGTAGACTCCAGATGATCCGCCAGCCAATCCGCCATGGCAATCTCTTCCTGAAGGATCTCTTTGCATACTTGAGCGACGCCCGCATGGCCCGAGCTTTCCGCAGCCTGAATCAAAGCTTTATAGTTGGCGATTTCAAAGTGCTCAAAAGCGTAACAGGCGATACTTCCTTTCATGACTTCATCGTCCATCATCATGCCGCCAAGCGCTTGACCAAAGGCGGTTATCTTACCGCCCAGATCCTTGAGGGCTGAGGTATCAATATCCAAACCAGCCATGGCCTGCTCCAAGCGATCCGACTGATGGCGGGTCTCATTTAAGTGCTGCTCAATACGCGCCTTAAGCTCAGGGTAATCAACTAATCGTTCTGCCTGCTTTTCCAGCATTTCCTCAGCTTGCTTTTCCATAGCATGCGCATCACGTAACCAGTTTTCCAAATACTTGGTTTCCAGAGACAGGGTTTCCATCGTGCTGACTCCTTTTAAATAACTGAGTTATGTATAACGACTTATTTTGACGGATCAATCTGCTCTTTCTGAGCGCCCGATTTCTCCTTTGCCATGCCGAGCGTAGGCGCCTGGCCTTCCGGCTCTGGCTGTTGGCGTGCCGTGAAGTCGCTACGACCGTCAAATGAGGGGCCTTCCGCCCAGCGGCCTTTCGGCGCTTCTTTATCCAGCAAGGTATTGAGGTAGTAGTACGAATGCTGCATGGCTTCGTGATCTTCAGGGGTAGCGTTCGGTATCGGAAGGTGTGCTCCAAGTCCGCCTAACTCTTCAATGACGGCTAACCACTGCTGCTGATGGTAGGTATCACGCGCAATCAGAAAAGAGAGGAAGTCTTTCATGCCATGGTCGTCCGTCCAGTTATAAAGACGCGATGCCAATACTCGACCACTTGCCTCCGCGGTCACGTTAGCGAGCATATCTGCCGCCACATTACCCGTGGCATAGATGTGGCTCATATCGAATGGTACGCCATTAGCATTGACCGGCATGGCAGAAAGCCCAGATGACAACAGGTGGCGTGGGTTCGCTCCGCCTAGAATGGCATTCATGACGGGATCTTCTGCGGTAGCCTCCTGGTAAGAGACGGGCGCACCTTCCAAGTTAAGCGCAACCGCATGACCAAGCATTTCGACATGCGCAAGCTCTTCTGTAGCCGTCGACATAAGAAGATCGCGAATGCGATCATCGCCCCGCGCTCCCATTGCCTGGAAGAAATATTGCATTGCTACCCGGATTTCCCCTTCTATACCGCCGATAGCCTGTTGGAGCAACATGGCAAATTCAGGATTAGGTTTATCGACTTTAACTGGATATTGCAGCTTTGCAGAGTGGTGGAACATAGTGCAGCCTCCTGGATTAACTGCCAGGAAGAAAACTTCCTGGCAGCAGACTTAAACGTTACGCAGTACCAGCCTCATTACTAACGGTTCCTTCTAAACAAAGCGCTTCCTTGCGAGCCCATCAAATGAAATATCTGATCGCGTTTAGTTAAGTATTGAAGGCCTCTGTACACTCCCCTTTAAGCAGCAACTTGCTTAGATGCTATTACTGACATATTTACAAGGGGCAACGTTTAAGCTAAGTGGTTATGTAAAACCTAATCGACCTGACCGGTCGCCATCAGGAATTACCACCGTGGCTGTTCTCTCCACCTTTTTTACCGGCTTCGGAAGCTCGCTCCGGATCATTAGCGAAGTTACCTCCGCTCTTTTGGCCACCTTTATGGCCGATATCTTCATAAAATTCTTTACCATGCGTTTTTGAAGTGGCTTCACCACCTTTCTGTCCTGCCTGTTCGCGGCTCATTCCATTATCTTTGCGATCATTAGCCATGATTCATCTCCTTTTCATGCTTTCGGCAAAAACATATCAATCATTAACTCGATTAACCAATCGAGTAATTTGAGCGTAGCTAACCCCAAAGCCATTTCAAGAGATACGACAGATAATGAAAATCTTTAATCTTTGTCACCACGTTGTTTTGTTGTTATTAAAATACAGCGCTAAGATAAAACAACACAGGCCTAACAACGCTTGCTTATACCGTAAGCAGAGACATAAAGAGAACATATCCCCTTACTATTTAACTTACGTAATTTTTCCGTATAACTATTTTTTAGATCAAGCTGGAAGTAACAGAGTGAAAGCGATGGTTAAAACAATCTTCTTGCATACTCACGAGAATTAGTTAGGCCATGGTGCCTCCTGCTTTTGCAGCTGCGGGGGGCCCAAGGTAAGAAGAATGAATACCGGCGCTGCCCAAGCCGGAAATGATGGTCAAGCAGCTACCAGAAAGGCTATTTTTTATTTATCGAAAACCCAGCATGGCGAACATAAGCCATTGAAAATAAAAGACATGCAGAACCAGTGTAAGAGAATGCTTACAAAAATATCAGCGATAGACTACATCATTTCCTGCTAAAGCCGTTAGAATCGTACCTGCTACGGATCGCAGTAGCTCACTTGAGTCGCGCCAGCCCATGGAAGGGTTTCGGAAAGCAATATGCGAAAGGATCAAGGACGCGCGACAGGCCACGGACGGCCTTATTATCCATGCTAGATAACCTCTGCTACATCGTTATCCCGCCATTTTCAGCACCAACCTTACTCATCTTTTTACCCGCTCTCGTCGCGCAAGCTAAGTAGACGTTATGCCTGCCTTTATCGTTACTTCTTTATGTTTATTTTTATAGCACG
>NZ_JBQSVC010000072.1:0-2734 GCF_052376035.1 Halomonas sp. AOP7-E1-9
GCGAAAAAGGCCTTTATCCCGAGCAAATTCAGCAGTGGAAAGCGGCTTGCCTTGAAGGCGCTGGTCGGCAAGAAGACCAGGAAAAAGCGGCGCAAAAGCAGCGTAAAGAAGACCGTAAGACCATCAAGCAACTCAAAGCGGAAGTGCGGCGCAAAGACAAGGTAGTGGCTGAGACGACGTCGTTACTGGTGCTCTCAAAAAAGCTCGAAGCCTTGTACAGCGAAGATCCCGACAGCGGCGAGGACGACTAACGCCGCTCGACGAACGTGCAAGGCTCATCACGCTATTTGACGAAGCGGTTGTGGATGGCGCGTCTCGTTATAAAGCCGCTGAGATTATCAACGTGAATGAACGCACACTGAAACGTTGGCGATCTGAGTGTGGCGCTGTTGTTGAGGGTCAGCGTCATCACGTGGTGCAAGGCAGGCAGCCGCATCAGCTAACGCATGAGGAAGAGCAAGCCATTTTGAACACTTGTCATCGTCCCGATTACCAGAGCTTGCCGCCGTCTCAAATCGTGCCTTTGCTGGCAGACAACGGCGTCTATCTGGCCTCCGAATCGTCGTTTTATCGGGTTTTGAAAAAGCATCACCAGCAGCACCCTCGTGGCCGTATGAAACCACGCCGTCCAGTGCCCGCGCCGACCAGTTTTACGGCAACAGGGCCAAACCAGGTCTGGAGTTGGGACATTAGCTTCTGCGCCTCCGTTGTGCGAGGCCAGCACTGGTATCTCTACCTGATCATGGATATCTACAGCCGCAAAATCATCGCCTGGGAAGTTCACGACACCGAATCGGGCGAGCTGGCTAAACAATTACTGGAACGCGCTTTGCTGCGAGAAGGTTGCTGGCATCAACCACCGGTACTGCACTCAGATAACGGGGCGCCGATGACGTCCTATACGCTCAAAGCGAGGTTAACCGAACTGGGGATGTTGATGTCTTACAGTCGCCCGAGAGTAAGCAACGACAACCCTTACTCGGAATCGCTGTTCCGTACCGTCAAATATTGCCCAGCGTGGCCCACCAAGGGCTTTGCATCGCTGAGCGCGGTACGAGAATGGATGTTGGTGTTCGAGCGGGCTTACAACGAACAGCACCTTCACAGTGGCATCCAATATGTCACGCCAGCTGATCGACATCGTGGTGTTGATCGAAAACGCCTTGAACGCCGTAAAGCGGTTTATGAAAGTGCTAAGCGTCGATATCCGAAACGCTGGTCGGGCAGCACCCGAAACTGGGAGGTCACTGGTTCAGTGTCGCTTAACCCAGGGAAAGTGCAGGAAATCGAGCGTAATAAAAAGGCTGCTTAAGCGCAGCCATTTGGACAACTGGGTTGAAAATCACCGCAGGACTCCACGGATAGGGTACCGATGACGCTTGTGAAAAGCCTGACTCATCAAAGTAATAGAGCTCATGCTCACCCTGGTCTTCCTGCTGATAGAGTGTCTTGAGAAGGCCCTGGGTGTTCCAGAAATCCGCCTCGTCACGCAGTACCTTGAGTGAGTGCCGGATGCGCTTGAAGCTGAAATCTTTTTTTAACGCTCGGCGAAGGGTCACCGTGCTGACGGTCTTACCCGTCTCCTTCCTCAAAACGAGCCTGCAAGGTTCGGATCTGGCGAGGCTGTTCGGCAACGAGTTCCTGCAGTCGCTGATGATCGCGTTCATCCAGGACGGGCGTGCGGCCACTGCGGGGTTTGTCGATTAGTCCATCAAGGCCTAACGCTTCCCACTGTTTGAGCCATCGTGATACGGCGTCGCGGAGGACCTGCAGTACCTGACTGATTTTGTTGATCGTATGGCCTTGATTACTCAGCAGGGTGGCATGCGCACGGCGGCGTAGAGACGCTTCTCACCGCGGGGAAGACAGCGCCTTCTGTTCAGAGTCAGTAAGCGGAGCAATGAAGCGCCATAACATGGTTTCATCCGTGATGAGTTGTCCGGCCCAATGCTATACGAAAACTTCAGATTAAGCACTTAGTAGGAATGAGCGTGGAGTCGTTTCGCCAGCTTGGAGACGTGTCTCGGAAGAAATAGATTAAAACGTGCATGTTGACACCGGATCCGAATTGGATAACAAAAAAACCGGCCATACGCAGTGACCGGTAAATTTACTATGGCTGGATTAAAACGATTCAATCATTTTCAGGCGATGTAGTCTGCGCCTCGGTCTCTTCCTCGGGATCTTCTTCAACTTGCTTAACTCGAGGTGCCGGAGCTACCCAGGCTTTTAGGTATTGGCCTGCATAGCGGTAGAAATCGGGCACTACCTTTTCGAGGTGTTCGATAAACACGCGATTACCTGAGAATTTTGCGCCTAGATCTATCGAGGTAAATACTTCGAATGCGACAGGTTGAGCGTCGGTATTTTCTACATCCAAAATATTAGGGTTTTTCCTCACTTCCTCTAAAGGCTTGTCCGTTGCCAAAGCCTGACCTTTGCGCATCGCTTTTATGCTAATGGCTGGGCTCTTTTCGTTACTGGGTAATTGCCGGGTGAGCCAGTTAATTTTTGCTGACGTGCTTTTTCTATCTTTAGGCGCGTCAAGCCGCATGCTGCAAGTAATCGATTTACGCGTAAGATCGACAGTTACTGTAAGGTCTGATGCAGCGTTGGGTATATCAATGGTGCTTATTAGAAGGTGCTCAGATGCCAGCCTTTCACAATCATCGGTAGTGTTCAGAATTCTGTGTCACTTCTACCCTAAGAGGAAAGAGGTGATGTATGACACAAC
>NZ_JBQSVC010000073.1:0-2685 GCF_052376035.1 Halomonas sp. AOP7-E1-9
GTAAGCGTTCATTCTAAGACGTCCTGCCGCCCGGCTGACATTCGCCCTACAGTAACCTCACATTTGCCCACACGAGGTTACCCCCATGAGAAAGCACCGCACCCCGGAACAGTGGCAGGCCCTGGTTGACCAGCATCGTGACAGTGGTCTGTCAGCTTCGCAGTTTTGTAAACAAGAGAACATTGGCTATTCCAGCTTCTGCAACTGGCGAAAGCGCCTGTCCGATCAGCCGACCGATAATTCGACAGACTCTGGAGAAGCCAGCTTTCTCGATTTGTCGTCACTGATGGGCACGTCGCCATCATCCGGCTTAGGCTGGAATATTGTGCTCAGCCTGGGTAACGGCGTCGAGCTACGGCTGAGCCAGAACGGATGATCGGGCTCGATAGCCAGGCGCGCATCTGGCTATGTACCGAACCCACAGACATGCGCAAATCCTTCCGGGGCCTGAGCGCCCTGGTTCGGAATCAGTTGAAGCACGACCCGCTCAGTGGCCAGTATTTCGTCTTCGTCAATCGTCGCAAGACCCAGATGAAGATGCTGTACTTCACCGCCACCGGTTATTGCCTGTGGGCCAAGCGCCTGGAGCAGGGCCAGTTCCGGGTGCCGTTATCCGCCTCCGGGCAGCGAGCCCTGACCCTGACGGATCTGCAACTGCTGATCGATGGCATCGAGGTGCAGAAATATCGCCAGTTCAAGCGTTTTCGAGGGGTATAGAAGGCCGACTTTCGATATAATATCGGCCATGAATTCAACCGCTTCCGCTCCTTCTTCCAATGCACCTTCCTACTCGGCTCTGGCCGAGGAGAATGCCGTGTTGCGGGAGCAGTTGGGAGCCCAGGCAGAAGCGATTCGTCAGCTGACGCATCAACTGGACTGGTTCAAAAAGCAGCTGTTCGGTCCCAAATCCGAGAAGCAGGTGTTCGATCTTCCCGGGCAGGACAGCTTGTTCCAGCCAGAGGAAGCGCCGCTACCGGCGCCGCCTGCTGACGAAGAAGAACGCCCCATCAAGGCCTATCAGCGTGGCACCGGCAAGAAGCAGCGCGACGATGGCTGCCTGAACGACACCGGTCTGCGCTTTACCTCTGATGTGCCGGTGGAAGTCATAGAGTATCTGCCGCCAGAGCTGACAGGGCCGGAGGCCGATCAGTACGAAGTAATCGGCAGTAAGACCACCTACCGGCTGGCCCAGCGGGCCTCCAGTTACGTGGTGCTGAAGGTGGAGCGCCCGGTGTTCCGGCGCAAGGGGAGTGACAAGCCCATCACCACGCCGGCCCCGTTCAACGTGCTGGACAACAGCCTGGCCGATGTCAGTCTGCTGGCCGGGTTGCTGGTGGACAAGTTCCAGTTCCACCTGCCGCTGTACCGTCAGCACCAGCGCATCCAGCAAGCCGGTATCACAATCAGCCGCAGCACCCTGACCAATCTGGTCAAGCGCGTGATCGACCTGCTTCGGCCCATTGTGGATGCCCAGACCGACAACGTGCTGCGCAGTCGGGTGCTGGCCATGGATGAAACGCCGATCAAGGCCGGTCACCAGGGTCGGGCGGGCCCGCAAAAAGGCAAGTTGAAATCCGGCTGGTTCTGGCCGTTATACGGCGATGCCGACGAGGTGGTGTTCACCTACTCGAACAGCCGTGGGCGTGCCCACATCGAAGCCATCCTCAGCGAATCGTTCAACGGCACGCTGATCAGTGACGGCTACGCGGCCTATGCCCGCTACGCTGCTGCCCAAGAGAACGTCACCCACGCCCAGTGCTGGGTGCATAGCCGCCGTTATTTTATCGAGGCGCAGAAGGATCACCCGGAAACCGTCACCGAGGCCCTGCAACGAATCGCAGCGCTGTACCGGAATGAAGAAACCATCAGAACCCACGGGCTGACTGGCGAGAAGAAACGTCAGTACCGGTTGGAACACTCGAAACCGGTCGTTAGCGGCTTCTTCCAGTGGTGCCGGGATCAGTTGGCGTCAGGCGGCCTGGTGCCGAGCGATCCACTGACCAAAGCTCTGAACTACGTGCTCAGCCGGGAAGCCAGCCTGAGCGTATTCCTGGAAAACCCAGACGTGCAGCCAGACACCAACCACCTCGAGCGGGCACTACGCCCCATTCCCATGGGCAAGAAAAACTGGATGTTCTGCTGGACTGAATTGGGGGCGGAACACCTGGGCATCATCCAGAGTCTGATCAGCACCTGCAAGCTGCACAATATTACCCCCTACACTTACCTGGTGGACGTGCTGCAACGCATCAGCCAGCATCCGGCCAGTGACGTCAGCGACCTGACGCCTCGTCTCTGGAAAACCCGGTTCGCCGAGAATCCGCTACGGGCGCTGATCGATCCACGCCATCCTGACCGACAGAACAAACAGCCGGAGGCCACCGTTCATGCGCATTGACGACATGAGCATCGACCAGTTGCTGGAACTGAATCAATACATCTGCCGGCGAATTGATGAACTGCGTGACCGGGAGAACCTCCAGGCGCTGAGCCAGTTGCGGGTGGGCCTGAAAGTGACCTTCGAGAGCCGGGAAGGCCCCGTGCTGGGGATTGTCACCAAGATCAACCGCAAGAGCGTGATCGTGCTGGATGAGGATGGCAGGAAGCAGTACAAGGTCTCGCCGGAGTTATTGAGACCTCTCCGGGACGTGAAGTAGGTCAACTACGTCTTGGAATGAACGCTTA
>NZ_JBQSVC010000074.1:0-2672 GCF_052376035.1 Halomonas sp. AOP7-E1-9
CGTAAGCGTTCATCCTACGACGTAGTTGACCTACTTCACGTCACGCAGAGGCCTAAGTAACTCCGGCGAGACCTTGTACTGTTTCCTGCCTTCCTCGCCCAGCACGATCACACTCTTGCGGTTGATCTTGGTGACGATCCCCAACACCGGTCCTTCTCGGCCTTCGAAGGTCACTTTCAGACCAACCCGCAACCGACTCAAGGCTTGCAGGGTTTCCTGTTCTTGCAGTTCATCAATGCGCTGGCAGATGTACTGGTTCAGTTCCAGCAACTCGTCGATGCTCATGTCCTCAATGCGCATGGACGACCTCCACCGGTGTGAGTTGCGTGGCTTGTCGGTCCGGATGACGGGGATCGATCAGAGCCCGTAGCGGATTCTCGGCGAACCGGATTTTCCAGCGCCGCGGAGTCAGGTTCGCCACTTCACTGGCGGGATGCTGACTGACGCGTTGCAGCACGTCCACCAGGTAAGTGTAGGGGTTAATATCGTGCAGCTTGCAGGTGCTGATCAGGCTCTGGATGATGCCCAGGTGTTCCGCGCCCAGTTCGGTCCAGCAGAACATCCAGTTTTTCTTGCCCATTGGAATGGGGCGTAGCGCCCGTTCCAGGTGGTTGGTGTCTGGCTGCACGTCCGGGTTTTCCAGGAACACGGTCAGGCTCGCTTCGCGACCGAGCACGTAGTTCAGGGCCTTGGTCAGCGGGTCGCTGGGCACGAGGCCGCCTTGTGCCAACTGATCCCGGCACCACTGGAAGAAGTCGCTGACCACCGGTTTCGAGTGATCCAACCGGTACTGGCGTTTCTTCTCGCCAGTCAGCCCCTGGGTTTTGATGGCCTCTTCATTCCGGTACACCTTGGCGATCTGTTGCAGCGCGTTGGTGACTGTCTCCGGGTGATCTTTCTGTGCCTCGATAAAATAACGGCGACCATGCACCCAACATTGGGCATGGGTGACGCTCTCCTGAGCGGCAGCGTAGCGGGCATAGGCCGCGTAGCCGTCACTGATCAGGGTGCCGCTGAACGATTCGCTGAGTACTTCTTCGATATGGGCACGCCCACGGCTGTTCGAGTAGGTGAACACCACCTCGTCGGCATCGCCGTATAACGGCCAGAACCAGCCGGTTTTCATCTTGCCCTTTTGCGGGCCGGCCCGGCCCTGATGACCGGCTTTGATGGGCGTTTCATCCATGGCCAGCACCCGACTGCGCAGCACATTGTCGGTCTGGGCATCCACGATGGGTCGCAACAGGTCGATGGCACGCTTGACCAGGTTCGTCAGGGTGCTGCGACTGACGGTGATACCGGCCTGCTGGATGCGCTGGTGTTGACGATACAGCGGCAGGTGGAACTGGAACTTGTCCACCAGCAGCCCGGCCAGCAGGCTGACGTCGGCCAGGCTGTTGTCCAGCACGTTGAACGGAGCCAGAGTCGTCACCGGCTTCTCGGCCCCCTTTCGCCGGAACACCGGGCGTTCGCACTTAAGCACCACATAACTGGAGGCACGCTGGGCCAGCCGGTAGGTGGTCTTGCTACCGATCACTACGTACTGGTCAGCCTCCGGCCCGGTCAGTTCCGGTGGCAGGTGCTCAATGACCTCCATCGGCACATCGGCGGTAAAGCGCAGACCGGAGTCATTCAAGCAGTCGTCGTCCCGCTGCTTTTTGCCGGTGCCGCGCTGATAGGCCTTGATGGTGCGTTTTTCTTCGCCAGCAGGCTGCTCCGGCAGCGGTGCTTCATCGGGCTGGAACAGGCTGTTCTGGCCCGGCAGATCAAACACCTGCTTCTCGGACTTGGGGCCGAACAGCTGCTTCTTGAACCAGTCCAGCTGGCGCTGCAGGATCTGGACCTGCTCACGCAGCAGTGCATTCTCATCGGCCAGAGCCGAGGAGGACGATGCATTGGGACAAGGATCAGAAGCCGTTGAATTCATGACCGATATTATACCGGAAGTCCGTCTTCTATACCCCTCGAAAACGCTTGAACTGGCGGTATTTCTGCACCTCAATGCCATCGATCAGCAGTTGCAGATCCGTCAGGGTCAGGGCTCGCTGCCCCGAGGCAGATAATGGCACCCGGAACTGCCCCTGCTCCAGGCGCTTGGCCCACAGGCAGTAACCGGTGGTCGTAAAATACAGCATCTTCATCTGAGTCTTGCGGCGATTGACGAAGACGAAATACTGGCCGCTGAGAGGGTCGTGCTTCAACTGATTCCGGACCAGGGCACTCAGGCCCCGGAACGATTTGCGCATATCGGTGGGCTCGGTGCACAGCCAGATCCGGGCCTGACTATCGAGCCCGATCACCCGTTCTGGCTCAGCCGCAGTTCAACGCCATTGCCCAGGCTGAGCACAATGTTCCAGCCTGGGCCGGAGGATTGCGATGTGTCCATCAGTGACGACAAATCCAGAAAGCTGGCTTCACCGGATCCAGCCGAATCATCGGCCGACGGATCAGACAGGCGCTTGCGCCAGTTGCAGAAACTCGCGTAACCAATGTTCTCTTGTTCGCAGAACTGCCGAGCTGACAGACCACTGTCACGCTGCTGATTGACCAAAGCCTGCCACTGGTCGGGTGTGCGGTGCTTTCTCATGGCGATAACCTCGTGTTGGAAACTGTGAGGTTACTTTAGGGCGAATTTTAGCGGGGTGGCAGAACGTCGCGGAATGGACGCTTAC
>NZ_JBQSVC010000075.1:0-2436 GCF_052376035.1 Halomonas sp. AOP7-E1-9
GCTGGCTATATAATCACTGTTGAACTAAACCGCTTCGCGGTAGCTGTCGACGAACCACGTTTTTCGCCTCATCGGGCCACACTGTTGATTGACCCACGTGGGTCAAACAACAGGAGTGACGACGATGACTGCCTTGCGACAGAAGATGATCGCGGCCATGCGTCAGCGTGGCTTTGCGCAACGTACCCACAACACCTACCTGATGGTGATTACTGATCTGGCACGTTATTTCCACCGTCCGCCAGACACGTTGAGTACCGACGACCTGCAACACTTCTTTAATCACTTGGTTCAGGAGCGCGGTTTGTCCGCCGCCAGCTGTCGTGTCTACCTGCACGGCGTGCGGTTCCTGTACTTGCACGTGTTGCAGTGGCCGTCGTTTGATGTGCCGCTCACCGTCCCCAAAAAACCGCAGCGGATTCCAGAACTGCTGACCCGCGACGAGGTTCGGCGGATCCTGGCCGCCTGCCAAAACCCCAAGCATCGCATGATGCTCGAACTGTGCTACGGCTGTGGATTGCGTGTGACCGAGGTCTGCCACCTGCGAGTCAGTGACATCGACAGCCAGCGTTACCAACTCCGTGTGACGCAGGGCAAGGGCGGCAAGGATCGTATGGTGCTACTACCGGTGACCCTGCTTGATCGCTTGCGCGATTACTGGCGCGCCTACCGGCCAGTCACATGGCTGTTCCCGAGCGCTCTGTTTCCCGATCAAGCACTGCACGCCAGTGCGCCGCAGAAGGCCTTTACCCAAGCCAAGCGCCTGGCCGGAGTCGAGCGGGTCGGTGGCATCCATAGTCTGCGCCATGCCTATGCCACCCATGTCTTGGAGCAGGGCCTGCCCGTTCATCAGCTCCAGCGGCTGCTGGGCCACCGCAACCTCCAGTCGACGATGCGCTACCTGCACTGGCTACCGAGCCAGCAAGGGGGAGATCAGTGTCATATTGACCTGGTAGCCGCCTTGGAGGTGAGCCATGACTAAGGCCGCTACCTTGCAGCAGGCGCTGATCCGCTTCCTCGATCCAACCGGTCTTGACCGCCAGCGCCAACGGGTGTGTACCCATCTGCTGGCCTGCCGAACGGAGGCGATGGGCGGGATGATCTTGCAGTGCTCCGACTGCGCCCACGTACAGCCACGCTACTTTGGCTGTCGCGATCGTCACTGCCCACAGTGCCAAGGCCGTGCCATGGAGCAATGGGCTGAGCGTCAGCAGGCCAATATCCTGCCGGTGCGCTATTACCACGTTGTATTCACGCTACCGCACAGCCTTAATGGCTGGGTTCAGCTTCATCCCGAGGTGATTCACCGGTTGCTGTTCCAGAGTGCCTGGCAAACGCTACGCACTTTTGGACGAGATCCCAAACGCCTTGACGGCGAGCTGGGGATGATTGCCGTGCTTCACACCTGGGGCCAGAACCTGAGCCAGCATGTGCACCTGCACTGTTTGGTTCCAGGTGGTGCTTTGGGGGACGATGGCCGCTGGCGTGGAGCGCATAGCAACTACTTGTTCCCGGTGCGGGCCTTGTCACGCCACTTTCGCGGGCACATGGTGAGCGCCCTGCGCCAGGCCGCCAGTGCAGGCGATCTCCACCGAGTCACCCGACCCGGTGACGTCGATGCTCAACTGAACACGCTGATGGCCACTGAGTGGGTGGTTTACAGCAAGGACTGCCTTGAACACACCCATGCGGTGGTTCGCTACCTAGCGCGCTACACGCGCCAAATCGCCATCAGCAACGCGCGTATCCTGGCTGTAGATGACCAGCAAGTGACCCTACGCTACAAGGACTATCGCGACCACGACCGACACAAGCAACTCATCCTTGGTGGTGAGGAGTTCGTGCGCCGCTTCCTGCTCCACGTCCTGCCCAAGGGACTGATGCGGGTGCGTCACTACGGTTTTCTGGCCAATCGCTGCCGTCGGCAACGTTTGGTGCAGATTCGTCGAGCGTTAGCGGTTGTTGAGCAAGCACCGGATGTCGATATGGCTGCCAGCGATGCGGAACTGGCCTACACCTGTCCACACTGCAAGCAACTCACATTACGGATGATCGGGACGCTCACCCCCCAGCGCCCCCTCTACGATCAACCGCCTAACCACAAGGAGCAACGCTATCGAGCATGATGTAACGCCATACGACGACAACGGACTAGGCTAACCGGCCCACTCGCGGGTCGCGGCTACGTTCGTCTCGGTGATGGATTTTAGCCATCAAGCGCGCTACATTGGGTTAACTTAGGTTCGGGGGCACTGAAATGATGGCGAATCTCACCACTAGAGCGCGTTACCACAGACATGCCTATGCACGGTTTGTTGCCTCCGGCCACATGCCCGTCAATACAATCCCCTATTAAATAGCCGCCTGATGGACGCGCCTTAGTCCAACAGGCATTTATGCGCCATGCTCCGCACGGCGAATAAATGCTTCACTGTT
>NZ_JBQSVC010000076.1:0-1990 GCF_052376035.1 Halomonas sp. AOP7-E1-9
AAAAGCTCAGGTGTTGCACTCAGTTTCTGCGGCCAAGCTGTAATAAATAAGTGATAGAAATCATCAGCTTCTCTATTGTAATTTTAAGAATTATTAGTAATTATTATGCATCTTCCCAAAGTGGGCGTGCCAATAAGTTCCTTGAGAACGCCTTATTGGCATTACTGAGACACAAAGTCATTTTTTGATTTTTTTTAAGGTTTCTTAATGAATATTAGCCAGAAAGATAAAGATAGCTTTTTTAATTTAGTTGATTCTTTGAAAAAATGCAGAAGAGCTGATCTTTCGGATGTTAGTTCGAGCAAAGATATCATTGAAAAACTTTATGTTGATCCTTTGGAAAATGATTTAATTTTAAAATCAATTTCTAAATTAAATACAACCATACTAACTGGGCGCCGCGGCACTGGAAAGTCGACAATTGTAGCTAGGCTTCAGCATGATATAAGAAAGAGCAAAGACAAACTTTCACTGTATATTGATGTGAAAAGTATATTTGAGCAATCAAAAGCATTCTCTTACAGTACAGAAAAATATGATGATCATTTTACAGCTCAGGAATTAAATAAGTATTTAATATATAAGTCATTCCTAAAAGAAATAATATCTGAAATTAAACTGGAGCTTAAAACAAATACGCTAAAGTTTTATTTAGCTAAAGTTACTAAATATTTTGGACCAGATAAAGCAGCTTTTGAAGAAGAGTTAAATCGAATTTTTGATGATATTGAAAAATTCGAATACATGGATGTTGAGGTTTTAAAGCAAAAAAAAGTTTTATCTAACGATGAAGCTAATAAAACAACTGATATTTCTGCCTCTGCTGGATTAAAAGTTAATTCTATAAAAGGCCCAGAGGCTGATTTTAATGCTAAATATAAAGGTTCAAATACAGATAAAATTAGCTTGAGTGAAGAGTTTTCAGAGGTTTTGCTAAAGTGCTTTAATCCTGTTTTAATTATGAGAAGCATCAGGCAAATGCTTAAAAATATAGGAATAAATCATGTTTTTATTTGTTTGGATGATTTTTCAGAGATAGATTATGATGCAATGAAAATTTTTGTAGATGTGATTATTGCACCATTAAATAATCTTTCTGATGAGTTTTTTAAATTTAAAATCGCGGCTTATCCAGGAAGAGTATATCTTGGCGATATTGACCCTCAGAAAATTGAACAGATAAGACTGGATTTTTACGAATTATATCAAGCTAGAATAATTACAGATGTTCATGCTCAAGCACAAGAAAGTATTAAAAAGCTGATAGAAAAGAGAACTCAATTCTTTTGTAAAAAAGAACCAGAGGAGTTTTTCGACACATCGAAAGCAACGTTGAACGATTATTATAAAACTCTTTTTGATATAACGTCATGTGTACCAAGGAATGTTGGTTGGGTTTTATGGTACGCAAACCAACAAAGCATAGCTAAAGATAAAAAAATCACTTTAAATGACCTAGCAATTGCGGCTGAAAAACATTTTGTTGATACAGTTAAACCTTATTTCTCTCAAAGTCAATTTATGAGGGAGCCTTTTGATATGAAACTTGAAAAATATCATTTGCACCAATTGATGGAATGTTTCATTAATTCAGCAAAAGTTAATAAAAGAGAAATATTGGTTTCTGATTCTAAAGTTTTTTCAAGAGATAAATCAAAGCCGCCTACAAGTCATTTTTTTATTAACAAAAAATTTGAAGATGTATTAAAGCCATTAGAAATGCAGTTTTTTATAACTAAGTATAATGAGCAGAAAGATCAAGATAGTAGTGAATTAATGAGCTTTTTTTCATTGAATTATGGTTTGTGCGTTAACGAGGATATTAATTTTGGTAGAGGGTCTGATCGTAAATATGTAATTCAAAGACGATTCAATAATACTAAGTGGTTATGCAAAAGTTATTGAGTAATTGGTGCCATAACCATTGCATACGTTTTTGACCGCTTCACAAAGCTTATCGAACGAACGGTAGGCTGTTAACGGTAGCCAT
>NZ_JBQSVC010000077.1:0-1984 GCF_052376035.1 Halomonas sp. AOP7-E1-9
TCACTCTTTAGAGGATATTGCTCGGCGCCTCTGGTTGCCGAATAGTTGGTGAACCAGCCACAGCAAAACCGCCCAAACAAGCAACACATAGCCGCCATGCTGTTTCCATATCAACTCAGCCACAACGGATTGACTATCGGGCTTGGCCTGCCACCATACAAAAGTCATCTGGCACGCCAGAAAAACCATGGCTAACAAACCGGCTAAAAAAATGGCTCCAAGTAACACTTTTAACTTAGTTTTCATTCCTCCACCTTTTCCTTTAACTATTTGTCAGCGAGATTTTGGCTTTTTCTGTATACGAACGGCGCTGGTAAGACTTTTTGAGTATGGCTAGCAAAATAGCGAACAACACAACAAAGAATGCGTATTGAAGCTGCGGAGTAGTAAGCAGAGAGGAGTATTCTTCACCAGTGGCAGCATTCACCATCCATAAAACAATCTTGCTACTGAACCACGCGATAGCGCCAGTGGCTAAGATGTACAACATCACCTTCATTTTCATACTGTCACCTGTGGTTTCCTAGTGTTATTCAAAGAGCGTCTGAACACGCGCTAATACGTCATCAATGATGTGTTCAGGGACGGCCTCAACCTTGCGCGCTCCACGCGCCTCCAAGTCCAGGCTTCTGAGCTGGTTAACTAGAACAACGCCCTGTGTCTTGGTGCCTGATCCAGTTAACGGCACTGCAAAACCCGCATGTCGCGCAAAATTGCCACCCTGGGTAATCGGTGCGATAACAACAGTTCCAAACTGATTGAAGGCGGCAGGGGTTAAGACTAACGCAGGCCGAAAATCGCCTTGCTGCTCCCTGCCTTCCGTTGGATTAAGATTCACTCGCACTATGTCACCGCGCTTGAACTTTACTCGACTCATTCCTCGCGCCCTACTGGCTTCATGTTATGCCAAGCAGCAAGCTCTTCCGGTTCAGGTGCATTGGGATCGCACTGATCCAACAGCTCTTGGAGAGAGTATTTTGGTATTGAAAGGATTGGTTTGAGGACAAATTTAGTGGTGCCCTGCTCAACCTCAAGCGCGTCCCCATCGCTAAGGCCATATTTGCGCAGTAGATCAACTGGCAGTCGCACTGCCGCGCTATTGCCCCACTTCTGAATTTTGAGCTCCATGATTCATTTCCTCAACCGTGTATCTACATTGTAGACACTGAAATGAGTGATTGCAAAGCTTTAGTAGATACTTTGTATCTACAACGCAACCTCGAAAGCTTTGCGAATGATCTCTTGATCTATAGAGAGGTATGGCTTCGTATGATCAAGTTCAGAATGGCCCAAAATTGCCTGTACCGCTTCAATATCACCTGTTGCGGCTAGCACCCGAGCCGCGAGGGTACGCCGACCGCTGTGGCTGCTACCTAGCTTGATTCCCGCTTGTCGATACAAGCGGCTAAATGTCTGCTGAAGCGAATCGCTTGCCCAATACTCTTTGGGGCCTGTGGCCAATAATCGCTTTTTAATAGCTAGCTCGAAGGACTGGCCTTTGTGGGTGAGTACCAGCTTGCTATGCGGAAGAAAGCCTCTGTAGCTGGTTTCTTTAGAGCATCCCCACTGCCGGAGGTGGCGCACTTCAAGCCACTCCTCAATGGCTTTCACACACTTAGGATGGGTGAAATGAATATTTCTCGCTTTGCAGCCTTTGGTGATTTTGGCTGGCAGATACGCCTCTACGCGTATGGCACCGCTTGGGAGAAGAACATCGTCTATACGTAGCTGGGCTAGCTCTGTGACACGGATGCCGGTTGTATGCGTAATCCAGAGCAACATTTGGTCGCGCTGTGGCATACGGCCAGTGACGCCCGCGACACGAATTAAGTGGCGAAACTGCCCTGGGCGAAGCGAAGTAGCTTGGCGGGAAGGTGTGGCCATAAAGCCCTCTGTCAGGATTGATGTTTAATCGCGTGCATTCCTGAGAGAGTTGCCTGGAGGCCTCCGCATTAGCCTAACACCAGCAACCAAGCCCGTTCTA
>NZ_JBQSVC010000078.1:0-1871 GCF_052376035.1 Halomonas sp. AOP7-E1-9
ATCGAGTAGGAAGGGGAGTCGCCTCCCCTGTCCTCTCACACCACCGGGCATACGGTTCCGTACCACGGCGGTTCATGAAGAACGGTTAAGCCCTCTTACCGTATCCAGTACCGAGATCAGTCCCTGGTCATAAAACCATTTCCTCGGCAGGGCCTGGTTCATGTGCGATGCCCCGGCGTTCCACCAAGGGCCTCGACCATTGCCTGCCGATTTCCAAGCTCGGGGCGCGTCCAGGCCCAGCCCTTGAAGTTTCCGGCGACGAGTCGCTGAACGTTTCCATTGCCGCCAGATTAGGCCGCGTAAGCGGCGACGTATCCATTGATCCAGCGCTTCCAAGGGCCGTTTCACATCAACAAAGCTGAAGTAGTTGGCCCATCCACGCAGGACTGGCCCCAACTCTTCGATTATCCGTTGGGTGTTACGCCCCCTGCCACGCTTCAGGATCTCACGAACACGCTGCATCATGCGCTTCAGACTTGCCTTGGCCAGCGTCAACTTCGGCTGCTTGTGCCAAGTGAGACGGTAGCCCAGATAGCCGCGTTTCCATGGCCGGTCCACCGCACTTTTCGTGCGGTTGACCGTCAGCCGAAGTGAGCTCTCGAGATACTCACTCAAGCTTTCCATGACACGCTCGCCTGCCCGCCGACTGTTGACGTACACCTGAACGTCATCGGCGTAGCGGCAGAAGCGGTGGCCTCGGCGTTCCAGCTCCTTGTCCAGATCGTCCAGCAGGATGTTCGCCAGTAGCGGGCTGAGTGGTCCGCCTTGGGGTGTCCCCTGTCGCCTCGGCGTGGGCAAGCCATGTTGCAACATACCCGCTTCCAGATAGCGGCGGATCAGGCGCAGCACGCGCTTGTCATCAACGCGCCGCGCTACCCGTGCCATCAGCAGATCGTGGTTCACTCGGTCGAAGAAGGCTTTCAGGTCAAGGTCGACCACCCAGCGGTGGCCAGCGGTAACATGGGCCTTCATGGCCGATACGGCCTGCTTGGCGCTGTGTTTGGGGCGGTAACCGTAACTCGACGCGGAGAACCCCGGGTCGAAGACCGGCATGAGCACTTGTGACAGCGCTTGCTGGATCAGTCGGTCGGTGACCGTGGGTATTCCGAGCTGCCGCACTCCGCCTTTAGGCTTGGGGATCGTGGCTGCTCGAACTGGACTCGGGTGATACGCATCGGCCAACAGCCGCTCACGCAGCGTTGGCCAGTGCTGTTTTAGGTGGTCAGCCAGTTGATGCACCGTCATGCCATCGACACCCGGTGCACCTTTGTTGGCAGCCACCTTACGGTAAGCTCGCTCCATGTTCTCCGGGTCAACGACCCGCTCCATGAGCGAGGCTGACTCCGCTTTCGTCCACGATAACGACGCCGGGATCGTCTCGACGCCCACCGGCTGGGGCGCGGAGTTCTGCTCCTGCCCCTCTGGGTGAGTGACGGTATTAGCGTCATGGTCTGTCTTCATGATCGATCCTCGAGACGTTATCGCCTACTCGCGGTTCTTCATGTTCGGCCCTTGGTGCCGTAGTGAACCGGCACTTACTATGGCCTCGGCTGACGTCTGGTAACCCATCCCGTCGCCTCTCGACGCCGGTAGCACTGTGGCACATCACCAGACCTCCCAGGGTAAGACGCGCGACCTTCCCGCTTATGCCTGTCGGATCTACGTCATGGCGTTCCGTGCAAGTACCGGGCTTTGATGATTATGGCCATCTCACCCCGCCATGACGCCTAGTATCCGCTTCCTATTCGTCAGGCCAGCGTTTTGCCTTGGGCTTCCTTCAGATTCCCCCTCGCGAGGGACACCCTTGCCGTCGGCTAGCACTTCCCCTTGCCGGGCGTGCAGGGGACTTTCACCCCCAAGTCATCCTGAGG
>NZ_JBQSVC010000079.1:0-1683 GCF_052376035.1 Halomonas sp. AOP7-E1-9
CCCCCAGTGTCAGGATGAGTGTCGCACCCTCTGATACCCTGTTCTTATAAACCGATCAGGGGGCGAAAGGAGACACTCATGCCTCGTTACTCTGAGGAGCGCCGGCAAGCCGTAGTGACCAAGCTGCTGCCTCCCCACAACCTCTCCCCGAAGGTGATCGCGGAGCAGGAAGGGATCTCGCTGGGCACCGTCTACAAGTGGCGCAAGGAAGCCCGCGCTGAGGGGCGGTGCCTGCCGGATGCTCTGGGCAAGGGCGCCGATGGCTGGTCGTCCAAGGACAAGTTCAACGCCGTGATCGAAACTGCCTCGATGAACGCCCAGGAAACCGCGGAATACTGCCGCCGTCGGGGGATCTATCCCGAACAGCTGGAGCGCTGGCGGAATGACTGTGAGCAGGCCGCCAGTCTCTCGCACTCGGAACGCCAGCGTGAGGCCGACGAGGCCAAGCAGCAGCGCAAGCGCATCAAAGCGTTGGAGAAGGAGCTGGCTCGCAAGAACGAGGCCTTGGCGGAAACCGCAGCGTTACTGGCCCTCCGAAAAAAGGCGAGGGCGATCTGGGGGGACGAGGACGAATGATCAGCACCCCAGATCGCCAACGCGCTATCGCGCTGATCGAAGACGCCCGGGCCCAAGGGGCCCGCCTGGAAGCCGCCTGTCGCGAGCTGGGCATCACCGCCCGAACGTACCAACGCTGGACGCGCGACGGCGAGCTACGCGAGGACCAGCGCCCTTTGGTCGACCGGCCGGTGCCGGCTAACGCACTGACACCGGCCGAAGAGCAGGAGATCCTCGACGTGTGCCACCGCCCCGAGTACGCGAGCTTGCCGCCAGAGCAGATCGTGGTGCGTCTGTTCGACGAGGAGCAGCGCTACGTGGCCTCCCCCTCGTCGTTCTACCGCGTCCTGCACAAGCACCGAGAAGTGGTGCATCGTGGCCGCGCCAAAGTACCTCAGCGCCGCGCCAAGCCCACGACCTACCAGGCCACCGCGCCGAACCAGGTGTGGTCGTGGGATTGCACATGGATGGGCGGTCCGATCAAGGGGCAGTACTACTACCTGGTGATGCTGCTCGACATCTATAGCCGCAAGATCACCGGCTGGGAAGTGTTCCTGGCCGAGTCGGCCCACAACTCCCGTACCGTGCTGGAGCGGGCGGTGCTGGCCGAGCAGATCATCGATCAGCCGCTGGTGTTGCATGCGGACAACGGCAGCCCCTTCAAGGGTGCGACGCTGCTGGAGAAGCTGCATGACCTTGGCATCACGCCATCGTTCAGCCGGCCGCGGGTCTCCAATGATAACCCCTACTCGGAGGCGCTGTTTCGCACCTGTAAATACCGGCCTTGCTACCCAGTTGATGGGTTCGCCACGGTCGACGACGCCCGTGAGTGGGTGGCCAGCTTCGTGCAGTGGTACAACCACGAGCATCGCCACAGCGGGATCCGCCTGGTGACACCGGCACAGCGACATGCTGGCGAGGATACTAGCGTGCTGGCAAAGCGGCATGCCATCAATCAGGCAGCGCGTGCGGCCAACCCCGCTCGTTGGAGCGGCAAGACCCGCAATTGGACGCCGATTGGCACCGTATCTCTTAACCCGGAGCGGGAGCTCCAGGTCACCGTCGCTGAACCGGAAAAACAGGTGGCCTGAATGATCTCAGAGGCGACAGATTTCTTGACAACTACCG
>NZ_JBQSVC010000080.1:0-1634 GCF_052376035.1 Halomonas sp. AOP7-E1-9
CTTTTTCGCGACAGTAAGCGCCAAGCTCTGCCTCTGACAGGGTGGCGGTTTCGATGACCACGGCTAGCTTGGCGTCGGGCGACCATTCACTGTCGCCTGGGGTGTAACCCGGCACAGGCACTCCTTTTACTCGACACTGTTTTAACCAACTATACAGCGTCGCGTCAGAGATGCCTTCCTCTGTCGCTACCGATGCCACACTGTGATTATGGGGTGGTAACAACTTCTTCAGGACGGCTGATTTACGCTCTGCGGAATAACGTGGCACAAGGACTCCATGCCGCTCCCTCTGGATTAGATTTAGGCGATATCGCCAACCGGACAACTAGGCTGACAGAGGGGGCCTGTCGGACAGCCCTGTGAAGTGACCGCCTACCCACACAGCCGAAGGCTGAATGTATTGGGGTTCCTCAGTCGCGCTGGAAAACTGATCTACCACACCATGACCGTGTCGGTGACCACCGAGACGGTCATCTAAGCGCTTGACCAGTTTGTCGCACAGAAAAACCCCGATACCTTCGCTGTTGTAGTGCTCGACAACTCCAGCATGCATCGCTCGCAGACCTTCAGGCAAAAGGCAGTGGAGTGGACGTCACACCGTGTGCATCTGGTTTACCTGTCGGCCTACTCGCCGGAGCTGAATCTGATTGAGATACTGTGGCGCCAGATGAAATACGCATGGCTGCCGTTGAGTGCTTACCTTTCGTTTGATCACCTCTGTAAAGAGATGCACCGGCTGTTAGGAAGTTATGGAACTGATCACGCGATTAATTTTGAATAAGCACTTAGTGAAGTCTGAATTTCTAATAGATCCCATAAAATCAGATATACTATTTCTGTATTCAAGATCACGTATATCATGAACTAGGCTGAATTGTAGACGTCTGAGATCTTCTTCAATTTGATCAGTAATTTTCATATCTGATCAAGATATATGAAATAAATATTATTTTTATTATATTTTATCCAAATCTATCATTTACTTTATGAAATAGCCGTACTACACAAACCTTGCTAGAGTAGAGCGACTCAATCTGAGCCGCTACTGTTAACTATAACGTTATTCAACTAATAATTAAATTACAGCATTAGAGAAAGCTTTATGGATAAAAAGAAAATAGCTCTTTTATCAATATCTTTCTACAGCTTTAGCTATTCTGAAAATATGTTTTTAATGCCGCCTCAGTAAGTGAATAATAATTTCTCTTACCTAGAGCTTTATCAAGGATCATTTCTTTTGCGTCTAAGAAGCCCATGTCTTTTAATTTAGAAGCCCTTTTTCCTACCTTCTGATAAGTACAATCAAGTTCTTGAGCAAGCCCAGAAGGATATTGAGGGCTATCAACTTTCAAATAATTCATGAGCTGCATATCAAATTCTGGCAACAATATCTTTTCATCTGCTAACTCAATATTTACACTTGCATGCTCTATACTACAAGTACCCTGCTTGCAGGTTGGGCATAACATATCAAACATTTCAATCATTGAAAGCATTTCATAATCATGGGTTGCTTGGCAACGTAAATTATCACAAGCAATATGTTTTGCGTTATAGAGATATTCTTGTAAGATCTTAAGTGCTTCTGCATAAATTATCGCGCATAATAAACAAAGGTCCATCAGAGTAAAACT
>NZ_JBQSVC010000081.1:0-1603 GCF_052376035.1 Halomonas sp. AOP7-E1-9
AAGAATCACACTGATTTTAAACTGAAGAGTTTGATCATGGCTCAGATTGAACGCTGGCGGCAGGCTTAACACATGCAAGTCGAGCGGTAACAGGGGAAGCTTGCTTCCCGCTGACGAGCGGCGGACGGGTGAGTAATGCATAGGAATCTGCCCGATAGTGGGGGATAACCTGGGGAAACTCAGGCTAATACCGCGTACGTCCTACGGGAGAAAGGGGGCTTCGGCTCCCGCTATTGGATGAGCCTATGTCGGATTAGCTGGTTGGTGAGGTAATGGCTCACCAAGGCAACGATCCGTAGCTGGTTTGAGAGGATGATCAGCCACATCGGGACTGAGACACGGCCCGAACTCCTACGGGAGGCAGCAGTGGGGAATATTGGACAATGGGCGCAAGCCTGATCCAGCCATGCCGCGTGTGTGAAGAAGGCCTTCGGGTTGTAAAGCACTTTCAGCGAGGAAGAACGCCTGTCGGTTAATACCCGGCAGGAAAGACATCACTCGCAGAAGAAGCACCGGCTAACTCCGTGCCAGCAGCCGCGGTAATACGGAGGGTGCAAGCGTTAATCGGAATTACTGGGCGTAAAGCGCGCGTAGGTGGCTTGATAAGCCGGTTGTGAAAGCCCCGGGCTCAACCTGGGAACGGCATCCGGAACTGTCAGGCTAGAGTGCAGGAGAGGAAGGTAGAATTCCCGGTGTAGCGGTGAAATGCGTAGAGATCGGGAGGAATACCAGTGGCGAAGGCGGCCTTCTGGACTGACACTGACACTGAGGTGCGAAAGCGTGGGTAGCAAACAGGATTAGATACCCTGGTAGTCCACGCCGTAAACGATGTCGACCAGCCGTTGGGTGCCTAGCGCACTTTGTGGCGAAGTTAACGCGATAAGTCGACCGCCTGGGGAGTACGGCCGCAAGGTTAAAACTCAAATGAATTGACGGGGGCCCGCACAAGCGGTGGAGCATGTGGTTTAATTCGATGCAACGCGAAGAACCTTACCTACCCTTGACATCTACAGAAGCCGGGAGAGATCCTGGTGTGCCTTCGGGAACTGTAAGACAGGTGCTGCATGGCTGTCGTCAGCTCGTGTTGTGAAATGTTGGGTTAAGTCCCGTAACGAGCGCAACCCTTGTCCTTATTTGCCAGCACGTAATGGTGGGAACTCTAAGGAGACTGCCGGTGACAAACCGGAGGAAGGTGGGGACGACGTCAAGTCATCATGGCCCTTACGGGTAGGGCTACACACGTGCTACAATGGCCGGTACAAAGGGTTGCCAACTCGCGAGAGTGCGCCAATCCCGAAAAGCCGGTCTCAGTCCGGATCGGAGTCTGCAACTCGACTCCGTGAAGTCGGAATCGCTAGTAATCGTGAATCAGAATGTCACGGTGAATACGTTCCCGGGCCTTGTACACACCGCCCGTCACACCATGGGAGTGGACTGCACCAGAAGTGGTTAGCCTAACGCAAGAGGGCGATCACCACGGTGTGGTTCATGACTGGGGTGAAGTCGTAACAAGGTAGCCGTAGGGGAACCTGCGGCTGGATCACCTCCTTAAACGATGCGTCATCCCTCGCGGTAAACGTCCACAATGAATTACCTGATCAGA
>NZ_JBQSVC010000082.1:0-1587 GCF_052376035.1 Halomonas sp. AOP7-E1-9
ATTGACGTCCTCCCCGCCCTAAAGGACGGGGATTCCAACTTCTTGAGGGCAACGTCCTGCCCCGAGGCTGAGGATATTCCGGGCCGCATTCACGTCCCGGTCGTGGAGTACACCACACTCCACGCACTCCCAGACCCTTACTCGCAACCCGTTGACGCCCTGCGGCCCGCTAAGCGAGCCGCACGACGAACAGGCGCGGGTGGTGTTGGTTTCGCGAACGACCTTGAAGACGATGCCTGCGTGAGCGCATTTATATTCCAGCATCGTTTTCAGTTGTGACCAGCCAGCGTCGTAGACGCTTTTGGCCATCTTGGTCTTCGCGAGCTTGGTTGAGGAAACATCGCCCACGACGATTTCGCCGTACTGGTTGACGAGTTTCCGGGAAAACTTGTGCTGCGCGTCCTGGCGACGGTTCTTGATCTTGGCGTGAATAGCCTTTACCCGCCGCTTGTTACGCGCACGTTGGGCTGTCGCCAACTGGTCTTCCATGCGGCGGTAGAAGCGGCTATTTTCCAGCCTTCCTCCATCGCTACAGGTGGCCACATCCTTGAGCCCAAGGTCGATGCCAACGGCGCCCTGCCCAAGCGTTGGCTGCACGTCCACCTCGACCGCAACATTGAAATACCACCGGCCCCGGCTATCTTCGTTGAAACTGCCGGCACGGAACTTGTATGTCGACAGGCCGTAGCTATCCCACACCTTGAAGTAGGTGCCGTTGTGAAATACCTGCCCGTTCTTCCACTTGGCCGCGCCGGTATTGACCGGAATCCAGCCAAGTGAGCGGCGTACACCGCCGGACTTGCGCCAATTCAGGCGGGGCTTTTTGAACTGCTTGCGGCGGGCAACGTATTCAGCAGCAATGCATTGCAGCGTTTGGCTGTGCAGGCCGAGGTCCTTGCCAGCACCCTTGGTATAGGGATGCATGTCGTAGGCAGACAGAAACAGACCTTTCTCCCGAATGGCTCGAGAAGACAGTTCGTTGAGGTAGTTCCAAACAAAATTCACGCTGCGGGCCATGCGGTTAAGCTCGGCGGCGTGTTTGTCCTTCACTCGAACCTTGAGGGTCTTGGTCTGCTTCATGGCTTCGAATATACTTGGTCTATGGAAACCAAACAAGCTATCAGAACAGGAAGAAACTGCGTTTTTAAACTCCATGCCCATTTGGTCTTTGTCACCAAGTATCGGGGCAAGGTGTTCACCGGCGCGCATCTCAACTCCCTCGAATTGCTTTTCGACCGAGTGTGTCGGGACTTCGAGGCGGAGCTACAGGAGTTCAACGGTGAAACCGATCACGTCCATTTGCTTGTCAACTTTCCACCCAAAGTGGCGGTATCCAAGCTGGTGAATAGTTTGAAGGGGGTATCCAGCCGGCGGATGAAGTTACTACACCCTGAACTGGTGCAGCCCGCCTACCGGAAGAACTCGCTGTGGAGTCCAAGCTACTTTGCGGGAAGTGTCGGAGGCGCCCCCCTGAGCATGGTCAAACAGTATATTGAGCAACAATCGAGGCCGGACTAGGGACGCTCTCGCGCCCCTCGCTATCCATCCTCGCACTAGAAGTACGAGGTTTTTCGCGATGTTCGATAA
>NZ_JBQSVC010000083.1:0-1501 GCF_052376035.1 Halomonas sp. AOP7-E1-9
CCCGGATTTCTCATGAAGGGATAAAAAGAAGCGGCTAAAAGTGCTATGATTTCAAGTGTCTAAGCAATCCACCAAGCACTAGTAGCCGCATCCAGAATGGTACCTCAAAAGCTGACCTTCTCGCCACTTTCCCGCCGCCAGATTGAAGCCGATTTCTCCGGAGGCCATATCACCTCCGATGCTGGCTTGCTGTTACTGCGTGAAGTCGACAAACAACACCGGTTAACCCAACGGCTGGCCGAGACTCTGACCGACCAGCGGGATTCCCGAATGATTCGTCATGAGCTCAAGACCCTGATCCGGCAACGGGTCTACGGCGTGGCCGGTGGCTACGAAGACCTGAATGACCATGAAGCACTGCGTTTTGATCAGGCGCTACAAACCGCCACGGGTAACGCCTCCGTCCTGGCCGGCAAATCCACGCTGTGTCGAATGGAGCAGGCGATGGATCGGCAAACCCTTGTTAATGCTCATGAGCTGCTCTGGCACCACTTTATTGAGCAGCATGAGAAGCCGCCCAAGGAAATCGTGCTGGATTTTGACGGCACCGATATTCCGGTGCACGGCGACCAGCCGGGTAAGTTCTTTAACCGGTATTACGACCATCACTGCTACTTCCCGCTTTACGTCTTCTGCGGTAGGCACTTGCTGGTGAGCTATCTGCGCACCAGCAATCGAGGTGATGCCCGGCACAGCTGGGCCATTCTGGCGCTGCTGGTGCGATTTATTCGCGGGTATTGGCCACAGACCCGGATCGTGTTCCGGGGCGACTCCCACTTCAGCAAGCCCCGACTGCTGGCCTGGTGTGATCGCAATCAGGTGGATTACATCGTGGGCATGGCCCGCAACCAGCGACTGGAGGCACTGGCTGCCCCGGCCATGGATAAGGTCCGGGCCTACTACGAGGCCCATGGCCATAAGCTCGCCAGTACTTTCCGCTTCCGCTACAAAGCCCGAAGCTGGCACAAGCCACGCTGGGTGGTGGCGCGTCTGGAATATGGCCCTCAAGGCCCGAACCCCCGGTTCGTTATCAGCTCCCGCTACGATGAGGGATTCAAGCTCTACTACGAACAGTATTGCGCACGGGGTGATATGGAGAATCGGATTAAGGACCAACAACTGGATTTGTTCGCGGATCGCACCTCCAGCAGCAACTGGTGGACCAACCAGTGGCGGCTAATCTTATCCGGCTTCGCCTACACGTTGTTCGAGCGTTTGCGGGTGCATCTGAAAAACACGCCCTTCGAGCGTATGAGTGCCGGCACCCTGCGCTTGAAGCTGATCAAGGTTGGTGCGGTCATCATCCGCAACACCCGTCGAATACGGGTGTTGATGAGTGATAGCTACCCTTACAAGAAGGACCTCTCGGCACTGGTTCAGCGATTGGTGCCCGGATAGATGATCGGGCTCCCCCGGCCCGACACCAATGGGGGAAAGGGGGAGTTGTGCCTGAATGCCGGAAACTGGCTAAATAATCGCCAACTTCGGCCATGACCACTCG
>NZ_JBQSVC010000084.1:0-1349 GCF_052376035.1 Halomonas sp. AOP7-E1-9
GGTTCTTCGTCACTTCATGTGGATTTGGCCTGATCGAACACGCGGCCCACCGGGCTGCCAATCAGGTAGATCATGGCGATGAAGTTAGCCTCGTTCCGATAGCCACGTGCGCGTGACCGAGCCGCCTGAAACAAGCCGTTCATCCCTTCCAGCCTTGCATTCGTCAGGCCCGAGTGCCAACGTCTGACCACCGCGTCGGCGTGCCGCTCAAGCGTTGCCAGGGCCTTCCCCATCGCCTTCAGTAGCGGTTTTTTAGACACCGCCGCCTGCATGACCTTCAGGTAATTTGTGATGCGCCATCGAGCCGCTCTGGGCGTCGGGGCCTTCTGGATCCAGCGTAGCTTTTCCTTGATTATCCAGGCATCGGCAGTGGCGCTCTGATCGGCTACCAACTCCTGGAGCGCCGCCAGCTGTTTGGGTGTCAGGTTCTCGTTTTCCAGGTTCTTCAGTAGTGCCCAGCGCAGCGACTTGGGGTGTTCCTGCTCGCGGCGCTCTTTCTTGCGTACCTCCTCCAGTCGCTTGGTGAAGGTCTGCACGATATGGAACCAGTCGACCGTGACCTCGGCCTTGGGAAGGTACTCGGTCACCCCGCTGAGGAAGGCTGGCGACATGTCGCAGACGACCTCGACCACATTGGTCGTATCGCCGCCATGGGTCGCCAGGAAGGCGCTGAAAGCCTTGATGGCGTCCTTGCCGCAGCCTGGGACGGCGAAGACCACTGGTTCCTGCTTGCGCTGCATGTCGAGGAACACCGTGACGTAGCGATGACCGCGCCGGGACGCGGTTTCGTCCACACCGACAGTCGCCACATTGGACAAATCCAGCTCCCTCAACATGCGGCCCACATAGTAATGCACAATGCGCCATAGTCGCTTGTCGGGAATCTCCAACTGCCGTGAGACGGCCAGCACCGGCATCTCCTTGACCAGCGACATGGCCGCTTGCTCGAACAGCAGGGTGAAGTCGCTGCCCGACCGTGCCCAGGGCACCTCAATACGTTTGACACCATGCTCAGGACACTTCGTGCGAGGCACGCGAGCATGCAGGTAGCAGTGGTGCTGGAAGAAGTTCAGATGCCGCCAGGTTTTGTCGGCAAAGTCGTGAGCTTGGCAGGCCTTACCGCACTCCGGACAGGGATACAGACTGCCTCGCTCCGCCTCGACATAGAGATCCAGACGGTGGGGCGACACGGAGGTATCCAGGTGCTGGTCCTTGAGGACCCAGGGCGCTTCCAGGCCCAGGCCGAGAGTTAGAATCTGGGTGCCGTCCATGCCATACCTACCGCTGTTGTGGAGCCCCTATTCTGGCCCAGCTCAGGAGACAAATTCCACACCCAACGTCGAAGAGCC
>NZ_JBQSVC010000085.1:0-1257 GCF_052376035.1 Halomonas sp. AOP7-E1-9
TGTAGTGGCATAGTGAATCTGGCCACCTGATTTTGAGTGTATGATCACTCACAGAGACAGTCAGGTGCAGATGATGACGAAGAAGAGAACGTTCAGCCCGGAATTTCGCTTGGAAGCGGCCCAACTCGTGGTCGATCAGGGTTACACGCTGAAAGCGGCGTGTGAGGCCATGGGAGTTGGCAAATCCACCATGGAGTATTGGGTTCGCAGGCTTCGGGCTGAGCGGGCAGGCAAGGCGCCGCTGAAAGGTGAGGCTCTGACGCCGGAACAGCGTGAGATCCAGGAACTGAAGCGCAAGCTGCGGCGGGTGGAGGAAGAGAAGGAAATATTAAAAAAGGCTACCGCTCTCTTGATGTCGGACTCCCTGAGCAATTCTCGATAATCGAGCGACTTGAAGAGAGCTATGCGGTGCAGCACTTGTGTCAGGTGTTTGGGGTGCATCGCAGTAGCTACCGGGCCTGGCGTGGCCGGGATAGAAGGCCCTGTGAGACTGAGCAGAAGCTGCTGGATCAGGTTGTCGAGGCGCATACCGTCAGTAACGGCTCTGCCGGCGCTCGCAGCATCGCCAAAATGGTCACGCAGGCTGGAACACCGCTGAGTCGTTACCGGGCCAGTAGGCGGATGAAACAGTTGGGGCTGGTGAGCACACAGCCACCAAGCCACACCTACAAGAAGGCTGATCAGCCGCACCTGGATATCCCGAATGTTCTCGATCGGGAGTTCGGTGTAAAGGAGCCCAATCAGGTATGGGCCGGCGACATTACCTATCTTTGGACAGGGTCACGCTGGGCTTATCTGGCGGTGGTCATCGACTTGTATGCGCGGAAACCCGTGGGCTGGGCATTGTCCTTGTCGCCGAATACGGAGCTGGTAAAGAAGGCGCTGACCATGGCCTACGAATCGCGTGGAGAGCCACCGGGCATCCTATTTCATTCGGATCAGGGTTGCCAGTACACCAGCCTGGCATTCCGGCAGATGCTCTGGCGCTGCCGGATGACGCAGAGTCTCAGTCGCCGTGGGAATTGCTGGGACAATGCCCCGACAGAGCGCTTCTTCAGGAGTCTGAAAACGGAATGGATGCCAGAGATTGGCTACCCCAATGTTGCGTCGGCGAAGCAATCTGTCACTGATTATATGATCGGTTACTACAGCAGCCTCAGGCCGCACAGGCATAATGATGGACTGCCGCCGAATGTAGCAGAAAAGAACTACTGGAATGCTCAAAATTCGGTGGCCAAAAACACTTGACCACTACAA
>NZ_JBQSVC010000086.1:0-1256 GCF_052376035.1 Halomonas sp. AOP7-E1-9
TGATCTTACCCAGCAACAGTGGACACTCGTTTAAGCGATCATTCGGACTTCAAACGCCTCTGGGCTGATCATCCCTATAGCACTGTGCCGTCGTTGCTTGTTGTAGTCCAGTTCGATGTATTCAAACACCTGGCGTCTCATCATATCTCGCGTTTTAAAGTTCTCGCCGTGGATCGCTTCCACCTTGAGGCTGTGAAAGAAGCTTTCGGCACAGGCGTTATCATAACAGTTGCCTTTCGCGCTCATACTGCACTTGAGTTCATGTCGCGTCAGTAGCGACTGATACAGCGTCGAACAGTACTGACCACCTCGATCTGAATGGACGATCACGCCTGTTGGCATTTTACGTTTCCATAGCGCCATTTGTAGTGCATCACAGACAAGATCTGCCGTCATACGCTCGCTCATTGCCCAACCAACGACTTTGCGAGAGTAAAGATCAATTAGCACAGCAAGATAAAGCCAACCTTCACCCGTCGCCAAGTAGGTGATATCACCCACCCACTTTTGATTAGGGGCTGAAGCCCTGAAGTCTTGCTCTAGCAGGTTTGGCGCAACAGGTAGCGAATGTCGAGAGTTTGTGGTGGCCTTGAACTTACGGGCAGCTTTAGCACGCAGGCCTTGTCGCTGTAAGCTGGCAGCCACGGTCTTGCGATTCACCGGTATTCCGTCATCTTGCAGGTCTAGAGCTAATCTCGGGGCGCCTGAGCGGCCTTTACGTTGGTGAAACGCCGCAGCCACACGCTTATCGAGAACGGCTTGCTGGCTGCGCTTTAGAGACAGACCTCCTTCGCGCTGTCGCCAAGCGTAGTAGCCGCTTCGAGCGACCCCAACAACATGGCACATGCGCTGAACACTGAAAGCCTGGCGATGACGATGGATAAAGGCGTACTTCACTTCAGGCTCTTCGCAAAGTACACCGCGGCCTTTTTTGTGATAGCCAGCTCCTCATTGGCTTCGGCTAATTGCCGCTTCAGACGAACGTTTTCTTCTGCCAGCGACCGCTCTCGCTCAGATGTATCTTGCTGTTGCTGAACCTTAGAACGCCACTGATAAAGCTGACTCGAGTGTATGCCCAGTTCACGAGCCGCTGCGGCAACGCCTATGCGATCAGCAAGCGCTAACGCTTCTTGCCGATAGGTATCTGAGTAACGGGTATAGGATTTTTTCTTCATTGATGTCGTCGATCTTGCCATGGTTCACCTCGTTGCAGTGTATTACATTCTTGAGGTGTCCATCGTTACTGGGCAAGATCA
>NZ_JBQSVC010000087.1:0-1203 GCF_052376035.1 Halomonas sp. AOP7-E1-9
CACGTTGGCTCAGCAGTTAAGCGACAGCGCACTGCGTGCGGAAGAGCGTGATGCCAGCCTGGACCGTAAAGCACTAGGCCAAAAAGCAGATGCGTTGCTCCAGCCAATAACTCGGGACTTTCATCTTCACCGTGCAAAATATGACGCAGAAGTACCTAACACCGATGATCCCGAACTACTGGAACGAGCAAAACAAGCCACCTCCTTTAACCATGGTAGGGGCAGCAACCCCTTTAGCGGTTTATCTCAGGATCAGCTAGCACTGATTATTTATGACGATAGCGGCACATTTACGACCAATGAGCGAAAAGCCGCCTGGAAAGAAGAGTATGACCAGGAAACAGCAAGAAGATTAGCGGTTATAGCTCGCGGTAAATTGGAGTATGAACAAACCGGCAAGATGACCGAATTCTTCAAAGAAGTGCTGGGTAATTACAACGAGTTGCCCCCCATCATGCAGGCGCAATACCCCGATTTCTATGCGCCGCGCCTTGAACACTTAATTGAGTTGGACTTCAACTTTATAACCCATCGCGCCGAAGGCAAAGGAGCACCTGAAGATATTTTTGACATACTAATGTCAAGTGAAGACTTCGCCAACCTTGGTAAACGCTTTGCTAACTCAACGATTAGTTGAAAAGAGATAATTGGGGTTTGATTGGCAAGAACGATAAAAAAGGTAACGAGTGCAGCGCGTTATCGCAATTGATTTGATGCGCGGAGAGTGAAGTAAGTAACGCGAAAAACCACTTGCGATGACAGACCTCAGCTTTCGGGCATCGGTTTCAGCCCTAGACTTATCCCGCCGGTTAAGTACCTACGCAAAATCAAATCAGGCATAAATTACTATTAAACTACTGATTTACATCACACTCTATACGGAAAACCTTATGTTTAGACACTTCATAAGAAAATTTACATAAAACTACAAAATATTCTTAACATTTTGGGTTAAACTGCCGATAGTAACTATAATCATTAATAAACACATAGGGCTTCTACCTAGTGCATCTGCACACGTAATGACTATTAAGCAAAGCCACAAGGAGGTATCGCAATGACAATCGGTATTGGTTCATCTACCCCGGCGACGTCGCAAACGACTTCTGGTAGCCGCACCCAGGATGTATCAACCAAGGAAACTGAACAAGGCGAAAACGCAACGCTTACTTCTGGTTCATCGAAGCCAACAAGCCAGCTTTC
>NZ_JBQSVC010000088.1:0-1091 GCF_052376035.1 Halomonas sp. AOP7-E1-9
GAGGGTGTTCAAAACTTTGTGTCAGTTTGGTCATTATAGGTCGATATGACCGTCCAGGCGTTTTGGGAAATGTATCGCCATTTGCGACAGCGTCAGGTTCCAATTTTGCACAGGGTGAGTCCAGCGTTCAGAGGCCTTGAGAATACCCGCATACAGCAGTTTCAACAGGCTATTTTCGTTGGCAAACCCACCCTTGGTCTTGGTGAGTTTTCGGAACTGCCGGTGCACGGCTTCAACGGCGTTAGTCGTGTAGACAGCTTTACGCACATAGTCGGGGTACTTGAAGTAGGCCGATAGTGTGGGCCACTTATTGCGCCAGGAAGCGATGACAAGCGGGTATTTGTCGCCCCATTTGGCTTCCAACTCGTCCAATGCCAGCTCGGCGGCATTGAGCGTAGCCGCCTTGTAGACCGCCTTCAAGTCGGCCATGAAGGCCTTTTGATTTTTCGAGGCGACGTACTTCAGCGAGTTCCGTATCTGGTGGATGATGCAGTGTTGGATCTCGGTGTTGGGATAGAGGCTTTCAATCGCTTCAGGGAAGCCTTTCAGGCCGTCAACACAGGCAATGAGAATGTCCTGGACACCACGGTTATAGAGGTCGGTGAGCACACTTAGCCAGTGGTGAGCGCCTTCCTGGTCGGAGAGATACAGGCCGAGAAGCTCCTTCTTGCCCTCGATGTTCAGCCCCAGAATGGTATAGACGGCCTTGCTGGTATAGCGGCCATGTTCCCGGATCTTGTAGTGGATCGCATCAAGCCAGACAATGGGATAGATGGCCTCCAGGTCACGCTCGCGCCAGGCCTGAAGCTCCGGTATCAGCTTATCGGTGACGGCATTGAGGGTGCCGTTGGAAAGCGAGATGCCATACAGGTCGGCAATATGCGTGCGAATGTCCTGATAGCTATTGCCCAGAGCGTATAGCGCAATGACTTTGCGTTCCAGTTCGTCGGTTAACTGAGTCTGGTGCTTCTTGACGATTTGCGGTTCAAAGGTGCCATTGCGATCGCGCGGTGTGGTTAGCTCAAAGCGGCCTGCAGGGCTTTTCATGGTCTTGGGAGAGCCCCCGTTTTTGCGGTTGGGCGTCTCTTGAT
>NZ_JBQSVC010000089.1:0-1087 GCF_052376035.1 Halomonas sp. AOP7-E1-9
CTAGCCTGGATTTCTCATAGTACCTCAGCCAGTACCGCACTCAGGCTGTAACACCGCTAAACACCTACTGGCTCGACTTACATCGGCTACTTTTTAACCACTTTCCGGCGTTCAGACACACTTCCCCCTTTCCCCCATTGCTTCGGGCCGGGGGCGCCCGAGCAGTCAGTTAGGAACCAACCGCCTGACGAGATCGGATAGCGCCGTTTTATAGGGGTAGCTGTCACTCATGAGTACTCGGATTCGACGCGTATTGCGGATGATGACCGCGCCTACTTTGATGAGCTTGAGCCTCAGGTTGCTCGGACTCATGCGCGCGAAGGGCGTGTGCTTCAGATAAGTCCGTAACCGCTCGAACAGCGTATAAGCGAAGCCCGACAAGATCAGCCGCCACTGATTGGCCCACCAGTGCGTGCTGGAGGTCCGGTCAGCAAACAGGCTCAGTTGTTGATCCTTGATCCGGTTCTCCATGTCACCCCGGGCACAGTACTGCTCGTAGTAAAGCTTGAAGCCATCATCGTAACGGGAACTGATGATAAACCGGGGATTAGAGCCTAACTCGCCTTCTTCCAGGCGGGCCACCACCCAGCGTGAGTATTTCCAGGAGTGGGCTTGATACTGGAAGCGAAACGTCTCTGCCACTTTCCCTCCCACCTGCCATTGGGTCTTGCGCACCAGCATCATGGGCACATCCACTTCCTTGAGCAGCCGGCTGTTCTTGGCGATTCCCACGATGTAGTCGACGTGATGCCGATCACACCAGTTCAGCATCCGGGGACGACAAAAGTGGCTATCACCTCGTAACACGATGCGCGTATCGGGCCAGTATTGACGGATAAAGCGTACCAGTAAGGCGAGGATCGCCCAGCTATGGCGGCTGTCGCTGCGGTCACTGGTGCGCAGATAGCTCACCAGTAAGTGGCGCCCACAGAAGACATACAGTGGGAAGTAGCAGTGGTGATCGTAATAACGGTTAAAGAACTTGCCGGGTTGCTCGCCATGCACGGGGATGTCGGTGCCATCAAAGTCCAGCACGATCTCCTTTGGTGGTTCGTCATGCTGTTCAATGAAGTGATGCCACAGCAAC
>NZ_JBQSVC010000090.1:0-885 GCF_052376035.1 Halomonas sp. AOP7-E1-9
GAGAGCAGCGTCGCCGCAGTCGCGCCCATGGGAAATCATACCTACTCGATTTGGATGGCTTAGTTTATGTTGATCACGTTAAGCCATGGATTTTGACAATGTATTATACCGGCTTTAGGCCCGGCGACATAACTGGCCTTCGCTGGGAGCACGTCAATCTCACCTTTGGCACGATCCGCAAGGTGATAGAAAAAACGGCGCATCATCACCGTGAGCCAATGACTTTCCCTTTATCCTCAGCGGCCCTTAATATACTAACCATCTGGCACCAGCAACTGGGCGAACCGAAGACAGGCTTGGTGTTTGCTTCTCAGCGCAATGGGCAGCGAATGGATAGAACAGCCATGCAAAAGCCGTGGGCAAGAATACGATCACTTGCCGACCTGTCAAATGACCTAGTTCTATATACACTTCGCCACAACTTCGCGTCCCAACTGGTTATGGCTGGCGCTGACTTACTGACTGTTTCGAAGTTAATGGCACACAGCGATATCCAGACAACTATCAAGTATTACGCCCATTTACGGCCAGATCATGCACGAGACATTGTTGAACTTTTCGCACAGCAAATAAACATGCAGGATAATCTACTTATAGCAAACCGACATAACGCAGCAAATAAGATTGCTTAGTAGCTTCCTTTAAACCACTACACCTACCCTTCCAAGCATGGTCATTTTGATTTTCGACTCAAGGAGTTGATCATGAAAATAAGTATCGACATTGACGATGAGCTATACGAACAAGCTTTAAATGCAGCTGAGCCTGGGCTGGATAATACATCAGATATTTTTCATGAAGCTTTAAAAGCCTATGTGCGTATCCAAAATGCTACTCGCCTAGCAAAATTAGGCGGCAAAGCTACAGCAATCCCAGATATATCAA
>NZ_JBQSVC010000091.1:0-866 GCF_052376035.1 Halomonas sp. AOP7-E1-9
TCTTCTAGGTTTTGTACGAAAAGTGATATCTGCTAAGTTTTCCCATGCAATAGAAGCATAGGGGGAAATGAATTATGGTTGGCCGGTACGAGATATCCAATGAGAACTGGGCGCAGATTACAGATATTGTGTCGCCAACTCAGGTGATGGGCAGGCCCCGGCGGGATGACCGGCAGGTCCTCAATGGTATTTTCTGGGTGCTCTGTTCTGGTGCCAAATGGCGAGATCTACCCGAGCGGTATGGTCCCTGGTCAACTGCCTATGAGCGCTTTCGAAAATGGCGGGATGATGGCACGTTTGAAGCTATCCTTTCTCGCTTACAGCTCAGGCTGCGTGAAGATGGACTGATGGATCTGGATACGTGGATGATTGATTCGACCTCGATACGTGCCACCCGCGCTGCCGCAGGAGGCGGCAAAAAGGGGGCTCAGAAGAACCGGTAGATCACGCATTGGGGCGTAGTCGTGGTGGTTTAACGACAAAAATCCACCTGGTATGTGATTCCCATGGTTGGCCGCTGGCATTTACCCTGTCTCCAGGACAGCAGGCTGATTCTCGACATTTCATCTCGACGCTGGAGAGTGTTTATCTACCAGGCCGTGTTGGAAGGCCTCGCAAACGTAGCCGCTACGTGGTCGCTGATAAAGGATATGACAGTGATGAACTGCGCCGTTACTGTGACAGGCACGGTATAAAACCCGTTATTGCGCAACGTCAAATGCATCGCAAGACACGCCCTGGTTTGCCGAGGCGTTTTGATCAGCACAGATACCGCCAGAGAAACGCGGTAGAACGCTGCTTTGGATGGCTTAAAGAGTTACGTCGATTTGCAACGCGCTACGAAAAATTAGCGAGCAGTTTCAGAG
>NZ_JBQSVC010000092.1:0-767 GCF_052376035.1 Halomonas sp. AOP7-E1-9
GGTTGAGCAAGGGCGGCTAGCGCCGCCATCGCCGAGTAACTCAGCTTCTACAACCTGTCTTGCCAGGCCTCAAAAGTGATCGCCCTTGCGCGGCCGTGCTAACATCCCCGGTACTGCGCAGGAGGGCCCATGGCAAATCACTACGACACTGGCTATAAAGAACTTTTCAGCTACCCTGAATTTGTTCAACAACTGCTTGAAGGCTTTGCCCCGCCAGAAATCTCTGAGCTGATGGATTTCAGCACATTAAAACTCCATAGTGGCAATTACATCACACCGCTTTTTGAAGAGAAGTTTGAAGATCTGGTCTGGTCGGTGCAGGTGAACTGGCAAGGGGCTATCCAGGAGGTCTACCTCTACCTGTTACTTGAGTTTCAATCCAGTGTAGATCGCACGATGCCCATTCGGCTGATGCACTACGTTGCCTGCTTCTATGACCATTTGCTAAAAGCGAAAGCGACCACGCCCGGTAAAGGCTTGCCGCCCGTGTTCCCTGTTGTGTTGTATAACGGGACAGAGCGCTGGACGGCCAAGCATGATGTCTACGACATGGTGCAGCCTAAACCACCCATCTTTTTACAGCCTTACCAACCGCACTTGCGCTATTACTTGATTGATGAGGGTGCTTACACGGACAAGGAGCTGGAGCAGCGCCATAGTCCATTAAGTGGTATATTTGGCATCGAAAATGCGGCGGCAAGTTGGGAAAGCTTGCAACAAGCGGTTGACCGCATTGTCGCGATCATTCAGGCAGACCCCCATAAACC
>NZ_JBQSVC010000093.1:0-755 GCF_052376035.1 Halomonas sp. AOP7-E1-9
TACTGCGGTGAGATTGGTAAACAGGACAATTGTCAGGTCGCCGTTAGCCTATCGGTGGCGACCGAACAGGCCAGCCTGCCGGTCGCATGGCGGCTTTATTTGCCCACATCATGGACAAACGATCCGGCGCGCTGTCGCCGCGCTGGCGTGCCAGAAGAGATCGACTTTGCCACCAAACCGGAGATCGCCCTGCAGCAGGTGCGCGAGACACTGGAGGCTGGTATCACGCCCGGTATCGTGCTGGCAGATGCGGCTTACGGCAAAGTGACGCCCTGGCGAGAACAGCTTGCAAAATGGGGCTTGAGTTATTGCGTTGACGTGCCGGAGGGTATCAGTGTCTGGCCGCCTGGCAGTGAGCCTCTGCCTCCGAAGTGGTCCGGCCTGGGGCGACCGCCGACACGATGGCAGCAGACCACGGAGCATCACCCAGTGTCGGCACAAGCACTGGCCAAGTCGCTGGATGCCAATGCCTATCAGGCTATCACCTGGCGGGAAGGTACCAACAAGCCGTTGTGCTCCCGGTTTACCGCTGTCCGAGTGCGTGTGGCGCGCGGCCAGCAGAAGCGCGAACCGGAGTGGTTGCTGATCGAATGGCCCCAAAGCGACGCCGCGCCAGCGAAGTATTGGTTAAGCAATCTGCCGGAAGATACGTCACTGACCACTCTGGTGGCGACAGCGAAAGGACGCTGGCGCATCGAACGAGATTATCAGGAACTCAAGCAGGAGTTTGGACTGAAGCATTACGAGGGGCGCAA
>NZ_JBQSVC010000094.1:0-717 GCF_052376035.1 Halomonas sp. AOP7-E1-9
TGTGCATTTTTAACATAAAAAGTTTTTGCTGCGAATTATTTTATTTTTATCGAGTTGCGATTAGAGGGGCTTGTTGGCTACTATTTTTTTGATGTGTTGATATAAAGCTCCGCTTAGCAGCGTTTTCGTTATTTATACGATTAAAGTCTTCAGTAGACTCTGATTAAACTTTTGAGTTAACAAAGCGTTTACCAAGGTTAGCGAAGTCTTCACTGGACATTAATATTTCAAAAATATCTTCAGGAGCCCCTTTGCCTTCGGCGCGGTGGGTCATAAAGTTGAAATCCATCTCGATCAGGTGTTCAAGGCGTGGTGCATAGAAATCGGGGTATTGTGCCTGCATGATAGGGGGCAGCTCGTTGTAATTACCCAGCACTTCTTTAAAGAATTCGGTCATTTTCCCGGTTTGGCTGTACTCCAATTTTCCGCGAGCTATAACTGCCTGTTTCCATTCCTGTCGCTGGTCATAATCTTCTTGCCAAGCTGCACGTCGCTCATTGGCCGTAAATGTTCCGCTATCGTCATAAATAATCAGTACTAATTGATCTTGAGACAAGCCGCTAAAGGGATTGCTACCTCTGCCATTAACAAAGGAGGTGGCCTGTTTTGCTCGCTCCAAGAGTTCTGGGTCATCGGTGTTGGGCACTTCGGCGTCGTATCGTGCTCGGTTATTATGGTAGCCTTGGCCGGTAATCTGGCTGAGCAGTGCATCGGCTC
>NZ_JBQSVC010000095.1:0-632 GCF_052376035.1 Halomonas sp. AOP7-E1-9
TCATAATTGCTTCCATCCCAAGCACTTAATTGCAAAGTTGCTTTGGCCACAAATATTGTGTATAGAGAGGCGCACAGGACAAAGAAACCAGATAAAGCAGAAACGCCTAATCTCTCCAAATTTACCTTCATGGTATTATGGTGTTTTAGTTCATCTTTTTTTATGTGCTTTTTAATATATTTCCTTAGTGAAATATAGGCGAATGCAGAAATTAAAAGAAGCGATAGGCAAGAATAAAAGTTATCACCAATTTCTATTTTGAAGTAAATTGATAGCAGTAGAGAAAGGGAGATGATTATCACGAAAGATACAGAAGAAACTAAAAGGAAATTTTTGTACTTTTTTTCTTTTCCAGATGGAATGTAGGCTCTAAACATGTGGTTAGAGAGTATTAATATAAATGATGGGATGGAGAAAAGTACAAACGCTACCATGCCAAATATTGTCCCGAACGCTATAAGATATACAAAAGAATTGTTTTCCGTCAGGGAGGCAATAAAAAGATCGGTACGCCCAATTAAGTGAAAATAAAAATATATAAAGATAAGATGTAAAACCACACCTAGGCTTTGTACGAAAAGTTGGCTCGCAAGCAACGCTCTATGCAGGCTACGCATACCATCGCTCTGAAA
>NZ_JBQSVC010000096.1:0-503 GCF_052376035.1 Halomonas sp. AOP7-E1-9
TAAGTGCTTCTGCATAAATTATCGCGCATAATAAACAAAGGTCCATCAGAGTAAAACTCAGAACCATGTCTCGGCGCTTACGTTTCGTTTCTTTAACACCTGGCCAGCAACGTATCTTAAATGAAGCCTACCAATACGGCGAAAAGAGAGCACTACGTCGTCGGGCTCACGCAGTTCTGCTCAACCACAAGGGCCATACGATTAACCAGATTCGCGATATTATCGGGGTTAGGCGCGATACGGTATCGACCTGGTTATCCCAATGGGAAGCAGACGGTATTGAAGGTCTTCAAGACAAGCCTCGCCAAGGACGCCCGCACCTCCTCAGTGAGAGCGATCTGGCTGTGTTAGAACAACTGGTTGAAGAGTATCCCCATCAATTGCCTGTCCTCCATGCCAGGTTTCAGGAGCAGACAGGTAACGTCGTCAGCCAGGACACGTTGCGGCGCGCGTTAAAAAAAAGGCTATAGCTGTAAGCGGGTACGCCGCTCATTGAGGGCACA
>NZ_JBQSVC010000097.1:0-479 GCF_052376035.1 Halomonas sp. AOP7-E1-9
CTAGCCCGGATTTCTCACAGGGTATAAAAGAAAGCGGCTGAAAGTGCTATGATTTCAAGAACCTAACCAATCCATCAAGCACCAACAGCCGCTTCCAAAATGGTACCTGAAAAGCTGACCTTCTCGCCACTCTCACGCCGCCAAATTGAAGCCGACTTCTCCGGGGGCCACATTACGTCGGACGCCGGATTACTCCTGCTTCGTGAAGTCGATAAACAGCATCGCCTGACACGCCGCTTGGCCGCCGTGCTTCATGATCCCCGCGCACCGGAACAGGTTCGTCATAAGCTCGACACGTTGGTTCGTCAGCGGGTGTTCGGTGTCGCCGCTGGCTATGAAGATTTCAACGACCATGAGGCCCTGCGCTATGATCAGGCCCTTCAGACAGCGCTCGGTGAAGAGGATACGCTGGCAGGCAAGTCGACGCTGTGCCGGGTGGAGCAGAACGCCGATCGGCAAGCAATAGTGAAGGCCCATGA
>NZ_JBQSVC010000098.1:0-445 GCF_052376035.1 Halomonas sp. AOP7-E1-9
CAGAACCATGTCTCGGCGCTTACGTTTCGTTTCTTTAACACCTGACCAGCAACGTCTCTTAAATGAAGCCTACCAGTACGGCGAAAAGAGAGCGTTACGTCGTCGGGCTCACGCCATTCTGCTCAACCACAAAGGCCATACGATTAACCAGGTTCGCGATATTATCGGGGTTAAGCGCGATACGGTATCGACGTGGTTATCCCAATGGGAAGCAGACGGTATTGAAGGTCTTCAAGACAAGCCTCGCGAAGGACGCCCCCATCTTCTCAGCGAGAGTGATCTTGCTGTGTTAGAGCAATTGGTTGAAGAGTATCCCCATCAACTGCCTGTCCTCCATGCCAGGTTTCAAGAGAAGACAGGTAACGTCGTCAGCCAGGACACGTTGCGGCGCGCGTTAAAAAAAAGGCTATAGCTGTAAGCGGATACGCCGCTCATTGAGGGCACC
>NZ_JBQSVC010000099.1:0-427 GCF_052376035.1 Halomonas sp. AOP7-E1-9
TACTACTGTGTCATAAATAGATATGTTATCAATACGTATTGTGTCATCTGTATAGCGATTTCGCATTATGGTAAACGACGCACTTCACGACCGCTTCGAGACGTATCTTGATGAGCTAGCACCTCGCCTGGGCCATGCTGATCGAGTGAAGGGTTTTCAGAATTACTGTCGTGGCTTGATGCTGCCGCTGGAACGCAAGAGTGTCGAGCCCATCGCCGCCAGTGTCGATCCGGGTAACGTTCAAGCCTGTCATCAGTCGCTGCATCACCTGGTGGCTCGCTCTGGATGGTCTGACCGAGGGATGCTCAATGGCGTGGCGCAGCAGGTGCTACCCTACTTGCTGTCCCCCGATACGACGCCTTTTTGGATTATCGATGACACCGGTATTCGCAAGAAAGGACGACATTCGGTGGGCGTTAGTCGCCAG
>NZ_JBQSVC010000100.1:0-384 GCF_052376035.1 Halomonas sp. AOP7-E1-9
TCATAGAGCAAACGGTTTAAGCACGATCCCCTCTTGGGTCTGTAGCTCAGTTGGTTAGAGCGCACCCCTGATAAGGGTGAGGTCGGCAGTTCAAGTCTGCCCAGACCCACCAAATTTTATCCATCTCTGCGTTATTTTATGACTCGCATAGCAGGCTATGCTTCGCCATAAAATGCCTTGTGATGAATAAAATTCCGAGAGGTAAGTGTCTAAAATGGGGCCATAGCTCAGCTGGGAGAGCGCCTGCCTTGCACGCAGGAGGTCAGCGGTTCGATCCCGCTTGGCTCCACCATTATGTTGGTTTTTATCCAACGCCGTTTGTTTGTTTTGTGACCATTGATAAGTCGCACGTTTTTAGACGTCGCTTTATCACTGTTCATTGAA
>NZ_JBQSVC010000101.1:0-331 GCF_052376035.1 Halomonas sp. AOP7-E1-9
CAGTATCACGACGGTGAAGGAGTCAGGGTCTTTATGTGCCGCAAACTGATCAAAGGCTTCTATAACGGTCTCAGTGGTCACAGAGTCGGTGGTCATGTGGTGAAAAAACTCACCTTTTCTGGTGAGAAAACCCAGTACATTCAGCCGTTTGCTATGTGGGTAGGCAGTGACTTCCCAAGGCTTGGCTATCGGGCTCCATGCATAAGGTAGTGACGATGATTGCGAGAAACCGGCCTCATCAAAGAAATAGAGATCGCACTTACCATCATCTTCCCACTCCTTCAATACATTGATCATCTCTTGCGTATGGCGGAAATCTGTTTCGTCACGC
>NZ_JBQSVC010000102.1:0-326 GCF_052376035.1 Halomonas sp. AOP7-E1-9
ATTCGAAAATTCTTCTTGTGCGCTTGCCTTGATATTTGGTGACTTGCCACCCTCATCGGCAAACGCCCACATGAATTACCTGATCAAATTGTTAAAGAGCTGTTTCGCTTGAGGCTACCAACATTCGACTCGATGACCGGAGCCGCTTGCCTCAGCGAGGAAGGCGTATTCTACGCACTTCCTGATGTTTGTCAACCGCTGTTTTCAGCGAATGAAGCGAGCGATTAAAACTTCGCTAACTTCCTGACAAACCGAAGGTTTTCACCTTCTTCGCCGCTGGTAACGCTGGGCGTCCCCGGCAGCGGATGCGTACTTTACGGATTCGC
>NZ_JBQSVC010000103.1:0-311 GCF_052376035.1 Halomonas sp. AOP7-E1-9
CTGACGGGGGTTTCACCACCACGTCACTCTGTGTACGGTCGCATACGGTTTTCTGGTCATGGAGCGCCTACGTTGTGGGGATCAAAAAAAAATCAGCCCCTGCCAGGCAGTTGCCGTATCCGAAGGCTACTGGGCGCGGGGTCATAAAACGCGCACAACGCCACGTGGTTAACTCCATCGCCACCCTGCGATGGGAGCTAAATCAGGCGATCATGATAGCGCTGGGTAGTCGATCACGATGTTTATGACACAGTAGTACTAGTGCAAACGCATTGAAATCTCGCTGGGAGACATTCCACACTTTTCTAGCG
>NZ_JBQSVC010000104.1:0-283 GCF_052376035.1 Halomonas sp. AOP7-E1-9
AAAAAAGCAATATTTACTTAATTTTTAGTTTTCAATGCCGATAACTCATAGAGGCATCGAGAAAGAGGCAGTGACTCGATCATTATCACCGACCACATCATTGATGGCGGTTCAAAAAACGATAAGGAGGTACTCGAATGGGAATCGGTATTGGACCATCCACTCCGGCCACACCACAGACAACATCTGGTAGCCGCACCCAGGATGTATCAACCAAGGGAACTGAACAAGGCGAAAACGCAACGCTTACTTCTGGTTCATCGAAGCCAACAAGCCAGCTTTC
>NZ_JBQSVC010000105.1:0-276 GCF_052376035.1 Halomonas sp. AOP7-E1-9
CCGATCCATGACATCTGACGACCGAGGCTGTGTGAAAACACCCGAACGTTACAGAATAGAGTTGCCGTACGCGAAAACTAGAGAAGTTTTATAATGGAGAAGCCTCAGAATGAGCGAGAGAGCACCATTCGGGATCACTTTTTGGCTGGCTCAGGACTCATCTAACGTTTTCACACAGCCTCGGCCGATAGCTGATTTTGAAGAGCAGCTGCCCTTAATGGCGCCAGGTATGCCCATGATTATTTCACTCCCTTGGAGGTTCGACACGACGCCTTG
>NZ_JBQSVC010000106.1:0-258 GCF_052376035.1 Halomonas sp. AOP7-E1-9
TTGGCGGGGGTTTCACCACCACGCCACTCTGTGTACGGTCGCATACGGTTTTCTGGTCATGGAGCGCCTACGTTGTGGGGATCAAAAAAAAATCAGCCCCTGCCAGACAGTTGCCGTATCCGAAGGCTACTGGGCGCGGGGTCATAAAACGCGCACAACGCCACGTGGTTAACTCCATCGCCACCCTGCGATGGGAGCTAAATCAGGCGATCATGATAGCGTTGGGTAGTCGATCACGATGTTTATGACACAGTAGTA
>NZ_JBQSVC010000107.1:0-257 GCF_052376035.1 Halomonas sp. AOP7-E1-9
TTTTTCTGATCAATCCTGCCGGGGTTCTCGGAATCTTCAACAAGCACAAAAGTTAAATGAAAAGAGGGTAAAGCCCATGAAAAACAGCCCCAACTGGTCTGCATTTTTCTTCTCAATGACTCTGGCTACCGTCTTGGTCGTATTTCTCAGCGTTGAGTTTAAATCGACTTATGGCTTGTTTTTCGGCTTTGTGGCGGCGCTTTTCAACAGTTTCATGTTCATGCGAACAGCATTGATCTATTTCAAAACCAAATAGC
>NZ_JBQSVC010000108.1:0-202 GCF_052376035.1 Halomonas sp. AOP7-E1-9
TTTAAAAAGTAGCGGGCCCTTTCCATATTTATTATTAAACGCCTGTACTTGTTTAATGGAGCGCTTGTCCAGTGCCCATCGCTCAGCAACGTGCATAACGCCTGGGCGGCGAATAATGACGCCCTTGGCAATATTGGGCGCCATGACCTTAAACAAGAACGATACGGTTTCGCTAAACGATGCGGTGGGCAGTGAATCGGTG